>NZ_JAIHBA010000048.1:0-38349 GCF_019718735.1 Pseudomonas sp. RIT778 | reverse complement strand
GCCTGCTGCACGACTTTCAACTGCCGCAGATGCTCATTGCCCGCAGTGATGGTGAACGGGTGCTGACCAACCTGTTGCACCTGTCGGAGTTGTTGCAGCAGGCCGCGTCGGAACTCGATGGCGAGCAGGCGCTGATCCGTCATCTGGCCGAGCATCTGGCGCTGTCCGGGCAGGCAGGTGAAGAGCAGATCCTGCGTCTTGAAAGCGACGAACAACTGGTCAAGGTCGTGACCATTCACAAGTCCAAGGGGCTTGAATACCCTTTGGTGTTCCTGCCGTTCATCTGCTCGGCCAAACCCGTGGATGGCAGTCGATTGCCGCTGCATTACCACGATGAGTCCGGCAAGGCCCGCATCAGTCTGAAGCCCGACGCTGAACTGATCGCCCTGGCGGACAACGAGCGCCTGGCGGAGGATCTGCGTTTGCTCTACGTCGCGCTGACCCGCGCACAACATGCGTGCTGGCTCGGGGTGACGGATCTCAAACGCGGTAACCACAGCAGCTCGGTGCTGCATCTTTCTGCGCTGGGCTATCTGTTGGGCGGTGGCGCAACGTTGAATGAGTCCAGCGGATTGGCCCGCTGGCTGGACGATCTGCAACAGGATTGTTCGGCGCTGAGCGTTGTTGAAATGCCGGAGGCCACAAGCGAGGAGTACCAGCCTCCGCGTAACGAAGCCACGCTACGTGCCACCCTTTTGCCGAGCCGCAGGGCTAGCGAAAACTGGTGGATCGCGTCATACAGTGCCTTGCGCATCAGTGACGTTTTGAGCGTCGGCAATGACGAAGCTCCCGACAGTCCGCAAGCGCAAAAACTGTTCGACGACGAACGCCTGGATCCTGAAGCTCCGCGCGAGATCATCGCCGGCGGGGCCGACATTCACCGCTTCCCTCGCGGGCCGAATCCGGGAACGTTTCTTCACGGTTTGCTGGAGTGGGCAGGGGAGGAAGGGTTTGCGGTCACCCGCGAATCGCTGGACGATGCAATTGCCCGACGTTGCAACCGTCGGGGCTGGGAAGGCTGGATCACCACCCTCGGCGATTGGTTGCAACACTTGCTCAAACTGCCACTACCCGCAGGGCTCGACCAACCGCCAGTGGTGCTTGAGCAATTGAAGCAATATCGAGTCGAGATGGAGTTCTGGTTCGCCAGTCACAAAGTCGACGTGCTCAAGCTCGACGAACAGGTGCGTCAGTTCACCCACAACGGTGTTGCCCGGGTCGGCGCCGAAGCGGTGCAGCTCAATGGCATGTTCAAAGGCTTTATCGACCTGACGTTCGAGCACGAGGGCCGCTACTACGTGGCCGATTACAAATCCAACTGGCTGGGTGTCGATGACGCCGCGTACACCGAGCGAGCCATGGAGCAGTCGATCCTCGACAACCGTTATGACCTGCAATACGTGCTGTACCTGTTGGCACTGCATCGTCAGCTCAAGGCGCGGCTCGCCGATTACGACTACGACCGGCATATCGGCGGCGCGTTGTATCTGTTCCTGCGTGGGACACGGGCTCCTGGCGGTGGCGTTTACTTCGCGCGACCACCAAGGGCGCTGATCGAACGTCTGGACCTCATGTTCCAGGGCAAACCGCAACCCAAGGCCGAGCCCGCGTGGGAACAGGGAGTACTGCTATGAACCGGACATTCGCCGACCTGCTGCCTACGCCGCTGACCGCCGAAAGCCTCGCGCAACTGACGCCCTTGACCCGTGCTGATGATTTGCTGCTGTTGCTGACCCAATGGGTCGAGCGTGGCTGGTTGCGGGCACTGGACAAGGCATTCGTGGCCTTTCTTCATGAGTTGGCACCCGATGTCGATCCACTGGTGTTGCTAGCCGCCGCATTGACCAGTCACCAGCTCGGCCATGGTCATGTCTGCCTGGACCTGTTCGAAACCCTCAAGGCGCCAGATTTTGCACTTTCCCTGCCGCCGGAGGGGGATGCGCAACCCGGCGTGTTGCTGCTGCCATCGCAACTGCTCGAAACCCTCGATGGAGCGCATTGGTGCAAAGTGCTGGCCGGCAGTTCGCTGGTGGCACTGGCCGCCGACGAAGGTGCATCGGCTCAGGAGCGCCCGCTGGTGCTGTCCGGCAAACGCTTGTACTTGCGGCGCTATTGGGCCTACGAGCGGCGCATCGACAGCGCATTGCGTCAGCGACTCGCGGAGCAGGAAGCGACACCGTCCGATCTTGCACGGCGGCTGGACGAGCTGTTCGATCCAGCGCAGCGTGCGGATGTCATCGACTGGCAGAAACTCGCCTGCGCCCTGGCCACCCGAAGTGCTTTCAGCATCATCACGGGTGGCCCGGGCACCGGCAAGACGACGACGGTGGTCCGTCTGCTGGCGTTGCTCCAGGCACCTGCGGTCGAGGCGCATCAGCCATTGCGCATTCGCCTCGCGGCGCCTACCGGGAAGGCGGCGGCGCGTCTGACCGAGTCCATCAGTCAGCAGGTGCAGTCGCTGAAAGTTGCTGACAGTGTCCGGGAAAAAATCCCGACCGAAGTGACCACGGTGCACCGCCTGCTCGGCAGTCGTCCCGGCACGCGGCACTTTCGCCACCATGCCGGTAACCGTCTGCCCCTGGACGTTCTGGTGGTCGATGAAGCGTCCATGATCGACCTGGAAATGATGGCCAACCTGCTCGATGCCTTGCCGCCTCATGCCCGATTGGTGTTGCTGGGCGACAAGGATCAACTTGCCTCCGTGGAGGCTGGTGCGGTGCTGGGAGATTTGTGCCGTGATGCCGAAGCCGGTTGGTACAGTGCGCAGACCCGCCAGTGGCTGGAACAGGTGAGCGGCGAATCCCTGCAGGACAGCGGCCTGCACGAAGGCACTGATGGTTCGCATCCGTTGGCCCAGCAAGTGGTGATGTTGCGTCACTCGCGGCGTTTCGGCGAGGGCAGCGGCATCGGTCAACTGGCGCGACGGGTGAATCAGCAACTCCCGGTCGAGGCTCGCCAGTTACTGGACGCCAGAACCCATGGTGATGTGTTTTCGTTGCCGCTTCAGAACGAACACGACCGGAACCTTGAGCACCTGGTGCTCGATGGGCACGACGTAGGCCCTCACGGATATCGACACTATCTGAGCGTCTTGCGCGATCGACGTCCGGCGAGCGGAACGCCGCTCGAGAGCCCGGGCTGGACCGACTGGGCGAGTGACGTCCTGCGGGCCTTCGATACCTTCCAGTTGTTGTGCGCAGTGCGCAAAGGGCCGTGGGGTGTCGAGGGGCTGAACCAGCGCATCACTGATGCGTTGCTCAAGGCGCGGCTGATCGAAAGCGACCAGCAATGGTACGAAGGCCGCCCGGTGCTGATGACCCGAAATGACTACGGTCTGGGGCTGATGAACGGTGACATCGGTATCGCCCTGAAACTGCCTGAGCGCGATGGGCCGGATGCCGGTAAGTCGGTTTTGCGAGTGGCGTTCCCGCGTAACGATGGGCGTGGCGGGGTGCGTTTCGTGCTGCCGAGCCGGCTCAACGATGTCGAGACCGTCTATGCGATGACTGTGCACAAGTCGCAGGGCTCGGAGTTTGCCCATACCGCGTTGATCCTGCCGGACGCCCTGAATCCCGTGTTGACCAAGGAACTGATCTACACCGGAATTACCCGGGCCAAGGACTGGTTCACCTTGATCGAGCCTCGGGGTGGTGTGTTTGAAGAGGCGGTGCAGCGCAAGGTGAAGCGCTTGAGCGGACTGATGCTGGAACTGGAAGAAGGGACGCCGCATAAAGGATGAAGGTGCCTTCGATTGCCGCCGATAATTGACCGACCGGTCAGAGGTCGCTGTATCGCTGGCGTTCCAACGCTATGCTATCGTTGCGGCATCATTTCGTAACGATCCAAGAGAATCCCTGCATGAAGGTGGCTGTCTGGGCGACAGAGCGCGTAGTTGGCTGCAAGCGGGCGTTGCTTGCCGGTGTGCTCTGTTTGCTCTCGGGTGTGGCCGCTGCCCAGACTCAACCCCCGGCGGGCATGGCCGAGCAGCGGGCCAAATCCGTCACCCAGGTTGTCCTCGGTATCCTCAGTTACGCGCGCTGGCCGGTAGAGCCGGCGCAGTTGCGCCTGTGCATCGTTGGCCCGACCGAATACACCGACGACCTGGTCAAGGGTACGACCCAGGCCACGGGGCGTCCGGTCATCGTGCGGCGACTGTTGGCTGACAATCCGGCCATCGTCAGCGAGTGCGACGCGGTCTACATCGGCAAACTCACGACCGACGAACGCAGCCGGCTGTTCGCATCCCTGATCGGCCATCCGGTGCTGAGCATCAGTGAAGGCGGCGATCAGTGCACGGTCGGCAGCCTGTTCTGCCTGCGGGTCGGCGATGAACAAGTGTCGTTCGAGGTCAATCTCGACTCCGTCGCCCGCAGCGGCGTGCGCATTCATCCCAGCGTGCTGCAGTTGTCGCGCCGCAAACCGGCGGTGCCATGAGACGCGACAAATCCACAGGGCGCCCGACACTCGGCTCGGTCATCGGCCGTGGCAACCTGATTGTGGCGCTGGTCGCCGTGGCAATGGCCAGTGTGTCGCTGACGCTGCTTGGGGTGCTGGCGCTGCGGGTGTATGCCGATCACAACCTGCACTTGATCGCCCGCTCGATCAGTTACACCGTGGAAGCCGCCGTGGTGTTCAACGACAAGGCCGCCGCGACCGAAGCGCTGGCGCTGATCGCCTCGACCGAAGAAGTGGCGGATGCCCAGGTGCTGGACACTCAGGGCCAGTTGCTCGCGCGCTGGCAGCGTCCGGAGAACGGCTTGTTTTCCGAACTGGAGATGCAGGTCGCGCGGGTCATTCTGGAAAAACCCATCAGCCTGCCGATCCTGCATCAGGATCGCGAAATCGGGCGCATTTTGCTGATCGGCCACGGCGGCAGCCTGATGCGCTTTCTGTTGAGCGGTCTGGCGGGGATCATTCTTTGTACGGCGATCAGCGCCTGGGTCGCGCTCTATCTGGCGCGTCGCCAGTTGCGCAGGATCATCGGCCCGTTGCACAGCCTGGCTGCAGTGGCGCATGCCGCCCGTAGCGAGCGGGCACTCGATCGACGCGTACCCCGGGCAAAGATTGCCGAGCTCGACAACCTGGGCAATGACTTCAATGCCCTGCTCGACGAACTCGAAGACTGGCAAACCCACCTGCAAAGCGAGAACGAAACCCTCGCCCACCAGGCCAGTCACGACAGCCTCACCGGATTGCCGAACCGGGCCTTTTTCGAAGGCCGCCTGATTCGTGCGCTACGCAGCGCCCACAAACTGAACGAGCGCGTGGCGGTGCTGTTTCTCGACAGCGATCGATTCAAGGACATCAACGACAGCTTCGGTCATGCCGCCGGCGACGCGGTGCTGGTGGCGGTAGCGGATCGGGTGCGAGCGCAGTTGCGTGAGGAAGATCTGGTGGCGCGTCTGGGCGGTGATGAATTTGCCGTTCTGCTGACGCCCCTGCACAAGACCGAAGACGCCGAGCGCATTGCCGACAAGATCCTCGCCAGCATGGACATCCCGATTGCGCTGCCAGGCGACAGCAGTGTCGTGACTTCGCTCAGTATCGGCATCGCCGTTTACCCCGATCATGGCGCCACGCCCGGCACCTTGCTCGATGCGGCGGATGCCGCGATGTACCAAGCCAAGCGTTTGTCGCGCGGCGCCCAATTCACGGCCGGGTCGGAGCACCCGGTCGATTCCGTTCAAACCAGGAGCTGATGCCCGTGTTCTCACTTTCCTTTCGACTGTTTTCCACCCTGTTGCTGACGGCCATGCTGGCCCTGACCGGTTGCCAGACCGCTCCACAAAAGGGTCTGACGCCTGCCCAAGTCGCGGTCCTCAAGCAGCAAGGCTTCGAGTTGACCGATGACGGCTGGGAGTTCGGCCTGTCGGGCAAAGTGCTGTTTGGCAGCGATGTCGAAAGCCTGAACAAGCAAAGTACCGAAATCGTCGAGCGCATCGGCAAAGCGTTGCTGGGTGTCGGCATCGAGCGCGTGCGGGTCGATGGCCATACCGACGCTTCGGGCAAGGAAACCTACAACCAGCAGCTGTCTCTGCGTCGCGCGAAAAGCGTCGGCAAAGTGCTGACGTCGGTTGGCATGAAAGAAGAGAACATTCAGCTGCAAGGCCTCGGCAGTCGCGAACCGGTCGCCTCCAACGACACTGCCGCCGGCCGCACCGAAAACCGCCGGGTGTCGATCGTGGTCAGCGCCGACTAGTCGGCGAACTGCATTTCGCGGGTCTGCCCCATCAACAGCGCCTGATTGCGCTCGGTCACTTCGCGGATGTAATCCCACAACAGGGTAATCCTCTTGAGCTTGCGCAGATCCTCCCGGCAGTACATCCAGAACTGCCGGGTGATGTCGATTTCCTCCGGCAACACTGGCAACAGGCGCGGATCCTGGGCCGCAAGGAAGCACGGCAGAATCGCCAGCGAGCGCCCCTGCTGCGCCGCCACGAATTGCGCGATCACGCTGGTGCTGCGCAAGTTCGCGCTGGCGCCGGGCACCACGTTTGCCAGATACAGCAGCTCCGAGCTGAACGCCAGGTCATCCACATAACTGATGAATTGATGCTTGCCCAAATCGGCGGGGCGGCGGATCGGTGGGTGTTTGTCGAGGTATTCCTGGGTCGCGTAGAGTTGCAAGCGGTAGTCGCAGAGTTTGCAGCACACGTACGGCCCGTGTTCCGGGCGTTCGAGGGCGATGACGATGTCGGCTTCGCGTTTGGACAGGCTGATGAAGTGCGGCAACGGCAGGATGTCCACCGAGATCGCCGGGTAGGCGTCGACGAAGTGGCTCAGTTGCGGGGTGATGAAGAAGCTGCCGAAACCTTCGGTGCAACCCATCCGCACATGCCCCGACAGCGCGACGCCGGAGCCGGACACCTGCTCGCAGGCCATGTGCAGCGTGCTTTCGATCGACTCGGCATAACTCAGCAGGCGCTGGCCTTCGGCAGTCAGCACAAAACCGCTGGTGCGCGACTTTTCGAACAGCAAAGTGCCGAGCGCCGATTCCAGCGAACTGATCCGCCGCGACACGGTGGTGTAGTCCACCGCCAGGCGTTTGGCCGCCGTGCTGGCCTTGCGGGTACGGGCGACTTCGAGGAAAAACTTGAGGTCGTCCCAGTTCAGCGAGCCTAGAGAGGTGATGTTTTTTTGCATGATGGACGGGCTTATATGTGCGTTCTTATTAGAAGTTTGCACATCTATACTCCAAAAACAGTCCGACAACCAATTCGCGACACACGCCTCATCTCAAGGCGAACCTTTCGCCTTGGCTCCCAAGATAAAAACAATTTCTGGAGACCAGCATGAACGCATCGCTTACGCCCAACGAAACCACGGTCCAGAAGGTCAAGCTGCTGATCGACGGCGAGTGGGTCGAGTCGCAGACCACCGAATGGCACGACATCGTCAACCCGGCGACCCAGCAAGTGCTGGCTAAAGTCCCGTTCGCCACCGCCGCTGAAGTCGACGCCGCCGTCAGCGCCGCACAGCGCGCCTTCCAGACCTGGAAGCTGACCCCGATCGGCGCGCGCATGCGCATCATGCTCAAGCTGCAAGCGCTGATCCGCGAGCATTCCAAACGCATCGCCGTGGTGCTGAGCGCCGAGCAGGGCAAGACCATTGCCGATGCCGAGGGCGATATTTTCCGTGGCATGGAAGTGGTCGAGCACGCCTGCTCCATCGGCAGCCTGCAAATGGGCGAGTTCGCCGAGAACGTGGCCGGCGGCGTCGACACCTACACCCTGCGCCAGCCGATCGGCGTCTGCGCCGGCATCACCCCGTTCAACTTCCCGGCAATGATTCCGCTGTGGATGTTCCCGATGGCCATCGCCTGCGGCAACACCTTCGTGCTCAAGCCGTCCGAACAGGATCCACTGTCGACCATGCTGCTGGTGGAACTGGCGATTGAAGCGGGCATTCCAGCTGGTGTTCTGAACGTCGTCCATGGTGGCAAAGACGTGGTCGATGGCCTGTGCACCCACAAAGACATCAAGGCCGTTTCGTTCGTCGGTTCGACCGCCGTCGGCACCCACGTTTATGACCTGGCCGGTAAACACGGCAAGCGCGTGCAATCGATGATGGGCGCGAAGAACCACGCGGTGGTGCTGCCGGACGCCAATCGTGAGCAAGCGCTCAATGCACTGGTCGGTGCCGGTTTCGGTGCGGCCGGACAGCGTTGCATGGCCACCTCGGTGGTGGTGCTGGTGGGCGCGGCCAAGCAGTGGCTGCCGGATCTGAAAGCGCTGGCGCAGAAACTCAAGGTCAACGCCGGCAACGAGCCGGGCACCGATGTCGGTCCGGTCATTTCGAAAAAGGCCAAGGCGCGGATTCTCGATCTGATCGAAAGCGGCATCAAGGAAGGTGCCAAACTCGAGCTGGACGGTCGCGACATCAGCGTGCCGGGTTACGAGAAAGGCAATTTCGTCGGCCCGACCCTGTTCTCCGGGGTGACTACCGACATGCAGATCTACACCCAGGAAATCTTCGGCCCGGTGCTGGTGGTGCTGGAAGTCGACACCCTCGATCAGGCCATCGCGCTGGTCAACGCCAACCCGTTCGGCAACGGCACCGGCCTGTTCACCCAGAGCGGTGCGGCGGCGCGTAAATTCCAGACTGAAATCGACGTCGGCCAGGTCGGCATCAACATCCCGATTCCGGTGCCGGTACCGTTCTTCAGCTTCACCGGTTCGCGCGGTTCGAAACTCGGCGACCTCGGCCCGTACGGCAAGCAAGTGGTGCAGTTCTACACCCAGACCAAAACGGTCACGGCGCGCTGGTTCGATGACGACAGCGTCAACGACGGCGTGAACACCACCATCAACCTGCGCTGAGGAATGGCCATGAAAATCGCATTTATCGGTCTGGGCAACATGGGCGCGCCGATGGCGCGCAACCTGATCAAGGCTGGGCATTCGCTGAATCTGGTGGACCTGAACAAAACCGTGCTGGCGGAACTCGAGCAGCTGGGCGGCACCATCCGCGCTTCGGCTCGCGAAGCTGCTGAAGACGCAGAACTGGTGATCACCATGTTGCCCGCCGCCGTGCATGTACGCAGCGTCTGGCTCGGTGAAGATGGCGTG
Source organism: Pseudomonas sp. RIT778 (assembly GCF_019718735.1). Classification (NCBI taxonomy): domain Bacteria; kingdom Pseudomonadati; phylum Pseudomonadota; class Gammaproteobacteria; order Pseudomonadales; family Pseudomonadaceae; genus Pseudomonas; species Pseudomonas sp. RIT778. Next base: position 29,281 of record NZ_JAIHBA010000048.1, on the reverse strand, counting down.
CTGGCCGGAATCGGTAAAGGTGTGCCAGCGGTGGATTGCAGCACCATCGATCCGCAGACGGCGCGCGATGTCGCGGCGGCTGCTGCCAAACAAGGCGTGGCCATGGCTGATGCGCCGGTGTCCGGCGGCACTGGCGGCGCCACGGCCGGGACGCTGACCTTCATGGTCGGTGCTACTCCGGAACTGTTCGCCACCCTGCAACCGGTGCTGGCGCAGATGGGCCGCAACATCGTGCATTGCGGTGAGGTCGGCACCGGGCAGATCGCCAAGATCTGCAACAACCTGTTGCTCGCCATTTCGATGGTCGGCGTCAGCGAGGCGATGGCGCTGGGCGATGCGCTGGGCATCGACACCACGGTGCTCGCCGGGATCATCAACAGCTCGACCGGGCGTTGCTGGAGTTCGGAGATGTACAACCCGTGGCCGGGCATCGTTGAAACGGCACCGGCCTCGCGCGGTTACACCGGCGGCTTCGGCGCCGAGCTGATGCTCAAGGATCTGGGGTTGGCCACCGAAGCGGCGCGTCAGGCCCATCAGCCGGTGGTGCTGGGCGCCGTGGCGCAGCAGTTGTATCAGGCGATGAGTCAGCGTGGGGAAGGTGGAAAGGACTTCTCGGCGATCATCAACAGCTATCGCAAGCCGCAGTAATCGTCGTCAGGCCTGTGCTCGTCACAGGTCTGCAATTCAGATGCAGTAGGTGTTGCCGGGAAATCACGTCGGGTGGTTTCCCGGCTTTTTTTGTATCAGGCGAACACGAAATATTTGCGCACGGTCTCGACCACTTCCCAGGTACCTTTCATGCCTGGCTCGACCACGAAGATGTCGCCGGCGCGCAGGTGGATCGGCTCCATGCCGTCCGGGGTAATCACACAGTAGCCTTCCTGGAAATGGCAGTACTCCCACTTCACATAGTCCACCCGCCACTTGCCCGGGGTGCAGATCCAGGTGCCCATGATCTTGCTGCCGTCTTCGCTGGTGTAGGCGTTGAGGTTGACGGTGTGTGGGTCGCCCTCGAGCTTTTCCCATTTGCAGGCGTCGAGTACGGGCAGGGGATGGGTGTCGCGCAGAACGGTGATAGGTGCGGGCATGACGGCTCCAGGCCAAAGGGAGTTAGAGCCGTCACCGTAGCTTTCGCGGGTACTGTCGGAGTGTCTGGGGTCGACCTCCAGATGCCTGTAAGCGCTGGGGCAAATCTACGCGACCCGCGAATGTGCACCGTCGCTGTGCATATAAGACCGTTTTAGTACAAGCGTGCACCATAAAAGTTCAATAAATTTTTAGACTAAAACGAGATAACCATTCTGACACCTATTGCAAAACAAAATCGTCTGTACTATAACATTCGTACTAAAGGACTATTCCTCGGAAGGGAGCTCCATCTGAGTCACGGACAGACTTGAATCGGCTTTTTCTCATCTCGATAACTGACTTGGTCTTCGGCTCAAGTGTGAACTTCTATCTGTTGTTAATGAGTAATGACAGTTGAATGAACCGGTCAGTTAATAAGTGGCGCGGACGCAATGTCTCGCGTGCTTTGAGTAGAAGCCTTAAATAAACAGTTAATTATTATTTGTGCACTGGCGGATTTATATCTGCGGGATACGCACGCCTATCGAATTTTTATGTGCCCGGCATCAATGGAATGAGGCTTTATTGTGGACGACATAAACGTAATTGAAGTTTCGACGATTGTTGATAGTGCGAGTGAACTTGGCCGGCACGTCTGGGTGCGTGCCGGCAGTCGCCTGACACATGTGCAGATCAGCGATGACTGCTTCATCGGCTTCAGGTGCGATTTGCAGTATGCGTCCATCGGTAAATCCAGCATGTTCGCCACCGGTGCGCAGTGCCTGGGGACGGCGCAGTCGCCGGTTCGGATTGCCGAAAATGTCTGGCTGGGCGCCAAGGCCACCGTGGCTGCCGGTGTCTCCATCGGTGCCGGGGCCGTGGTGGCGGCTGGCGCGTTGGTAACCGCCGATGTGCCGCCGGACGCAATCGTCGTCGGCCGCCCGGCGCGGGTCATTGCCCGGCGCACTGTGGTCGAGGATGGCCGGCCGAGCCCGGAATCGGTGCTGGCCAAAGTCCGGGAGCGGGCGCGCCAGGGCTTGCCGTCGATGCTCGATCGGTCAACGCAGTCGGTCGCGCGGCTCAAGTCGCTGAACCCCGACACCCAGACCTGGGACATCAGCGACGACGCCCTGATCGATGCCGAATTGCGCGGTGGAGCGTCGGTGGAAATCGCCCGGGACTGCATTCTGATCGGGCGCAGCAACCGTCAGGGCGGCATGTCGCAACTGGGCGGCATCGAATTGGGCACCGGCGCACGACTGGCGGCCGGTGTGGTTATCGAGGCGGCCGGCGGCGTATCCGTCGGTGCTTTCAGCGAGTTGTCCGAGGGGGTCACGATCGTGGCCTCCACCCATGATCATTCTTTCCGCTCACTGCCTTGGGAGGAGGCACCGGTGCGCATTGGAAGTCGTTGCGTTATTGGCGAGGGCGCCATCTTGGTAGGTCCACTGAATATTGGTGACGGTGCCGTTATCAAGCCGTACTCGGTGGTTATAAGGGATGTATTGGAAAACACTGTGGTTCATGGCGTTGTTCAACTAATGGAGATTCAAGAATGATTTTATTTGCCCCCAATCCAACCGGTTCCGGTCACAACATGCGCGCGCTGTCCATCGCTCAGGCGATCAAGAAACAGCGTCCGGACATGCCATTGACCGTGGCACTGGCTTCCTTGCAGCCGACCTTCACGCCGATGTTCGAAAAGTCTGGCGTAGAAGTTGTGGATATTGCCGGTCGTTTGGTCGATTACTCGAAAAAGAGCAACTTGTCGAAAGAGCTCGACTGGAATAATTACATTGGCGGTTATATCGCCAATACCTTCTTGTCCGGCGAGCGGATTCTGTCTTACCTGGCGCTGATCGCCGAGTACAAGCCGACTGCCCTGGTGTCGGACTACAACATGGCCGCCTGCCTGGCCGCGATTTTCAGCGGCACGCCGCTGGTGTTCGTCACCGAGCGCTACGACTTCACCCTGTGCCAGCTCGAAGACCATGATCTGGCCGACGGCGGTTTCGAAGTCAATGCGCTGGAAATGGCCCGGGCCCGCACCGCGCTGCACAGCCAGTTCAACTGGATGATCAATCAGAGCCAACTGGTGCTGACCGACAAACCGTACGTGGCGTCCCTCGATCAGGGCACGCCGGTGGCCGAAGCACTGGTCAGCGGCAAGGCGCATTTCGTTGGTCCGATGATCCGCGACATCAATGTGCAGACCGGTTTGAACGTGCGCGAGCAACTGAACCTCGGCGACTCGCCGTTCATTGTGGCTTCGATCAGCGGCACCACGATGTTTGCCCAGAACAAGGACGCGCTGCTCGCCGCCTATCTGGACAGCTTCAAGATCCTGCGCGAGCGCAATCCGGAACTGAAACTGGTGTTGCTGGGCCGTCAGGATATCCAGGCTCAGGACGGCGTCGTCTGCGTGCCGTACTACCCGGACTGGATGGGCCTGCTGCGCGAAGCCAGCCTGCTGATTTCGGCGCCGGGCTGGATCACCGTGACGGAAATCGCCGCACTGCAGATTCCGACGCTGTTCGTGCTGCCGTCAAAGTCCGAGTACCACGAACTCGAGGCGCTGCGCCGTCTGGAGCTGCTGGGTTTCCCGACGCATCTGGGCCACGACCGCGATGCGATCGTCGAGCTGATCCAGGGTGAACTGGAAAAAGACACCGATGCTTCGACCTACTACGCACCGCATCAGCAAGTGGCCGCACCGGATGGCGAAGGTGCCGCCCGCGCCGCGACGCGCATCATCGAGTTGTGCCAGGGCAGCGTTGTGTCGCTGACCGAAAGCAAAGCCGCTTAACCTCAAGGAAGAGGGATTCACCATGTCACTGCATCCGCAGTTTCTATTTGATCAAGGCCTCAAGGACATCGACCACGGCGGCTTTTTCGCCGTGACCGATGCCAGTGGCGAGGTCGCGATTTCCAGCGACAAGCAGTTGCAGGATCAGGTCGCCGCGACGCTCTATCAGGCCGAGCACGGCGACGATGTCGAACTGCGTTTTGCCCATGACGGGCTGATGCGTTTGCATGATGCGTCGAATGGCGGTTTCCACGAACTGGCCGACCGCTACTGGACGCCGCACGGCTCCGGGCGCTGCCGCACGCTGGCGCTGCAACTGGACGCGCTGGCGGCATTGATTGCCTATCAGCGCCGGGTGCCGCAGGACGCGGCGAACAATGCAGCGATCCACGGCCTGCTGGAAAAGGTCGAAGCGCTTTACGCCCGTTCCACAGTCGCCGGACTGTACAGCAGCGACTGGTCGACGCCGCTGGAACTGGCGACCTCGATCGATCTCGACATCAGCGCCACGGCCTTGCTCGCGCGTATCGACAATCAGCCGTCGGGTCTCGGCTTGGTCGGGCACTTGCAGATTCATGCAGAAAACCTGATTGGCCGGGTGGCCGGCAGCGACAGCCAATCCTGTGTCGATGTGGCGCTGACCCGTTGCGGCGTGCGTGCTGAGGTCAGCCTGGTGCTGGCGCAACTGGCTGATGCGCGCGACGACAATGCGTTGTCGAATCTCGCCCGCTCGTTCCTGCTGCAAACCCTGGCGCTGTTCCGCGATCCGGCGTACGGCGGGTATTGGGATCGGGTCGGGATCAACGGCAAAGTGCGTTGCGACTGGCACACCTCGTACAAAAATCACGAGTCGCCATTTCCGATCAAGACCGCCTACGACGTGGCGTTGCTGTTGCAGGCGATTCAGGCCTTGCCGTCCGGCGCGAGCGAAGCGGATCGGGCTTCGGTGACGGCAGCGTTGCTGGAGTTTCATGACGCCCGCAATGGCGGTCTGTTCATGGGCAAGGGCTATTTCTGGTCGACCCCGGATGACCCGACCGTGCCGTTCATTCGGCAGTTCTGGGCGCCGCCGCGTCAGCCGGGGATCTTCAGCATTGGCAACCTGACGTACCTGCCGTTGCACCTGAAAAGCCTGAAAACCCAGCTCGCCGCGGCCCACGCCTTGCAGTCTATCGAGCCGGCCGCTGCCGTTGCTCATCATGACGATGCGGCGTTGGTAAACCGTGAGCTGCAAGTGATCGATGGCGGTGGTGATGTGCAGCGCATTCATCCGAATGGCGTGCCGACCATCAATGTTGATCTGCAGCGTTATCTGGCGTGGCTGGCCAAGGCCCGGGCATCGAACGAAACGCCTTACGGGCTGACAGCCGAAACCGCGCCGCTGGGGTTCCGTGCCGACAAGACCTGGCAGGTGTTTTCCGGGTTGCACGTGATTTCGGACTTGCACGCGCTGGGTCTGCAAATCGAAAACAAGGCCAGCCTGATCGATTGCATCAGGGCTTCACAAAACACCGACGGTGGATTTGCCGAGCAACCGGGGCATCTGAGCGATGTGTTCGCGACCTACTGCGCGGTGCTGTCGCTGCGAGTGCTGGGCGCGTTGCCGAACGATATCGGCGGTTGCGTGCGTTACCTGCAAGCGTGTCAGAACCCCGATGGAGGGTTCGGCGATGTACCGGGTTTCGGCTCGGACATCTGGCACACCAATCTGGCGGTGCTGTCGCTACATGCGCTTGAAGCCAAGGCGCCGGACGAGCAGGGCGTGATGGCGTTTGCCTTGCGCTGCCGCTCGGTCGACGGCGGTTTCGCCAATAAGCCCGGGTATCCGCCGGACGCGTTTTCGGTGTACCGCGTGGTGTCGACGCTGTTCATTCTCAACCGACGCATCGTCGATGCCGAACAGACCGTCGCCTGGCTGCAGAGCCTGCAACTGGCCAACGGCTCGTTCCATTACCGGCCGGGCAAAGCGGTCAGTCTGGTGGGCACTTACATGGCCATCGCAGCGATGTATCTGCTCGACGCGCAGCCGACGTATTTGCAGGAATCGAAAGACTGGATCGCTTCCCATCAGAAGCAGGACGGTGGATTCGGCCCGCTCAATGCGACCTCGGCGACCACCGACGAAAGCTTCGTCTGCATCCAGACACTGCTGATTCTCGAACAAGGGCTGTCGCAATACTGGGTGGCGTTGTTGAACTGACCCGCACACAGCATCGAAGGACGTTAAGTCATCATTTTGCCAGGGGAGGCGCTGATGAAAATTTTAGTGACAGGGGGCGCGGGCTTCATTGGCTCGGCCGTGGTGCGGTTTCTGATTGAAGAGACCGAATGTGAAGTGATCAACGTCGACAAACTGACCTACGCCGGCAACCTTGAATCGCTGGCCGATGTGTCCGATTCGCCGCGTTACCGGTTCTGTCTGGTCGACATCTGCGACAAGCCGGCGCTGGACGAACTGTTCGCGCGTCTGCAACCGGATGCGGTGATGCACCTGGCCGCCGAGTCCCATGTGGACCGCTCGATCGATGGCCCGCAAGCCTTCATCGAAACCAACATCGTCGGCACCTACACGATGCTCGAAGCGGCGCGTGGTTACTGGAACCGACTGGACGCTAAGCGTCAGGCGGCGTTCCGTTTCCATCACATTTCCACCGATGAAGTGTATGGCGACCTGGAGCCCGAAGATCCGGCGTTCACCGAGCGCACGCCGTATGCGCCAAGTTCGCCGTACTCGGCGACCAAGGCCGGTTCAGATCATCTGGTCCGCGCCTGGCATCGCACCTTTGGCCTGCCGGTGGTGATGAGCAATTGCTCGAACAATTACGGGCCGTATCACTTCCCGGAAAAACTGATTCCTCACGTCATTCTCAATGCGCTGCAAGGCAAGCCGTTGCCGGTGTACGGCGATGGTGCGCAGATTCGCGACTGGCTGTTCGTCGAGGATCACGCCCGCGCCTTGTATGCGGTGGTCACGCGCGGTGAGGTCGGGCAGACCTACAACATCGGCGGCCACAACGAGAAGACCAACCTGGAAGTGGTGCACACCCTGTGCGACCTGCTCGAAGCGCGCGGTGCGGAGAAACCGGCGGGTGTTGCGCACTTCCGCGACCTGATCACCTTCGTCAAGGATCGTCCGGGCCACGACAAACGCTACGCGGTCGATGCCGGAAAAATCCACGCGACGCTGGGCTGGACGCCGCAGGAAACCTTCGAAAGCGGCATGCAGAAAACCGTCGACTGGTATCTGGACAACCGCGCCTGGTGGGTGCGGGTGATGTCCGGTGCCTACGCACTGGAGCGCCTCGGCGAGCAACGCGACGAAGCCCTCGTGGCCTGAACATTCAGTCATTCAAATCTCACTGCTTGAAAGGAAAAAAGCATGGCCAAGTACAAAGGAATTCTGCTGGCGGGCGGCGCCGGTTCGCGTCTGCACCCGATCACCCTGGGCGTCTCGAAACAGTCGCTGCCGGTGTATGACAAACCGATGATCTACTACCCGCTGTCGGTGCTGATGCTGGCGGAAATCCGCGAGATCCTGATCATCTCCACGCCGGAAGATCTGCCGGGCTTCCAGCGCATGCTCGGCGACGGCAGCCAGTTGGGCCTGAGCCTGAGCTACGCGGTACAACCGAGCCCGGACGGCCTCGCGCAGGCGTTCATCATCGGTCGCGAATTCGTCGGTGAAGACAACGTCTGCCTGGTGCTCGGCGACAACATTTTCTACGGCGCCGGCTTCGGTGAAACCCTGCTGCAAGCGGCGTCTCGTGATGAAGGCGCGACAGTGTTCGGTTACTACGTGGCCGATCCCGAGCGCTTTGGCGTGGTGGAATTCGATGCTGCCGGCAAGGCCTTGAGCATCTGCGAAAAACCGAGCGATCCGAAGTCCAACTACGCCGTCACCGGCCTGTATTTCTACGACAACGAAGTGCTGCAGATTGCCGCCGACATCAAGCCGTCGCCGCGCGGCGAGCTGGAGATTACCGACGTCAACAATGTCTACCTGCAACGCGGAAAACTGAACGTGTCGGTGATGGGCCGTGGCATGGCGTGGCTGGATACCGGCACCCACGATGCATTGATGGAAGCGGGCAATTTCGTCCAGGCCATCGAGAAACGCCAGGGTCTGAAAATCGCCTGCCTCGAAGAGATCGCCTACAACAAGGGCTGGATCGACGACGCGCAATTGCTGGTGCACGCGGGCAGCATGAGCAAGACCGGTTACGGTCAGTATCTGGCCCGTTTGATCCACGATGATGTGGTTGTGGCGATGGATGCGCAGCGCCTGTTGAAAGGCGCTGCCTGATCATTGTGAGATCAATGTGGGAGCGAGCTTGCTCGCGAAAGGGGTCCATCAGTCAATGATGCTGTTGAACGTGACGGCCCCTTCGCGAGCAAGCTCGCTCCCACAGGTTCAGTGGCCGGTCACGCTATCGTGTCGTGGGGCCTTCACGTCGGAGCGCGGATCGGTGGGTGGCGTTTGCAACTCGTGCAAACGGGCCAGGCGATTGGCATGCGTCGGCGCGTCGGCCGCCAGCGGCGAGCGGCGTTTGCGGGTTTCTTCACGCAGCACCGGCAACACTTCCTTGCCGAACATGTCGAGTTGTTCCAGCACGGTTTTCAGCGGAATGCCGCCATGGTCGAACAGGAACAGCTGGCGCTGATAGTCGCCGAAGTACTCGCGGAAGGTCAGGGTCTTGTCGATGATTTCCTGAGGGCTGCCGACGGCCAGCGGGGTCATTTCCATGAATTCTTCCAGGGATGGACCGTGGCCGTACACCGGGGCGTTGTCGAAGTAGGGACGGAATTCACGGCGCGCATCCTGCGAGTTGCGACGCATGAAAATATGCCCGCCGAGACCGACGATCGCCTGCTCCGGCGTGCCGTGACCGTAATGGGCAAACCGCGCGCGGTAGAACTCGACCAGCGCCATGAAGTGCTCACGGGGCCAGAGGATGTGGCTGGCAAAAAAACCGTCGCCGTAATACGCCGCCTGTTCGGCGATTTCCGGGGTGCGGATCGAGCCGTGCCAGACGAAGGGCGGCAGGTCATCGAGGGGCCGCGGGATCGAGGTGAAGTTTTTCAGCGGGGTGCGAAAGCGTCCGCTCCAGTTGAGGTCTTCTTCGCGCCAGAGCCGGTGCAGCAGGCGGTAGTTTTCCATCGCCAGTGGCAGACCGTCGGCGATGCTCTTGCCGAACCAGGGGTAGACCGGCGCGGTGTTGCCCCGGCCGAGCATCAGGTCCATACGGCCGCCGCAGAGGTTTTGCAGCAGCGAATATTCTTCGGCCAGACGCACCGGATCGTTAGTGCTGATCAGGGTGGTGGACGTCGAGAGAATGATGCGTTGGGTCTTGGCTGCGATGTAGGCCAGCAGCGTGGTGGGAGAGGAGGTGATGAACGGGGGATTGTGGTGCTCGCCGGTGGCGAACACGTCCAGTCCGATGTCTTCGGCCTTCTGCGCAATTTGCAGGGTGGCCTGGATGCGCTCGGATTCGCTGGGGGTACGGGCGTTGGTAGGGTCTTGCGTGACGTCGCCAACGGTGTAGATCCCGAATTGCATAAAGCCTCCTTGCCTTGGGTAAAGGTGTGTTTGAAACCCTTGCCGCGAAGAATGAATCATCGCGGCACTTGAAATGTACGCCTGTACACGTACAATCGCAAACATGGGTCATTGCACAAACGGACTTGAAGACCTCATCGAGAGAGGAACGCGACATGGAACTGGGATTTATCGGTCTGGGCACGATGGGCGCACCGATGGTGCTGAACCTGCTGAAAGCCGGGCATCGGGTCCGCGTGTGGAATCGTTCGTCGGCACCGCTGGAAGCATTGGCCGCGGCCGGCGCCGAAGCTGTCGCGACACCGGCACTGGCGGCGCAGGCCGAGGTGCTGATTTCGATGCTCGGCGATGGCACGGCGATCCGCTCGGTGTTCTTCGATGCCAAGGCGCTGGACGGTCTGCGGGCCGGCAGCGTTCACGTCAATATGTCCACGGTATCCGTGGCGCTGGCCAGGGAGCTGGCGGCCGTGCATGAAGCACGTGGCGTCGGTTACGTGTCGGCACCGGTGCTGGGGCGGGTCGATGTGGCGGCTGCCGGCAATCTGAACATTCTCTCCTCCGGGCCCGCCGAAGCACTGGCCCGGGTGCAGCCGCTGTTCGATGTGCTGGGGCGCAAGACCTGGACGTTCGGTAACACGGCTGAAGTGGCCTGCGCCGCCAAACTGTCGGCTAACCTGATGATTGCCTCGGCGATCGAATCCATGGCCGAAGCCTCGACCCTGGCCGGCGGTTACGGCATCAGTCGCGAGGCGTTCATCGAAATGATCACCTCGACCCTGTTCGCCGTGCCGGTCTATCAGGGATACGGCAAGCTGATGGTCAATGAAACATTCGAGCCGGCCGGTTTCAAATTATCGCTGGGCCTCAAGGATGTTCGCCTGGCGCTGGAGGCCGGTGAAGCGGCCCAGGTGCCGCTGCCGTTTGCCAGCGTGTTGAAGGACAACCTGCTGGACGGCATGGCCCATGGTCAGGCCGATCAGGACTGGGCCTCACTGTCGAAAGTCAGTGACCGGCGCGCCGGCGTGAAGTAAGCAAAAAGATTCAAGCAACGTAACTTGTTCGCAAGTTACGTTGGCCTCTTGCGCCTTGCGTAATTGTCGGACAGTGATTGCTCTTTTATTGGGAAATGAAAGAAGTCTGATAATAGTGCTTGTCAAATGTACGACTGTAGACGTACATTTTTATCGGGGTTTAACAACAATAAAAAGTTCTGTCTGTTTTTTCGTCTGCTGATCGTAAATAAATAATAGCTAGGAGCCGTTATGAAAAATCTAATGCAATGGAACAGCCTTCCCTCCGAATCCAATGAATGGCTCGAGAAGGTGCGTGCACTCAATCCGCTGATTATTCAGCACCGCGATTACAGCGAGCAGACCAATGCGACGCACAAGGATGTGATGTCCCGATTCTTCAAGGAGGGTTTTGGCCGCACCTCGGTGTCCAAGGCGTTCGGCGGGTCCCAGGTCGATATCCAGACCACCTCCGCCCTGCTGCTGGAATTCGCCCGGTTTGACGCCTCGCTGTCCTGGCAGCTGGCGGTGCAAGTGGCGATGGGGCGCCTGTCGGATTACCTGCCGGAAGCCACTTCCGAAGCGATCTACAACCACTGCGACGGTTTCGTGATCGGCGCCATCCACTCCGGCGGCGAAGCGCTGCCGATGGGCGACGAGTACCTGCTGAGCGGCAAATGGGCGTTCGCCAGTGGCTCGGCCCACGCCGACTGGCTGGTCTGCACCGCCACCGTCAAAGGCACTGAAAACAACACCACTCCGGAAGTGCGGATGTTCTTCGTGCCCGCCAGCCAGTGCACCATCCTGCCGACCTGGGACACCCTGGGCATGCGCGGCACCGGCAGCCATCACTTCCAGTGCTCCAGCGTGATCGTCCACAAGTCCTTCTCGCTGGACGTCGAGACCCTCAAGCAATCCCCCGAAGCACGCAGCTCCCGGGCCTATGCCACCGGTTACTACGAGTTCGGCACCCTGGCGGCGATGTCCACCGTACTGGGCGTGGCCCGCGCTGCGGTCGATCATTTCCGCAATGACCGCGCCGTGAACACCGATCCGGGTCTGGAAGGGGTGATCTTCGAGAAGACCGGTCGAGCCATCTCCTCGGTGCATACCGCACAACTGCTGCTGGAAGATGCGATCCACCAGGTCATCAACCGTGGTGAAACCGTCGGCGAACCGGTCAGCGCCCGTGTCGGTCTGGCAGCCTCGGTGCTGACCGAGAACTCGGTCAATGCGGTCAACCAGATCTACTCGATGGCCGGTTCCAAAGCCGTCTACAAGTCGCACTTCCTGGAGCGTTGCTTCCGCGATATCCACACCGGTTCGAAGCACTTCACCCTGTCGCCTTTGAACTTGCACGGTATCGGCAAGTATTACCTGGATAAAACCAACGTACTGGCCGCGGCGTAACAGCGGATAAATAAAGCGGGCGCGTTTACAAGTGAAAGTTCACAGGGATCGATAACGCGCCCGCCTTAAGTTGCACCTTTATTTTCTTAAAACTCAAACTTTTGTGCTCGCAGCAAAGAGTCAAGGGAGTGCCACATGCTTGCTCGAAACATTATCAAGTCGCTGATCTTTATTATTCTTGTGGTGGTGTTATCCGCTGCACTGGGCTGGCGTTTCTGGTCGCCGCCACCGGCGGCGGCCGAGCAACGGATCCCCAGCACCCGGGTCGGTCTGGCCGTGGTCAAGAAACAACCCTACACCTACTACCTCGAAGCCATCGGCAAACTCGAAGCCCAGCGTCAGGTGCTGGTGTCGGCTGAAGTCAGCGGCAAAGTGGTGGACATCGATTTCGAGTCCGGTGATGAAGTGAAGGCGGGGCAGGTGCTGCTCAAGCTCAACGACGCGCCGGAGCAAGGCGAACTGGTGCGCCTGAAAGGCGAGTACGAATCGGCCAAGGCGCAGTTTGCCCGTGTCCAGGAACTGGCCAAGACCGGCGCTGAAAGCCGTCGCGCCTTCGACAGTGCCCGCGCTCAATACGACGCGGCCAAAGGCGACATGGAGCGCATGCAGGCGCAGATCGCCCAACGGCACATTCGTGCGCCGTTCGCCGGCACCCTCGGCATTCGCCAGGCGCATCTGGGCCAATACCTGCAAGCCGGCAGCGCGGTGGCGACCCTGACGGATCCGGGGCTGCTGCGCGTCAACTTCACCCTCGCTGAGCGCGATGGCTCGCAAGTGCAACTGGGCCAGACCGTGCAGGCCAAGGTCGATGCCTGGGGTGATGTGACCTTCGCCGGCAAGATCGTGGCGGTCGATCCGCAGATCAACCAGTCCCACACCATCAACGTGCAAGCGGTCATTACCGACACGCAAAAACGCCTGCGTCCCGGCATGTATGCACGGGTCTCGGTGACCCTGCCGCAGACCGCCGAGCTGCTGATTCCGGAAACCGCGATCACCTACAACGCCTACGGCGAAAGCGTGTTCTCGGTCTACACCGACGAAGCCGGCGTGCAGAAGGTCAAGCGCGAAAGCATCAAGGTCGGCGAGCGTCGCGATGGCTGGGCGGTGGTCGACAAGGGCCTGACCGAAGGCGTGCAAGTGGTGACGTCCGGCCAGCTCAAGCTCCACGACGGCGTGGCGGTGGAAGGCGTCCCGGACACGATTGCTCTTAAACTCAGTGGGCTGGAAAAATGAATTTCACCGACCTCTTTCTTCGCCGCCCGGTGCTGGCCGTGGTGGTCAGCACGCTGATCCTGCTGTTCGGGGTGCGCGCGCTGATGAACTTGCCGATCCGCCAGTACCCGATGCTGGAAACATCGACCATCACGGTCACGACCCAGTATCCCGGCGCTTCTTCGGAACTGATGCAAGGCTTCGTCACCCAACCGATCAGCCAGGCCGTGGCCTCGGTCGAGGGCATCGACTATCTGTCGTCGACTTCGACCCAGGGTCGCAGCCAGGTGACGATCCGCATGGCACTGAACAGTGACTCCATCGCGGCGCTGACCGAGGTCATGGCCAAGGTCAACCAGATCAAATACCGCTTGCCGAAGGACGCGTACGACCCGGTGGTGGAGCGCACTTCCGGCGGCTTCACCAGCGTGGCCTACGTCGCGTTCGCCAGCTCCAACCTGACCATTCCGGAGATGTCGGATTACATCTCCCGCGTCGTCGAGCCGATGTTTGCCGGCATCGAAGGCGTGGCCAAGATCAACATCATGGGCGAGCAGAAACTGTCCATGCGCCTGTGGCTCGATCCGCAGCGTCTGGCCGGATACGGCATGACCGGGCAGGACGTGTCGGCGGCCATCGAGGGCAACAACTTCCAGGCGGCACCGGGTCAGGTCAAAGGTCTGTACGTGGTCAGCAACCTGCGGGTGAACACCGACCTGAACAGCGTCGAAGATTTCCGCGACATGGTGCTGCGCAACGACAACGGCCACATCATCCGTGTGCGTGACGTCGGTACTGTGGAACTGAACGCAGCCTCCACCGACACCAGCGGCGCGATGAGCGATGTGCCGGCGCTGTTCCTCGGTCTGGACGCCGCACCGACCGGCAACCCGCTGGTCATCGTAAAACGCGTGCGTGAATTGCTGCCGCAGATTCAGGAAACCCTGCCACCGGGCGTGACCGTGCAGATCCCGTTCGAAGTGGCGCACTTCATTCAGTCGTCAATCGACGAGGTGAGCTACACCCTGCTCGAAGCGCTGGTGATCGTGGTGCTGGTGATCTACCTGTGCCTCGGTACGTTCCGCACCGTGCTGATTCCGCTGGTGACGATTCCGCTGTCGATGCTCGGCGCGGCGATGCTGATGCAGATGTTCGGCTTCAGCCTCAACCTGCTGACCCTGCTCGCCATGGTGCTCGCCATCGGGCTGGTGGTGGACGACGCCATCGTCGTGGTGGAAAACGTTCACCGTCACATCGAAGAGGGCAAGACGCCGTTCGACGCTGCGCTGATCGGCGCCCGTGAAGTGGCCGGGCCAGTCGTAGCGATGACCTTCACCCTGGCGGCGGTGTACGCGCCGATCGGTTTGATGGGCGGCCTCACCGGCACGCTGTTCAAGGAGTTCGCACTGACCCTGGCCGGCGCCGTGGTGATCTCCGGCATCGTCGCCCTGACCCTGTCGCCGATCATGAGTACCCGCCTGCTGGACGCGAAAACCAGCGAAGGTTTCATGGCCGTTAAGGCGGATCGTTTCTTCCAGTACCTGTCCCGTCGTTACGGCGCGCTGCTCGGCGGTTCGCTGGCGCGTCGCTGGATCAGCCTGAGCGTGGCGCTGGTGATCTTCTTCAGCCTGCCGTTCCTCTATCGCTCGGCGCAGACCGAACTGGCGCCGCTGGAAGACCAGAACATTCTGCTGACCGCGATCAAGGCACCGCAGCACGCCAACCTGAATTACCTCGAAGCCTACGCCCACGAGCTGTACAAGACCTTCAACGAAATCCCAGAGGGTTACAGCAACTGGGTGGCGAACGGTTCCGACGGTCTGTCCAACAGCGTCGGCGGGATCAACCTGGTGGACTGGGAAAAACGCGGTCGCGATGCCAATACCATCCAGCCTGACTTGCAGGCGCGGGTGAACCAGATCGAAGGCACGAGCATTTTCGTGTTCCAGATGCCGCCGTTGCCGGGTTCCACCGGTGGTCTGCCGGTGCAGATGGTGATCCGCAGCGATCAGGAATACCTGGCGCTGTACAACGTGATGGATCAGCTCAAGCAAGCCGCACAAGCCAGTGGTCTGTTCGCGGTGGTCGACAGTGATCTGGACTTCAACAACCCGGTGGTGGAAATCCAGGTCGACCGGGCCAAGGCTAACGCTCTGGGCATCCGCATGCAGGACATCGGCGAAACGCTCAACAGCCTGATCGGCGAGAAGTACGTCAACCGGTTCTCGTTCCACGGCCGTTCCTACGACGTGATTCCGCAGTCGGTGTCGGCGGATCGCCTGACCCCGGAAACCCTGAAGCTGTACTACGTGAAGGATCAGAAGGGCAATCCGGTGCCGCTGTCGACGCTGGCCACCCTCAGCGTCAAGGTCGAGCCGAACCGCCTGACCCAGTTCAACCAGCAGAACTCCGCCACGTTCCAGGCCATTCCGGCGCCGGGCGTGACGCTGGGTGATGCGGTGGGCTTCCTGCAAAAACAATCGGAAGGCTTCCCGGCCGGCTTCAGTTTCGACTGGCAGTCCGACGCCCGCCAATACGTGCAGGAAGGCAACAGCCTGGCGTTCACCTTCGGCCTGGCCCTAGTGATCATCTACCTGGTGCTGAGCGTGCAATACGAGAGCTTTCGCGATCCGTTCATCATCCTGATCAGCGTGCCGCTGTCGATCTGCGGAGCCCTGGTGCCGCTGGCGCTGGGCATGACCTCGATGAACATCTACACCCAGATCGGCCTGATCACGCTGATCGGTCTGATCAGTAAGCACGGCATCCTGATGGTTGCATTCGCCAACGAGTTGCAGCGCCAGCAAGGCATGGACCGCGTGCAAGCGATCCAGCACGCCGCGCAGGTGCGTCTGCGGCCGATCCTGATGACCACTGCGGCGATGGTAGTCGGCCTCGCGCCGCTGTTGTTCGCCAGCGGTGCCGGCGCCAACAGCCGCTTCGGCCTGGGCCTGGTGATTGTGGTGGGGATGCTGATCGGCACCTTGTTCACCCTGTTCATTCTGCCGTCGGTGTACACACTGCTCAGTTCGATCAAGCAACCGAGCCACGCACCCCAAGCCGAACCGGCCGGTGTGCCGCAACCCATCCTGTGAGGACGTGACATGCATTCGATTACACGTTTGATGCTGGCGCCGCTGGCGGCGTCCATCCTGTTGGCGGCGGGTTGTGTGAACTACGCCGGGATCGATCATCAGGGCAAATTGCTTGCGGTCGGCGATGCGCCGTCCGACAGCCTGAAAGACAAGTTGCCGCCGGCCCAATGGCCGCGTGCGGACTGGTGGACATCGCTGGGTGATCCACGTCTGGGCGCGCTGATCGAAGAAGCGTACGCGAGCAATCCGGACCTGCAGGAAGTCGCTGCGCGGGTCGCAAAGGCCAACGCATTTCTCGACCTGCGCGATGCCGAGCGCTATCCCGAAATGGACGCGTCGGCGGGTGTCACTCGCGGTCGGCTGTCACGCTTCGAGGACTACAGCGGCGAGGGCCACAAGTACTTCACCGCACGCAATCTGGCGGTGAATTTCAGCTACACCTTCGATCTTTGGGGCGGCCAGCGTGCCGCGTGGGAATCGGCGCTCAACAGCGCACGAGCGGCGGAAGTCGATCTGCAATCGTCGCGGCTGATTCTGGCGACAAACGTGGTCAAGGCTTACAACCAGTTGTCGTATGCGTGGCAGGTCTCGGAGCTCAATCAACGGGATCTCGAACGCCTGAGCAAACTGGTGGATCTGACGGATTCACGCTATGGCTCGGGGCTCGACAACTTGTCGCAACTCAAGCAGGTGCAGAGCCTCAAGGCGCGTTCGGAATCGACCCTGATCGGCGCCAACGAAGACATCGAAATTGCTCGTCTTCAACTGTCGGCGCTGATCGGCAAGGGCGTTGATCGTGCGCACACGCTTGAGCGGCCATCGAATCTGCAAGCGAGCGTGGTGGCATTGCCGGCGCAGTTGCCGGCTCAACTATTGGGCCGTCGTCCGGACATCGTCGCTGCGCGTTGGCGCGTGGAGGCCGAGACCAAGAACGTCGAGGCAGTGAAGACCACGTTCTACCCGAACATCAATCTGGTGGCAGCGGCGGGTTCCCATGCGCTGACCGGTGATGCGTTGTTCGCCGGGGTCAGCAAGTTCTGGAATGTGGCGCCAACGGTGTCGCTGCCGATCTTCGATGCGGGTCGTCTGCGCTCGGATCTGAAGGCCGGCAATGCCGAACTCGACAGTTCGATTGCGCAGTACAATCGGGTGTTGAATTCGGCCCTGCACGAGGTGGCGATTTCGGTGACGCAGTTGCGTTCGTTCGAGCAGCAGATCGTCGTGCAGCGCGATGCCTGTTCGATTGCGCAGTCGTCTTACGATCTGTCGCAGTCGCGCTACAAGGCCGGGGAGGACACGTTCCTCGATGCGCTGAACATCGAGCAGCAATTGATCCAGGACGAAATGCGCCTGGCCTTCCTCAACAGCAAGCACATCGACAGTTCGGTTTCGTTGATGGCGGCGCTGGGCGGCGGCTTCCAGGCGCCCGCGCTGGAGACAGCGCAGAGCAGCGATTTGTAGTTGATTTGCGGGACGCCGCCCTCGGGGCGGCTGTCGCGGGGAAAAAGCATCTTGTGTATAGTCTTACTGTTCTCGTATAGACGAATACAAGCCGGATTTTTCCCGCCTATATCATCAAGGGTACCTACCTATGAACGTCCCGAATCATCCCAATCAGGATCAGATCCTTCTGGAAAATGTGCTGAACGCATTGGGAAGCCCGCTACGCCTGACCGTGTTGAAAGTGTTGTCCGATGGCCAGGAACATCCATGCGGCCGGATCCTCAAGGGCGCATCGAAGTCGACCATGACCCACCACTGGCGGGTACTGCGCGACAGCGGCCTGATTTGGCAGCGCCCTTACGGTCGGGAAAACCTGCTGTCCCTGCGTCGTGAAGACATGGACGTGCGTTTTCCGGGATTGCTCGACTCGCTGCTGGCGGCGGTCAAGACCGATGAACAGACCATCAGCGTCATCAGCAAACACGAAGTGACCGAAGAAAACGGAGCCGAGTGACAGACACCGCCGGTGAAGGGTTGGCCTTCCACGGCAACCAACAATTCACCATCACCAGGAAGGTGTGAGCGGGTATGGATACAAGTCATTACTGGTCATCGCGACCGCTGTCGGAATTGACCGGCTCCGAGCATCACTGGCTGTTTTTGCCCGGGGCACTGACCCCACGTTTGAAAGCCATGGGCGATTATTCAATCGAAGTCGTCGAGCAGTCCCATGGCCCGCTCAATCCTGAAGAAGCGCAAGCGCTGAACGTGCCGCCAGCCACCCTCGGCTGGGTGCGCGAAGTGGTGATGAAGCTCGATGGCGAGGCCTGCGTCACCGCGCGCAGCCTGACCAGCGTGCCGGCGCTGAATGGCGACTGGGCGGATCTGAACGGCTATGGCCGTCGACCGCTGGCGGAGATTCTCTACACCTCGGAGCAGACCCTGCGCGAGCCTTTTCAGTGCGCCTTGCTGTCCCCCGGCGCACCGCTGGCGGCGCTGTCCTATCGCTTCGCGCCACAGGCCAAGCGTCTGCTGGCCCGGCGTTCGCGTTTCACCCGCAATGGTTCGGCGCTGCTGGTCAGCGAGTGCTTTTTGCCTGCCTTCTGGGCACGGGTTGAATACGCTCAGGCGCTCAAGTCGGCCTGATGAAAAAAACCTGCGGGCGTTCACGCCCGCAGGTTTTTTTCGCCGGTTTTTCAGAGCCGGATCACCGCTTCGATCTGCTTGATGGCCGGCGTCAGCGCTTGCGCCAGTTGCTCGGCTTTCGAGGTCGGGCGCATGGTTCTGGATGACCGTAGGAACAGAGGATCATCGAACCGCTTGCGCAGTCGTGCCAGCGATCCGCTGATGGCGGGTTGTTTGACGTGCAGGCGCTCGGCCGTGCGTGACACGCTGCGTTCGCGGAACAGCACCAGGAAAATGATGATCAGGTTCAGGTCGATATCCGCGAAGTTGTCTTCATTGAATAGCATGGTTACATCCCTGTCATGGCCCGCCGGCTAGCAATCTGCGATGCCGGCGGGTGTCTGGATCACTGCTCGGGTGCCAGGCGCAGTTCGTCGTTCAGACGGTAGTAACTGCGGTTGAAGTAGACCAGGCCTTCCGTGGCCTCGCTGTGTTGCTGCAGTTCGAGGATTTCACAGTAGAAGATGCTGTGAGTGCCCACTTCATCGACCTTGCTGACCCGGCAATCGAGGCTGACCAATGCTTCTTCGATCACTGGCGAACCGGTCTTGAGGGTCTGGCAATTCACGCTGGAAAAACGCTCCTGCATGCTCAACTGCCGATTGGCGAACGCCCCTGATGTCGACTGGTGATCACCGGTCAGGACGTTCACGCACAGCACGCCATTGGTCTTGAAATGCTCGTGATTGGACGACGAGCGATTGACGCACACCAGCAGCGTGGGCGGTGAATCCGTCACGCTGCACACCGCCGACGCGGTAAAGCCGAAACGCCCCGCAGGGCCATCGGTCGTGACGATGGTGACGGCACTCCCCAGCATCGCCATCGCATTACGAAACTCCGTTGAATCAACCATCGCGTCACCTCATTCCATGTAGGTTTAATGGAGCCGATCCGTTCTTCCTTGTCCGTTGTCGTTGTGCGAAAACGGGTATCGGGCAACACGTTCGCTCTGGCGATATAGTACGTATGTATACGTACCTTGCAAGCTATTCCTTGTGCTTATTTTGTGGTCGATACGCTCGACAGGCATTGCTGTTGCGCGTGTTCCAGGCTGGCCTCCAACGCGGTCAGTTCCTCTTGTTGTTGCGTGAGTTTCAGCAGCTGCGCCGCGATCTCCTGTCGCTTGTCGGCAATCGCGCGGCGGGCCTTTTCATAAGGCGTCAGTTCGGGCTGGCCGGCAAAGATCGCCTGCAATTCCCTGAGGCGAAATCCCAGCGCCTGCGCGCATTTGATAAAGCTCAGCAGTTCGACCGTCTGCGGGTCGTAGACCCGGTATTTGCCCTCGCGCCGTGCCTCGGGCAGCAGGCCGATCGACTCGTAATGGCGGATGGTCTTGATCGTGGTTCCCGAACGCTGTGCGGCCTGGCCGATGTACATGTGCAAATCCCTTTTCTCCGTCAGCGGGCCCGAGCACCAATAGCGGAAAACTCAATGGCGGGCAATCGATCCGGCCTGCTTCAGCCAGGTTTCGCGCTGATGGTCGCTGGCGCCGAGCACCGGTCCGAAGGTCAGTGTCCGGCGTGGTTCGATACCGCAGAACGCCAACGTGTTTTTGCGCACCTCGTGCAGGCCGGGCATGCGATAGATCCAGCGGTAATACCAGGGCGGGGTGTCCATAGTGACCAGCAGGTGGGCGCTGCGACCATGCAGGAGTTTGTCGGGGAACGCTTTGCCCTGGCGGTACTTGAAAGCGAAGCCGGGGAGCAGGACCCGGTCGAAAAAACCTTTGAGCAGCGCCGGAATCCCGCCCCACCAGATCGGGTACACCAGCGTCAGGTGTTCGGCCCACAGCAGGTCGGCCTGGGCCTGGAGCAGATCCGGTTCAAGTGTCTGAACCTGACGGTAGCCTGCGCGCAGGATCGGGTCGAAATCGAGTTGGCCGAGGGACAGTTGCCGCACCTCGTGCCCGGCCTCGCGGGCCGATTCCAAGTAGCGTCCGGCCAGTGCCGCGCAGAAACTTTCGCTGGATGGATGGCCGAGAATCAACAAAATCCGCTTGCCCATGATGACTGCCCTTGAGGAAGAAACCCCAAGGGTAAAGTCTGCCCCTCAGGGCAGAGTCAAGGCGTCGAGCACGGCGCGGGCATAAGCGGGGAGAGCGGCGAAGTCGCGGGCGCACAGCAACAGTTTGCGCCTGGCCCAGCCTTCATTCATCGGCAGGGTCTTGAAGGCTTGCGGCGTGGCGCGCTGAACCGCCGCCAACGGCACGATGCCCAGACCGGCACCTCGGGCCACCATGCGCATCACCCCGTCGAAACCATCGGCGCGGATGCGGATCTGCATCCGCGAGCCGCTGTGCAGGGCCTGTTCTTCCAGGTACACCGCCAGCGCGCTGTCGGCATGCAACCCTACGAAGTCGTAACGCAGGGCGTCGCTGAAGCCGACTTCGGTCGCGTCAGACAGTGGGTGTTCCAGCGGCAGAATCAGCACCAGCGGATCATCGCGAAAGGCTCGGGTCTGCAAGTCGCTGGTGTCGATCGCGTCGGACACAATGCCCAGATCCGCCGCGCCCTGACGCAAGGCATGGGTGATGCGGGCACTGGGCAATTCCTGCAGATCGATGTCGAGGTTGGGGTGCTCGCGCAGGAAATCCGCCAGCACCTCCGGCAGGTATTCGCTGAGCGCCGTGGTGTTGCACAGCAGACGCACCTGGCCTTTGACGCCGCGCGCGTATTCGGCCAGATCCTGTTGCAGGCGTTCGGCCTGTTGCAGCAACACCCGCGCATGTTGCGCCAGGGCTTTGCCGGCCGGTGTAGGCGTAACGCCACGGCGTCCGCGCTCAAGGAACTCGGTGCCCAGCGACGCTTCCATCGCCCGGATCCGCGCACTGGCTGCCGCCAGCGACAGATGACTGCGAGCGGCACCGGCGGTGATGTTGCCGCTGTCGAGAATGTGCAGGTACAAGCGCAGGTCGGTGAGGTCGAAGTGCATGGGGCAGCCTCAATATCAGTGGTGTCAGTCCTGACGCCTTCGCGGGCAAGCCCGCTCCCACAGGTCCGATGTCGAACACAAGTTCTGCGTACAACACAAACACTGTGGGAGCGGGCTTGCCCGCGAAGAGGCCAGTGGCCGCGAAGAATTTACAAGCCTCTTGTACAGGTAGAGGCTGCCTCAGTGTATGACAGATTTTCAGTTCACCCGCGCAGGCGCAAAGTGTGGCCATGAACGCACTCGCAGATTTCTATCAAAACCTCGGTCTGGCCCTTTCATTGCTGGTGATTGCGACCTTCGTCGTCGCCGGCATGATCAAAGGTGTGATCGGTCTCGGCCTGCCCACTGTCGCTATGGGTTTGCTCGGTCTGGCTATGGCACCATCGCAGGCTGCGGCATTGCTGATCATTCCGGCGACCCTCACCAACGTCTGGCAACTGGCATTCGGCGGGCATTTGCAGGGGCTGGTGAAACGCTTGTGGCCGATGCTGCTGGCGATCTTTCTCGGCACGGCCATGGGCACTTTGTGGATCGGCATGGCGGGTGGGCATTGGGTAGTGCGCGGACTTGGCGCGGCGTTGTTGCTCTATGCGTTGAGTGGGTTGTTCCTGCCGACGCTGAGTGTCAGTCGCCGCCATGAACCGTGGCTCGGTCCGCTGTGTGGCGTGATCACCGGCGTCATCACTTCGGCCACCGGCGTGTTCGTGATTCCCGCCGTCCCGTACCTACAGGCCCTGGGCTTGAGCCGCGATGAACTGGTGCAGGCGCTGGGCCTGTCCTTCACCGTGTCGACCCTGGCGCTGGCCGGCGGATTGCTCTGGCGCGGGTCGCTCGGCGGCGCGGAACTGAGCGCCTCGCTGCTGGCGCTGATCCCCGCTGTCCTCGGCATGTTGCTCGGGCAATGGCTGCGTCAGCGCATCAGTGCCGTGCTGTTCAAGCGGGTGTTCTTCATCGGTCTGGGCGCGCTCGGCGCCCATCTGCTGATCAGCGGCTAGCGGACGAGGCGCTGAGCATTTCAATCGGGCGGATATCGAAATCCCGCTCCAGATACTCCATGCGCTGGGCCAGAAACTGCTGCATGTGCGGCAGGTTCGAGTGCACGTCCAGATGCGCCTGGCTTTCCCAGATCTCGTAGAAAATGAACAGGCTCGGGTCTTCCTTGTCGCGCAGCATGTGGTACTCGATGCAGCCGGGTTCGGCGCGGCTCGGTTCGACATAGGCGCGGAAAAATGCTTCGAAGGCCTCGGCTTTTTCCGGGCGGGTCTTGGCGTGCAGGATGAAACCCTGGCGTTCGCTCATCGCAAAAAACTCCTCAGATTCAGATGGCGGCCAATCCTAAGGCAATAATCGGCGTTCGATTCGTGCGTTTTACTCAAATGAATTTTGCGCAATCGGTGCTTATTCCGCGCGAGGCGGATCGTTAATCTGCCGCCATTCAATTTTTCCCCTTCTCCACCCAGCGCTCTGCGCTGCGCATCGGAATCCGATCGAGGCTCTCCCATGAAAAAAGTGCTGTTGCTCAATGGCGGTAAAAAATTCGCCCACTCCGACGGTCGCTACAACACCACCCTGCACGAAGCCGCGCTGAGCGTGCTGGATCGCGGCGGGGTCGACGTCAAGACCACCTTCATCGACGAGGGTTACGACATCGCCGAAGAAGTCGCGAAATTCCTCTGGGCCGACGTGATCATTTATCAGATGCCGGGCTGGTGGATGGGCGCGCCGTGGACCGTGAAAAAGTACATCGATGAAGTGTTCACCGAAGGTCACGGCAGCCTCTACGCCAGCGACGGCCGCACCCGTTCCGATTCGTCGCAGAAGTACGGCAGCGGCGGCCTGATCCAAGGCAAGCAGTACATGCTGTCGCTGACCTGGAACGCGCCGCAGCAGGCGTTCGATGACCCGACCGACTTCTTCGAAGCCAAAGGCGTTGATGCGGTGTACTTCCCGTTCCACAAGGCCAACGAGTTCCTCGGCATGACCGGCCTGCCGACGTTCCTCTGTGTGGACGTGATGAAACGCCCGAACATCGAAGCGGATGTGGCGCGTTACGAGCAGCATCTGACCGAGGTGTTTGGCCTCAAGGCCTGACGCTCGGCTACTATCGAAGGCCTGAGCTTGCGCTGCAGGCCTTTCGATTCGAGGACACCCGTGAAAGCCAGATCCGATGAGTTGCAGATTTTCGTCTGCGTGATCGAATGCGGTTCGATCTCCGCCGCCGCCGAGCAGGTCGGACAGACGCCGTCGGCCGTCAGCCGCACGCTGTCGCGGCTGGAAGCCAAGCTCGACACGACGCTGATCAACCGCACCACACGGCGCATGGACTTGACCGAGGAGGGCAAGTATTTCTTCGAACAGGCCAAGCTGATCCTCGATCAGATGGACCAGCTCGAAGAGCGCCTCTCTTCGCGCCAGCAAACGCCATCAGGACGGCTGCGCATCAACGCCGCATCGCCGTTCATGCTCCACGCCATCGTGCCGTACATCGACGAATTCCGGCGGCTGTACCCGGACATCCAGCTCGAACTCAACAGCAATGACCTGATCATTGACCTGCTGGAACAAAGCACCGACGTCGCCATCCGCATCGGCACCCTCGCCGATTCGACGTTGCATGCCCGCTCGCTCGGTTGCAGCCCGCTGCTGATCGTCGCCAGTCCTGCCTATCTGGAAAAACATGGCGCGCCGTTGCAAGTGGCCGACCTGAGCGAACACACCTTGCTCGGCTTCACCCAGAACGAAGGCCTCAACCAGTGGCCGCTGCGTTACGTGCACGGCGACCGCTGGCCGATCACCCCGGCGATCAGCGCCTCCAGCGGCGAGACGGTTCGGCATCTGGCGCTGGAAGGCCAGGGCATTGCCTGCCTCTCGCACTTCATGACCATCGACGACATACGTGCCGGGCGGCTGAAGGTGTTGCTGGCGGACTTCAACAGCGGTTATCGCCAGCCGATCAATGCGGTGTACTACCGTAACTCGCAACTGGCATTGCGTATCCAGTGCTTCCTCGACTTCATCCAGAGCAAACTGGCGGCTTACGCCAGCGCCGATTTCAAAGGCTGATTCGTGACCCCTGCGCAACAGTGATTTGGTTGTCGGCGGGTTTTTCCACCGAGCTCGCCGGTCGATACTCGTTGCATCACTTACTCACGCAGGGAGTTTCTCCATGAACGTATTCGTCACCGGCGCTGCCGGTTTTATCGGCGGCTCCATCGCCACCGGTCTGGTTCAGGCCGGCCACACCGTCACCGGTCTTGTACGCAGCGCGGAACAGGCCGATGAGTTGAAAGCACTGGGCATCACCCCGGTGATCGGCACTCTCGACGACAGCGCATTGCTGGCCGAACAGGCCCGCGCCGCC
Source organism: Pseudomonas sp. RIT778 (assembly GCF_019718735.1). NCBI lineage: Bacteria > Pseudomonadati > Pseudomonadota > Gammaproteobacteria > Pseudomonadales > Pseudomonadaceae > Pseudomonas > Pseudomonas sp. RIT778. Next base: position 4,197 of record NZ_JAIHBA010000048.1, on the reverse strand, counting down.
GACGCCGTGATCAACGCCGCCAGCAGCGATCATCGCGGCGCGGTCGAAGCCTTGCTCGATGCCCTGCGCGGCTCGAACAAAGTGTTCCTGCACACCAGCGGTTCGAGCATCGTCGGCGACGCCTCGGGCGGCAAATCCAGCGACGTCATCTACTTCGAAGACAACCTGCCGGAGCCGACCGTCGACAAGGCCGCACGCGTGGCCATCGACAACCTGATCCTCGCCGCAGCGAAGGACGGCGTGAACTCGGCCGTCATCTGCAACACCCTGATCTACGGCCACAGCCTGGGCGTCAATCGCGACAGCGTGCAACTGCCGCGCCTGCTGAAACAGGCGCGCGAAAGCGGCGTGGTGCGTCACGTCGGCACCGGGCAGAACATCTGGTCCAACGTGCACATCGAAGACGTGGTGGCGCTGTACCTGCTGGCCCTGACCAAAAACGTCCCGGGCACCTTCTACTTCGTCGAAAGCGGCGAAGCGTCGTTCATCGACATGACCACTGCCATGGCCGAAGCCCTGAACCTCGGCGAGCCACAAGACTGGCCGCTGAAAGACGCCGAAGCCGAGTGGGGCTACGAAATGGCCAACTACGGCCTTGGCTCCAACAGCCGCGTACGCGGCAAACACGCCCGCGAACAGCTGGGCTGGGCGCCGAAGCGCACGTCGGTGGTTGAATGGATTCGTAACGAAATGGTGTGAGTCCACGTTGAAAAGGTGACGCCCCCGGGACCGGTGGAAGCAAGCTTGCTTGTTTTCACCGGTTTTTTTGTGCCCGAGGATCATGAAAATCCCACCCCGCGATTTTCATTATTCGCGACAGGACATATCCAAAAACGACAACCCTTATCCCTCCACGAAAATTACTTTCACTTCGTTTGAAAACTCGATCTCGAAATGATTTATGAGTTTCACAACCCATTCGAACGTGACCCTTTCGAGGAGTACCGCATGACACCGTCCTTCGGCTATTGGCTGCTGGTGTACGCCGCCGTTGCCATCATCGCCCTGATCGTTCTGATCGCCCGTTACCGGCTCAATCCGTTCATTGTCATCACCCTGATTTCCATCGGCCTGGCGCTGGTGGCGGGGATGCCGCCGTCCGGCGTGGTGGGGGCGTATGAGGCCGGGGTGGGCAAGACGCTGGGGCACATTGCGCTGGTGGTGGCGCTGGGGACGATGCTCGGCAAGATGATGGCCGAGTCCGGTGGTGCCGAGCAGATGGCGCGCACACTGATCGAACGCTTTGGCGAGAAGAACGCGCACTGGGCGATGGTGTGCATTGCGTTTCTGGTGGGGCTGCCGCTGTTTTTCGAAGTCGGTTTCGTGTTGCTGGTGCCGATTGCCTTTACCGTGGCGCGGCGGGTTGGCGTGTCGATTCTGATGGTCGGTCTGCCGATGGTCGCCGGTCTGTCGGTGGTGCATGCGCTGGTGCCGCCGCACCCGGCGGCGATGCTGGCGGTGCAGGCCTATCAGGCGTCGGTCGGGCAGACCTTGCTGTATGCGATTGCCATCGGTATTCCGACGGCGATCATTGCCGGTCCCCTGTACGCCAAATTCATCGTGCCGCGCATTCAGTTGCCGGCGGATAACCCGCTGGAAAAACAATTCCTCGAACGCGAACCCCGCGACAGCCTGCCGGGTTTCGGCATCACCATGGCGACCATTCTGTTGCCGGTGGTGTTGATGCTGATCGGCGGCTGGGCCAATCTGATTTCCACGCCGGGCAGCGGCTTCAACCAGTTCCTGTTGTTCATCGGCAACTCGGTGATTGCGCTGTTGCTGGCGACGCTGTTGAGCTTCTGGACGCTCGGCATCGCGCAGGGTTTCAACCGGGAATCGATCCTCAAATTCACCAACGAATGCCTGGCACCGACCGCCAGCATCACCTTGCTGGTGGGCGCCGGTGGCGGTCTGAACCGGATTCTGGTGGACGCCGGCGTCACCGATCAGATCGTCGGCCTGGCCCACGAATTTCACCTTTCGCCGCTGATCATGGGCTGGCTGTTCGCCGCGTTGATGCGCATCGCCACCGGTTCGGCCACCGTCGCCATGACCACGGCTTCCGGCGTAGTGGCGCCAGTGGCCATCGGTCTGGGTTATCCACACCCGGAACTGCTGGTGCTGGCGACCGGCGCGGGCTCGGTTATCTTTTCCCACGTCAACGACGGCGGCTTCTGGTTGATCAAGGAATACTTCAACATGACGGTGGCCCAGACGTTCAAGACCTGGACGGTGCTGGAAACCCTGATCTCGGTTGTCGCTTTCGCCCTGACCGTCGGTCTTTCTTACCTGCTGTAGTCGGAGTTATCCGCCATGGACATCCTTTATCAGATCCGCGCCCGTCAGGATTTCTTCAGCGCCGGTGAAGGACGCATCGCCCGTCTGATGCTCGACGACGTAGGATTTGCCGCCTCCGCCAGCCTCGAAGAGCTGGCGCAGCGGGCCGAAGTCAGCACCGCCACGCTGTCGCGTTTTGCCCGCACGGTCGGTTGCCGCGACTTGCGCGACCTGCGCCTGCAACTGGCTCAGGCCAGTGGTGTTGGCAGCCGTTTCCTCGACCCGGCGGGCACGCCCGAGCAGTCGGCGTTTTACGGGCAGATCGTCGGCGATATTGAAACCACCTTGCGCCAGCATCTGGCGGCGTTCGACGAGTCGCGCTTCGCCGATGCGGTGAAGTTGCTGGGCCAGGCGCGGATGATTCACGCCTTCGGCATCGGCGGTTGCTCGACCCTGTGCAGCGATGAGTTGCAAGTGCGGCTGGTGCGTCTCGGCTACCCGATTGCGGTGTGCCACGACGCGGTGATGATGCGCGTCACCGCCGCCAGCCTCAGCGCCGAGCAGGTGGTGATCGTCTGTTCGCTGACCGGCATCACCCCGGAGTTGCTGGAGACCGTAGCGCTGGCGCGCAACTACGGCGCACGGATTCTCGCCATCACTCGCGCCGACTCGCCGCTGGCGGAGCTGGCCGATATCGTCCTGCCGCTGCAAGGCGCCGAGACCTCGTTCATCTACAAACCGACGGCGGCACGCTACGGCATGCTGCTCGCCATCGACGTGCTGGCCACCGAGCTGGCGCTGGCCAATCCTGAAGACAATCAAGAGCGTCTGCGGCGGATCAAACTCGCCCTCGACGAATACCGTGGCGGCGACGATCACCTGCCGCTGGGAGACTGACATGCTGTACGACACCCTGATTCGCAACGCCCTGGTCATCGACGGCAGCAACAGCCCCGGTTACGCCGCCGACGTGGCGATCCTCGATGGCCGCATCGCGCGCATCGGCGACTTGGGCGAGGCCCGCGCCACCGAGGAAATCGACGCCGCCGGGCGTGTGCTGGCGCCGGGTTTCATCGACGTGCACACCCACGACGACACCGTGGTGATTCGCCAGCCACAAATGCTGCCCAAGCTCAGCCAGGGCGTGACCACGGTGATTGTCGGCAATTGCGGGATCAGTGCCGCGCCGGTCAGCTTGCGCGGTGATCCGCCGGATCCGATGAACCTGCTCGGCTCGGCGGCAGCATTCGTCTATCCACGTTTTAGCGATTACCGCGCGGCGGTCGAGGCGGCCAACACCACACTGAACGTGGCGGCGCTGGTCGGCCACACGGCGCTGCGCAGCAATCATCTTGATGACCTGTTCCGCACCGCGACTGACGATGAAATCGCCGCGATGCGCGAGCAGTTGCGTGAAAGCCTGGAGGCGGGTGCCCTCGGTTTATCCACAGGTCTGGCGTATGCGAGCGCATTCTCGGCATCCACCGATGAAGTCATGCAACTGACCGAAGAACTGAATGCGTTCGGCGCGGTGTACACCACGCATTTGCGCAGTGAATTCGAACCGGTGCTGGAGGCGATGGATGAGGCCTTCCGCATCGGGCGTCACGCACGATCACCGGTGATCATTTCCCACCTCAAATGCGCCGGTGCCGGTAACTGGGGCCGCAGTCCGCAGTTGCTTGCTTCGCTGGAAGAGGCGGCGAAAACTCACCCGGTCGGCTGCGATTGCTATCCGTATGCAGCGAGTTCTTCGACCCTGGATCTGAAGCAAGTCACCGACGCCCACCGCATCACCATCACCTGGTCGACGCCGCATCCGGAAATGGGCGGTCGCGACCTGATGGACATCGCCGCCGAATGGAACGTGTCGTTACTCGATGCCGCCAAGCGTCTGCAACCGGCGGGCGCGGTGTATTA
>NZ_JAIHBA010000047.1:0-39808 GCF_019718735.1 Pseudomonas sp. RIT778 | reverse complement strand
ATGGTGCGGGAGGCGATCTTGATCTACAACCAGGAGCGCCCGCACCTGTCCTTAAAATACAAAACGCCCGATGCGGTGCATCGGGCGTTAGGGTGAAACAGGTGTAAACCTATTTCAGGACTAGACATGGTCGTCAGATCAAACCTTGACGATCCAGCCTGCAGGCGCTTCAACGTCGCCGGTTTGCACGCCAGTCAGCTCTTTGTAGAGCTTCTGGGTCACAGGGCCGACTTCGGTTTCGCTGTGGAACACGTGCAGGTGGTCGTTGTAGCTGATGCCGCCGATCGGGGTGATCACCGCAGCGGTACCGCAAGCACCGGCCTCTTTGAAGTCCGACAGCTTGTCGATGAACACGTCGCCTTCGACCACTTCCAGGCCCAGACGGGACTTGGCCAGTTCGATCAGCGACAGACGGGTGATGCCCGGCAGTACCGACGGCGAGTTCGGGGTCACGAACTTGTTGTCGTGGGTGATCCCGAAGAAGTTGGCCGAACCGACTTCCTCGATTTTTTTGTGGGTCAGCGGATCCAGGTAGATGGCGTCAGCGAAGTGCGCTTTCTTGGCCTGGGAGCCCGGCATCAGGCTGGCGGCGTAGTTGCCACCGACCTTGGCGGCACCGGTGCCTTGTGGCGCGGCGCGGTCGAAGGTGGAGATCTGGAAGTTGTGCGGGGTCAGGCCGCCCTTGAAGTAGGCGCCAACCGGGATCGCGAATACCGAGAAGATGAACTCCGGTGCGGTACGCACGCCGATGTTGTCACCTACGCCGATCACGAACGGGCGCAGGTACAGCGCGCCACCGGTGCCGTAAGGCGGGATGAAGCGCTCGTTGGCGCGAACCACGTCCTTGCACGCTTCGATGAACTGCTCGGTGGACACATGCGGCATCAGCAGGCGGGCGCAGCTGCGTTGCATGCGCGCGGCGTTCTGGTCCGGACGGAACAGGTTGATCGAGCCGTCCTTGCAACGATAGGCCTTCAGGCCCTCGAAGCATTGCTGGCCATAGTGAAGGGCAGTGGAGCCTTCGCTGATGTGCAGCACGTTGTCTTCGGTCAGGGTGCCTTTGTCCCACTCGCCATTGCGAAAGTACGACAGATAGCGTTTGTCGGTCTTGATGTAGTCAAAACCCAGCTTGTCCCAGTTGATGCTTTCGTTACCCATGACACCCTCTATCACTGAACAACCGCCGAAGCGGTTCAAGGCTTCTGACGTTTTTTTGGATGGGCACAACAATACTTCATTCTTGAGCGGTTTCGCAGCCCGAAATCTCAGCCTTTGATCGTTCCCACGCTCTGCGTGGGAATGCAGTCCGGGACGCTCTGCGTCCCAACAGCCGAACGCGGAGCGTCCGTGGAGGCATTCCCACGCGGAGCGTGGGAACGATCTGCGACCGAGAGTTACAGGTGCAACGCGTGCCCAAGCGCACGCAACGCCGCTTCCTGCACCGCTTCACCCAGGGTCGGGTGCGCGTGGATGGTGCCGCCGATGTCTTCCAGTCGCGCACCCATTTCCAGGCTTTGGGCGAACGCAGTCGACAGCTCAGACACCCCGACACCCACCGCCTGCCAGCCGACAATCACATGATTGTCCCGACGAGCGACTACCCGCACGAAGCCGGTTTTCGATTCCAGCGTCATCGCCCGGCCATTGGCCGCGAACGGGAAGTTCGACACGATGCAGTCAAGTCCCGCCGCCTTGGCTTCATCCGGCGTCTTGCCGACGACCACCAGTTCCGGGTCGGTGAAGCACACCGCAGCGATGGCGGTCGGGTTGAATTCGCGGGTCTTGCCGCTGATCAGCTCGGCGACCATTTCGCCCTGAGCCATGGCGCGGTGGGCCAGCATCGGTTCGCCGCTCAGGTCGCCGATGGCGTAGACGTTGCGCATGCTGGTCTGGCAGCGGCTGTCGATCTTGATCGCCGAGCCGTTCATGTCCAGGTTCAGCGCTTCGAGGTTCCAGCCCTGAGTGTTGGGTTTGCGACCGACGGCCACCAGCACCTGATCGGTTTCCAGGTTCAGGGTGTCGCCGTTCGGATCGCGCACCTGCAACGTACCGTCGAAGCCCAATACGCTGTGCTTCAGGTACAACTTCACGCCCAGTTGCTTTAGCGCATCGTGCACCGGTTGGGTGAGTTCGGCGTCGTAGGCCGGCAGGATCCGATCCTGCGCCTCGACCACGCTGACCTCGGCGCCGAGCTTTCGGTAGGCAATGCCCAGCTCCAGACCGATGTAACCACCGCCGACCACGATCAGACGTTTCGGTACCGACTTTGGCGCCAGCGCTTCAGTGGACGAAATGATCGGCCCGCCAATCGGCAGGATCGACAGGTTGACGCTTTTCGAACCGGTGGCCAGCACCAGGTGTTCGCACTGGATGCGGGTGTCGCCGACTTCCACGGTCTTGCCGTCGATGACCTTGGCCCAGCCATTGATGACCTGAACCTTGTGCTTCTTCAGCAACGCGGCGACGCCGGTGGTCAGGCGATCGACGATACCGTCCTTCCATTCGACGCTTTTGGTGATGTCGATGGTCGGCGCCGAAACGCTGATGCCCAGTGCCGAATGCTGGTTGTGGTGTTGAGTCTGGTGAAACTGTTCGGCCACATGAATCAGCGCTTTCGACGGAATGCAGCCGATGTTCAGGCAGGTGCCGCCCAGCGATTCGCCCTCGACCAGAATGGTCGAAATGCCCAGTTGCCCGGCGCGAATGGCCGTCACGTAACCGCCGGGGCCGCCGCCGATGATCAGCAGCGTGGTGTTCAGAGATTGCATGCCATCACTCCACAAACAGGGTCGCGGGTTGTTCGAGCAGACCACGAATGGCCTGGATGAAGAGCGCCGCGTCCATGCCGTCGACCACGCGGTGATCGAAGGAGCTGGAGAGGTTCATCATCTTGCGGATCACCACCTGGCCTTTGACGACCATCGGGCGTTCGACGATTTTGTTGACGCCGACGATCGCCACTTCCGGCAGGTTCAGCACCGGGGTGCTGACGATGCCGCCAAGGGCGCCGAGGCTGGTCAGGGTGATGGTCGAGCCGGACAGTTCATCGCGGCTGGCCTTGCCGTTGCGGGCGGCGTTAGCCAAGCGGGAGATTTCCGCCGCGCTGTCCCACAGGCTGCGCGCCTCGGCGTGACGCACCACCGGCACCATCAGGCCGACATCGCTTTGGGTAGCGACGCCGACATGCACCGCGCCGAGGCGGGTGATGACCTGGGCTTCGTCGTCGTAACGGGCGTTCATTTGCGGGAAGTCGCGCAGGGCGACGACCAACGCGCGCACCAGGAATGGCAGCAAGGTCAGCTTGCCACGACTGGCACCGTGTTTTTCGTTCAGGTGGGCACGCAGTTCTTCAATCGCGGTGACGTCGATTTCCTCGACATAACTGAAGTGCGCAGCACGCTGAGTGGCGTCCTGCATGCGCTGGGCAATCTTGCGGCGCATGCCGATAACCTGAATCTGTTCTTCATCGTTGCGCTGAGCGTACGCGGCAGCGACCGGCGCCGAAGCGTTCGATTGACCTTGCGCCAGATAGGCGTCGAGGTCTTCGTGCAATACGCGACCGACCGGGCCGGAACCGCGCACCAAACGCAATTGAATGCCCAGGTCCAGCGCATGCTTGCGCACGGCCGGTGAGGCCAGCGGGCGCTCATCGGCTTCGCGAGCGACCATCGGGCCCTGGCAAACGGCAGCCGCCGGACGCGGTGCGGCAACAGCAGGTTTGTTTTCAACGACAGCTTCAACTTTGGGTGCGACTGGAGTTTCTTTCGCCGCAACAGGCGCCGGTTTGTCCGACTCCTTCAAATTGCCTGCGCCTTCAACCTCGATGCTGATCAGAATACTGCCGACCGCCATCACTTCACCCGGCTGACCGCCGAGTGCAATCACCTTGCCGTGGACTGGCGACGGAATGTCGACCATCGCCTTGTCGGTCATCACATCCGCCAGCACCTGATCTTCAACGACCAGATCGCCGACCTTTACGTGCCACTGCGACAGTTCTACTTCTGCGATGCCTTCGCCGATGTCCGGCATCTTGATAACGTGCGTGCCCATTCAGACCTCCATGACCCGTTTCAGCGCCGCGCCCACTCGGGACGGCCCAGGGAAATACGCCCACTCCTGCGCGTGCGGGTAGGGGGTGTCCCAACCGGTGACGCGTTCGATCGGCGCTTCCAGGTGATGGAAGCAATGCTCTTGCACCAGCGACACCAGTTCGGCGCCGAAACCGCAGGTGCGGGTGGCTTCGTGAACCACGACGCAACGGCCGGTTTTCTTCACGGATTTGACGATGGTTTCCAGGTCCAGCGGCCACAGGCTGCGCAGGTCGATGACTTCAGCGTCAACGCCGCTTTCTTCGGCGGCGACTTGCGACACGTAAACGGTGGTGCCGTAGGTCAGGACGGTCACGTCCTTGCCCGGACGGGTGATCGCGGCAACGTCCAGCGGCACGGTGTAGTAACCGTCCGGAACTTGCGCGGCCGGGTGTTTCGACCACGGGGTTACCGGGCGGTCGTGGTGGCCGTCGAACGGGCCGTTGTACAGGCGTTTTGGCTCGAGGAAGATCACCGGGTCATCGTTTTCGATGGAGGCGATCAGCAGGCCTTTGGCGTCATACGGGTTGGACGGCATGACGGTGCGCAGACCGCAGACCTGAGTGAACATCGCCTCGATGCTCTGGCTGTGGGTCTGGCCGCCGTAGATGCCGCCGCCGCAAGGCATGCGCAGGGTCATCGGCGCGGTGAACTCGCCGGCCGAGCGATAACGCAGACGGGCGGCTTCGGAAATGATCTGATCGGACGCCGGGTACACGTAGTCGGCGAACTGAATCTCGGCGACCGGGCGCAAGCCATAAGCGCCCATGCCCACGGCGACGCCGACGATGCCGCTCTCGGAGATCGGCGCGTCGAACACCCGCGAGGTGCCGTACTTGGTCTGCAGGCCTTCGGTGCAACGGAACACGCCGCCGAAGTAACCGACGTCCTGACCGAACACCACAACGTTGTCGTCACGCTCAAGCATCACATCCATGGCCGAGCGCAGGGCCTGGATCATGGTCATGGTGGTCGTGGTCATGGCGGTTTCCAACTGAATATTGTTGTTGTGATCGTTCATGTCAGATCCCCAACTGCTGACGCTGGCGCTTCAAGTGCTCCGGCATCTCTTTGTAGACGTCTTCGAACATGGTCGCGGCGCTCGGAATCTGGCCGCCGGCGAGGGTGCCGTACTGTTCGGCCTGTTTCTGCGCTGCGATCACTTCGGCTTCGAGCTCGGCGCTGACGGCGGCGTGCTCTTCTTCCGACCAGTGGCCGACCTTGATCAGGTGCTGTTTCAGGCGGGCGATCGGGTCGCCCAGCGGGAAGTGGCTCCAGTCGTCGGCAGGACGGTATTTGGACGGATCGTCGGAGGTCGAGTGCGGCCCGGCGCGGTAGGTGACCCATTCGATCATGGTCGGGCCGAGGTTGCGGCGGGCGCGTTCGGCAGCCCAGGCGGAAGCGGCGTAGACCGCGTAGAAATCGTTGCCATCAACCCGCAGCGAGGCGATGCCGCAACCGACGCCGCGTCCGGCGAAGGTGGTGGCTTCACCACCGGCGATGGCCTGGAAGGTCGAGATTGCCCACTGGTTATTGACCACGTTGAGGATCACCGGCGCACGGTAAACGTGAGCGAAGGTGAGGGCGGTGTGGAAGTCCGATTCGGCGGTGGCACCGTCGCCGATCCAGGCCGAGGCGATTTTGGTGTCGCCCTTGATCGCCGAGGCCATGCCCCAGCCCACGCCCTGGATGAATTGAGTAGCGAGGTTGCCGGAAATGGTGAAGAAACCCGCGTCCTTGACCGAGTACATGATCGGCAACTGACGGCCCTTGAGCGGATCGCGCTCGTTGGACAGCAGTTGGCAGATCAGGTCGACCAGTGGTACGTCGCGGGCCATCAGGATGCTTTGCTGGCGGTAGGTCGGGAAGCACATGTCGTCGATGTTCAAGGCCAGGGCCTGAGCACTGCCGATGGCTTCTTCGCCGAGGCTCTGCATGTAGAACGACATTTTTTTCTGACGCTGGGCGACCACCATGCGGTTGTCGTAGATCCGGGTCTTGAGCATGGCGCGCATGCCTTTGCGCAGGATCTCGACCGGTACGTTTTCGGCCCAAGGGCCGAGGGCGTTGCCTTGGTCGTCGAGCACGCGAATCAGGCCACGGGCCAGGTCGGCGGTGTCGGCGGGTTCTACGTCGATGGAAGGTTTGCGCACCGTACCGGCATCGGTCAGATGCAGGTAGGAGAAATCGGTTTTGCAGCCTGGGCGGCCCGAGGGTTCAGGGACGTGCAGACGCAGCGGTTCATACGCTTGGGTCATGGCTTCTACGCTCGATCTTGTGAATTTCTTGTAGTGAGCTGGCAGTCATTCTTCGATAAAAGAAATCTTGTCCTACAACAATCATAGGCCCGGGCAAGAAGAATATTTCTCTCTGTTTCGTTGCGCTGGAGATCATTTGCAGATAGAAATTCTGCATAAACATAAAAAACAGGTGGTTTTGTCTCATGCGCAAACTGGACCGTACCGACATCGGCATTCTCAACAGCCTTCAGGAGAACGCGCGCATCACCAACGCCGACCTGGCCCGATCGGTCAATCTGTCACCGACGCCGTGCTTCAACCGGGTCAAGGCGATGGAGGAGCTGGGGCTGATCCGCGAGCAGGTAACCCTGCTGGATGCCGACCTGCTGGGGCTGCACGTGAACGTGTTCATTCACGTCAGTCTCGAGAAGCAGGTAGAGGAAGCGCTGCAGCATTTCGAGGAGGCCATTTCCGACCGCCCCGAAGTCATGGAGTGCTACCTGATGGCCGGCGACCCGGATTATCTGATCCGGGTGCTGGTGCCGACCATTCAGGCGCTCGAACGCTTCATGATGGACTTTCTGACCAAAGTCCCCGGCGTGGCGAACATCCGGTCGAGCTTTGCGCTCAAGCAGGTGCGCTACAAGACGGCGTTGCCGTTGCCGGCCAATGGCCTGATCCTCGGGAGCTGAGTACTCAGCCTTGGTCAAGATCCGCATAGCCGTAATCCAGACTTGCCGTGTTCAAGGTCTGTTCGACCCTGAAAGGCTGCAGCCAAGGCGCAGGCTCGTTGTCCGGGCTGAACATCAGCGTTGAGCCGAGCATCCCGTGCGGTGCGTTCTCGGGAAACGCGATCACTGGTTCTGTCGGGTGGTTGCGTTTCCAGCGCTCCCAGAGATAGTCGAGATAGCAGTGATGCAGGAAGAACACCGGGTCGTTGGGGGAGGCCGCTTCTCTCATGTTGCCTCCAATCCAGGCATGGACACCGTTGTGCATTGTTTCCATGAGGTTTTCCCATCCGGCCGGTTCGGACCAATAAGGCGTTCTGTTCAACACGGACTCGACGTCCTGCGCAGAGGGCAGCGGCGGGGCATCGGCTCCGAAGTTGCGCCGCAAGCCGGCGTCACCCGTCTCTCCGTCCCAGACCTTTATGCCGAATAAACGACGCTGAAAGGCAAACGGCCCAATAGTGACCCGCTGGTTTTGTACCGGGTCGCCATCTCTGCCCATGAAGTCGTCGGTAAAGGGGTCGTCCGCACCACTCATGCTCCAGTTCCAGTACGGCAGCGTGATGGTCGGGTTGTTTGCGGCGGCTTGCAGTTCCAGCTCGAACTGGCGAATCAGGATGCGGTGCCAAGGGAAAAACAAGGGGGTTCCATGAGGGTTGGGAAAGATCGGGTTGCCTCGCCCCATGGAATTCTTGTGGATTTGTACAAAGTCGTCGTAGCGACTTTGCTGGCCAGGGCGCAGAACGCTGGGACTCTGGTTTTTCAGTATCAGAATGGCATTTACGAAGGCGTGCTTCTGTTCCGGCGTCAGGTCGCGATGGTTACGGCGAATATCCATATTGCCAAATCTCCATGAGTTGATTACCCCATGAAGTCTGCCTGTCGGCCGAGATTACGCCCAGTTCATGGGATCCGACGTGACAGGTACGAATACCCTTGTTTCCGGTCCCCTCAATGATTTTTTCTTACACAGCGTTGATCGGAATCTTCAGGTAGACAACGCCATTGCCTTCCGCGGGCGGTAAATTCCCCGCCCGCACATTCACCTGAATCGCCGGCAGCAACAACGTCGGCATGCCCAACCCTGCATCGCGCTTGGTGCGCATCTCGACAAACGCGGCTTCATCGACGCCGTCATGCACATGGATATTGCTTTTACGTTGTTCGCTAACGGTGGTCTGGCACTGCGAGTCGCGACCTTGCGGCGGGTAGTCGTGGCAGACGTAAAGCTTCACGCTGGCAGGGAAGGCCAGCAATTTGTGAATCGAGTTGAACAGTTGATGCGCGTTGCCGCCGGGGAAGTCGCAGCGGGCGGTGCCGACGTCGGGCATGAACAGCGTGTCGCCGACCAGAATCTGTTCGCCGTCGATCAAATAGGCCATGTCCGCCGGGGTGTGACCGGGGACGTGCAGGGCGGTGGCCTTGAGATTGCCGATCCGGAACGACTCGTTCGGCGCGAACAGATGATCGAACTGCGAGCCGTCGACGCGAAATTCCGGTTCCAGGTTGAACAGCGCCTTGAACACGTTCTGCACTTTGCTGATCGACTCGCCAATCGCGATTTTCCCGCCCAGTTCTCGACGCAGATAGGGTGCGGCGGACAAATGATCGGCATGGGCGTGAGTTTCCAGCAGCCACTGCACTTGCAGGTTATGAGCCCGCACGAAGGCGATGATCTTGTCCGCCTGAGCCGTGCAGGTGCGGCCGGCGGCACCGTCGTAATCAAGCACCGGATCGACGATTGCGCACTGCCCGCCGTCGGCCTCGTAGACCACATAGCTGTAGGTCGAAGAGGCGGGGTCGAGGAAAGCTTCAATCAGCGCGGGCATGGACGCGGTCCTGTGCAGGAAGGTGAAAAGTCAGGTTGCAACACTTTATGTAAACACATAATGTCCGCAGCTTAAGTGACGTTGAAGGCATCCTGCAAATGCAATCCAGTCTGACCGAATGTGAAGTCGCCCAACTGCGCGCCTCGGCCTCCAAGGCCTGTTCGCTGCTCAAGGCATTGGCCAACGAAGATCGATTGTTGATCCTGTGCCAGTTGACCCAGGGCGAGCGCAACGTTGGCGAGCTGGAGAAAATGACCGGCGTGCGTCAGCCGACCCTGTCCCAGCAACTGGGCATCCTGCGCGATGAAGGGCTGGTCGCGACCCGTCGTGAAGGCAAGTACATTTTTTACGGTCTCGCCAGTCACGAAGTGATCCAGGTGATGAAAACCCTTTCCGGACTCTACTGCGGAGCCGTGCTCAAAAGCTGGGCGCAATAGACCCGGCTATCCTTGCGTGCAGCCATAAGGAACAAACAATGAACGATCAACACTGGGGCCCATCCATCAGTGCGGACATCGTGGTCATCGGCGGTGGCACTGCCGGCATCGGTTTTGTCGCGAGTCTGCTCAAGCGCGATCCCGGCCTGAAAATCACGGTGATCGAGCCGAGCACCCTGCATTACTACCAGCCGGCGTGGACGCTGGTCGGCGGTGGCGCCTTTGATGCCAAAGACACCGCCCGACCGATGAACAAAGTGATGCCGCGTCAGGCCACCTGGATTCAGGCAGCCGTGACCGGCATCGACCCCAACCAGCGCCGTCTCACCCTCAACGATCAACGCACCGTCACCTATCAGAACCTGATCGTCTGCCCCGGCCTGCGCCTGGCGTGGGAGAAGATCGAAGGCTTGCAGGAAAGCCTCGGTCAGCACGGCGTCACTTCCAACTACAGCTATCAGCACGCGCAATACACCTGGGATCAGGTGCAGAAACTGCGCGGCGGCAAAGCGCTGTTCACCCAGCCGCCGATCCCGATCAAGTGCGCCGGCGCGCCGCAAAAGGCGCTGTATCTTTCCTGCGATCACTGGCTCAAGCGCAATGTGCTGAGCAAGGTCGACGTCGAGTTCAATCTGGCCGGTGCCGCGCTGTTCGGTGTGCCGACCTTCGTGCCGCCGCTGATGAAGTACATCGAAAAATACAACGCGCGGCTGGCGTTCAATTCCAATCTGGTGAAGGTTGACGGCCCGGCGAAAACCGCCTGGTTCGACGTCAAGGATGCGGACGGCAATGTCACCCGTCAGGCCAAGACCTTCGATTTGCTGCACGTCGTCCCGCCGCAGGTTTCACCGGATTTCATCGCACAAAGTCCGTTGGCCGACGCCGCCGGATGGTGCGAGGTCAACCCGCACACGCTGCAACATCCGCGTTATCGCGAAGTGTTTGCCCTGGGCGATATCTGCGGCACCACCAATGCGAAAACCGCCGCGGCAGTGCGCAAGCAGGTCGTGGTGGTAGCGGAAAACCTGCTCGCCTTGCGCAAGGAACTGGCGCTGCCGCTGAAGTACGACGGCTACGGTTCCTGCCCGCTGACGGTGGAGAAGGGCAAGGTGATCCTCGCCGAGTTCGGCTACGGCGGCAAGTTGCTGCCGACCTTTCCCCTCGACCCGACCGTGCCGCGCCGCTCCGCGTGGTGGCTGAAGGCGGCGCTGCTGCCGTGGTTCTACTGGAACGGCATGCTCAAGGGCCGCGAATGGCTGACAAGCCTGTCCAGGGTCGACTGAGAACACTCTATGTTGCTGGCAAGTCTGTTTGGCGTGGTGATGGGATTGATCCTCGGTCTGACCGGGGCCGGCGGCGGGATTCTCGCCGTACCGGCGCTGGTGCTCGGGCTGGGCTGGACGATGACGCAAGCGGCGCCGGTGGCGTTGTTCGCCGTCGGCAGTGCAGCGGCGGTCGGCGCGATTGATGGTTTGCGCCATGGGCTGGTGCGTTATCGCGCGGCGCTGTTGATCGCGGCGCTCGGCGCGGTGTTTTCGCCGGTGGGCATCTACTTCGCTCATCAGTTGCCGGAAAAGGTTCTGATGATCCTGTTCAGCCTGCTGATGGTGATGGTGGCGTGGCGCATGCTGCGCCGCGAACGCCAGCAAGAGGGCCCGAGCGACCATGGCCACGCCAGTTGGGGCCAGAAGAACTGCATGCTCAATGAGCAGACCGGCCGTTTCGACTGGACCGCCAAATGCACCGCGACCCTCGCGGCTCTGGGCGCGGTCACCGGTGTGGTGTCCGGTTTGCTGGGGGTGGGTGGCGGGTTTTTGATCGTGCCGGCGTTCAAGCAACTGACCGATGTGCAGATGCGCGGCATCGTCGCCACGTCCTTGATGGTCATCAGTTTGATTTCCGCGATCGGCGTGATCGGCGCGTTCCATGCCGGAGTGCGGATCGACCATCTGGGCGCGTCGTTCATCGTCGCCAGCATCGTCGGCATGGTTATCGGCCGCAAACTCTGTGCGCGAGTACCGGCGAGGACGTTGCAGGTGGGGTTTGCCAGCGTATGTCTGGTGGTCGCCGCATACATGTTGCTGCGGGCGTGAGACAAGATCTGTGGCGAGGACCAGGCGCCCTCGCCACAGCGTCAGCGTTACAACACCAGATGCGGTAACCACAGCGACAGCGCCGGAACGTAGGTCACCAGCATCAGCACCAGGAACAGCACGGCGTAGAACGGCAGCAGCGCCTTCACCGTGCTTTCGATACTGACCTTGCCCACCGCCGAACCCACGAACAGCACGGCTCCTACGGGCGGCGTTATCAGGCCGATACCGAGGTTGACCAGCATGATCATGCCGAACTGCACCGGGTCGACACCGATACCGAGAATCACCGGCATCAAGATCGGCGTGAGGATCAGGATCAGCGGCGCCATGTCCATCACGGTGCCGAGCAACAGCAGCATGACGTTGATGCACATCAGGATCACGTAGCGGTTGTCGGACAGGGTCAGGAACAGCGTGGTGATCTTCGCCGGGATCTGCATCAGGGTCATGATGTAGCCGAAACTGGCGGCGAAGCCGATCAGGATCATCACGATGGAAATGGTGCGCACCGTGCGGTGCATCAGTTTCGGCAGTTCACTCCACTTGTAGTCGCGGTAGATGAACATGGTGACGAAAAACGCCCACAACACGGCGATGGCCGCCGACTCGGTGGCCGTGAAGATCCCCGAGAGAATGCCGCCGAGAATGATCACCATCGCCATCAGCCCCCACAGCGCTTCGCCGCAGATCTTCAGGGCTTCGCGCAGCGGGATCACTTCGCCCTTGGGATAGTCGCGTTTACGCGCAAAAATCAGGCACAACACCATCAGGCACGCGCTCATCAGCAGGCCCGGCACCACGCCGGCCATGAACAGTGAAGCAATCGAAACGGTGCCGCCGGCGGCCAGCGAGTAGAGCACCGAGTTGTGACTCGGTGGAGTCAGCAGAGCCTGCACCGAACCACTGACAGTCACCGCTGTAGAGAATTCCCGAGGGTAGCCCTTGCGCTCCATTTCCGGGATCAGCACCGAACCTACCGACGCGGTATCGGCCACCGACGAGCCGGAAATCGCGCCGAAAAAGGTCGAGGCCATGATGTTGACCAACGACAGCCCGCCCCGCACGAACCCCACCAGGACCCCGGCGAACGCCACCAGCCGTCGCGACATGCCGCCCTCGGCCATGATTGCGCCGGCGAGCACGAAGAACGGAATCGCCAGCAGCGAGAATTTGTTCACCCCGCCCGCGACCTGGATCATCAAGGCCTGAAACGGGATGTCGATCCACCATGCGCCGATCAGCGCCGACAGCCCGAGCGCGTAGGCAACCGGCATGCCGATCAGGATCAGTGCGATAAAACTGCCCAGCAGAATCAATGCGTCCATCAGGCAGCCCCTTCGTTTTCTTCAACCAGGTCGAACCGCACCACGCGGCGATTGCTTTGATCGCCGAGCAAGAGTTTTTCGAACACGAAAATCAGCGTCAGCGCACCACCCACCGGGATCGGCATGTAGGTGATGCCGACCCGCAATGTCGGCAGGGCGCTCATGAACTGGTTCCACGTCGACAGGCACAGCTTGGTGCCCCAGATGGTCATGAACAGGCAGATGGTGCCCATGAGCACTTGCGAAACGATGCTCATGGTGCGGCGCATATTCGGTTGCAGGCGATCGGTGACCATCGCTACCGCCATGTGCGCGCCGGCGCGATAGCTGGCGGCGGCCCCGATGAAGGTGAAGACCATCATCAGCAGGATGGCGGTGGGCTCCGGCCAGCTTGAGCCGGTGCCGAGGACGTAACGGGCGAACACGCCCCAGGGAATGATCAGGGAAATGGTCAGCACCGACAGACCGGCGACCCAGATGCAGGCCATGTAGATCCGGTCATTGATGCGCAGCAGCAAATTCTTCATCGGGTTTCACCGTAACCGGGCAGGCGTGAGCGTCGAGCGACGCCAGCGCTGCCGGGCCTTGTATTGAGGGCAGGGAGGTTACTGAACGGCTTCGATGCGCTTGATCAGGTCGACGTAGGGCGCGCCGTATTTTTCGCGGATCGAAGCGGTGGCCTCGTAGAAGGGTTTCTTGTCGACGGTGATGAACTCGACGCCGGCGGCCTTGAGTTTCTCTTCACTGCTGGCCGACTTGGCATCCCACAAGGTGCGCTCCTGGGCCTGCGCCGCCTTGGCGGCTTTTTTCACCAGCGTCTGCTGATCGGGGCTGAGTTTTTCCCAGGTGATTTTCGACATCACGATGGGCTCGGGCAGGATCAGGTGCCCGGTCAAACTGTAGAACTTGGCGTTCTGGTAATGGTTGTGTTCGAGCAGGGTCGGCGGATTGTTTTCCGCGCCGTCGATGACGCCGGTCTGCAGGGCACTGAAGATTTCGCCGGTGTCCATGGCAATACCGTTGCCGCCCATGGCGTTGATGGTCTCGATGAACATCGGGTTGCCCTGCACGCGGATTTTCATGCCCTTGAGGTCTTCGAGGCTGCGCACCGGTTTCTTGGTGTAGATGTTGCGCGTGCCGCCATCCATCCACGCCAGCGCCACGAGGTTGAATTCGGAGTTCGTGATCTTGTCGAGGATTTCGTCACCGATTTCACCGTCGATGATCTTGCGCATGTGCGCCTGATCACGGAACACGAACGGCATGTTGAATACGTTCACGTCCGGCACCACCGGCCCGACGATCCCGAGGCTGACGCGGGCCATCTGGATGGCGCCGACCTGGGCCTGTTCGACCACTTCCTTTTCCGAGCCGAGTACACCGCCTGGGAACATCTTGAAGGTCAGCTTGCCGTCACTTTCGGCAACCAGGGTTTTGCCCAACTGTTCTTCAGCGACCACGGTCGGATAACCGGCGGGGTGGATGTCGGCGAATTTGATTTCCAGCGCCTGAGCGGCGCTGCCGAGGGTGAGCGCGAGGGGGAGAGCGGCGGCGAGCAACGTGCGTTTGAAGTCCATGAGGGGGTTCTCCAGTCTTGTTATTTTTTTGTTCAAGGCACAGCAATGCAGCAAGGACGGGTTACAGCAGATCGTCGAACATTGGCTCCGGTAGGCCTTTGACGCCGGGGTTGAGGGCGAACACGCCGCCGGCCAGCGATTGCGGATCCTGGTCGTCGCCGGGGCGGATCGAGGTCACGAACAAGGTGTCCATCCGGCTGCCGCCGAAAGCGCACATGGTGGGTTTTTTCACCGGTACCGGCAGCGAGTGGTCAAGGCGACCGTCGGGGGTGAAGCGATGGATCAGGCCGACATCGTTGGCGCAGATCCAGTAACAGCCATCGGCGTCCACGGCGGCACCGTCGGGGCGGCCGTAAAAATGGTTCATGTCCACGAACACCCGTCGGTTGGAGGGTGTGCCTGTCTCGGTGTCGTAATCGAAAGCCCAGATCAGTTGGACGTTCGGGTGCGAGTCCGACAGGTACATGGTTTTGCCGTCCGCGCTGAAGCCCAAACCGTTGGGCACGATGAAGCCATCAAGCTGTGCCTCGATCACGCCTGTTTGCCCGGCACCGTAACGATAGAGCCGGCCCTCGGGCAGATTCAGGCCCATGTTCAGCACCATGCTGCCGGCCCAGAACCGACCCTGGCGGTCGCAGCGGCCGTCGTTCAGACGCATGTCCTGGCGGTTGTGTTCCACGGTCGCGAGCAGGTCGCTGTCGAGGCTGCCATCGCCATTCGGTTGTAAATGAAAGAACCCGCTCTCCATCCCGGCAACCCAACCGCCCTTGCTGTGGCGGGCGATGCAGGCAAGCATTTCGGGAGTCTTCCAGGCATGAATGTGGCCAGTGTCGGCGCTCCAGCGCTGCAGGCCGCCGTTGGGGATATCGACCCAGTACAAGGCGTTTTCCTGTGGCACCCACACCGGACTTTCACCCACCGCGTTGCGGGCGTCGACGATCAATTCGGCTTGCATACTCATTCCCTTGGTGTGTTCTTTTGGCGACGGATCAAACGCAGCGATCAATCGCCGAACGGGCCGGCCGCGACGAAGGCGCCGCCCTGATAGATACGCGCCGGGTCATCGCTGGCGGGCATTGGCTGCGCCTCTACCTTCTCGCGAAACACTTCGGACGTATCTCTGGCCTCGAAACCGAGGTGGCTGGCGAAGCGGTTGTCCCACCACACGTCCTTGTTGGCGGACATGCCATAAACCACGGTGTGGCCGACGTTGGGGGTGTACAGCGAACGTTCGAGCAGTTGAGTGAGGTCGTCGAAGCTCAGCCAGGTGTGCATCATTCGGCGGTTCTGCGGTTCGGGAAACGACGAGCCGATGCGGATGCTGACGGTTTCGATGCCATATCGATCGAAGTAGAAACTGGCCATGTCTTCGCCATAGGACTTGGACAGACCGTAGTAGCCGTCGGGGCGTCGAGCGGAGCTGGCGTCGAGGTGTTCGTCCTGTTTGTAGAAGCCGATGACATGGTTGGAGCTGGCGAAGATCACTCGCTTCACACCGTGTCGGCGTGCCGCTTCATAGATATGGAATACGCCGCAGATGTTGGCGCCGAGGATTTCTTCGAAGGGGCGCTCCACCGAGACGCCGCCAAAGTGCAGGATTGCATCTACGCCTTCGACCAGTTGATGCACGGCGGTTTTGTCGGCGAGGTCGCAGATGACGATTTCTTCGCGATCATCGATGGCCGGGGCGAGGGCGGCGATGTCCGACAGGCGCAGCACATTGGCATAGGGGCGCAGACGTTCACGCAAGACTTTGCCCAGGCCACCGGCGGCGCCGGTCAGCAGCAGGCGATTGAACGGAGTTGGGGTGGTGGGGGTGGACGTCATGGCAATCCCTTACACGTTGTTATTAGGTTTGTTGTAGGTTGTCGTATGACTGCGCTGAAGTATCGGTAGGGTTTCCGGAACTTGTCAACGCGACTTTCGGTGTAAGTGACGGAAGGCCGATTCACCTTCCGCTCACCCCATGCCAGGGTTTACAACAACGAAATCGGGTAACTGATGAAGATCCGGTTTTCATCGAATTCATTGGTGCTGAAGTTCCGGCGAATCGTCGCGTTGCGCCATTTGACGTTGAGGTTCTTCAGCGGGCCGCTCTGCACGGTGTAGGCCAACTCCGACTCGCGCCCCCATTCCTTGCCGTCGGTGATGGTGCCGGTGTGCACGTTGTCACCGCTGATGTAGCGATTCATCAGCGTCAGGCCGGGGACGCCGAGGACCACGAAGTTGTAGTCGTGGCGGATCTGCCAGGAACGCTCCTGCGCGTTGTCGTAACTGGCGTTGTAGCTGTCGTTGGCAAGGGTGCCGCCGCTGGTGCCGTTGACGCGCATCCAGGCATCGTCGCCACTGAGTTTTTGCAGGCCGATGTAGAACGTGTTGCCTCCGTACCGGGCCGAGAGCATGGCGAAAGCGGTTTTGTTGTCGAGGTCGCCGGCCTGGGCGCTGCCATCTTCCTTGCCGGCGAAGAAACCGAGGTTGGCGCCCAGCGTCCAGTCGCCCAGTGGCTGGCTGTGGCTGATGTTGAAGTACTGCTGTTGGTAGATGTCGCTGAGTTCGGCGTACCACAGACCGACAAGCGTGCGTTTGTCGTTGAAGGTGTATTCGCCACCGCCGAAGTTGAAACGGTCGGACGTGAATGCGCCTCGGCCGTTCATCGACATGTCTTCCATGCTGGCATCGTTGCGCGGGCTGTTGCCACGGAACTGGCCACCGTAAAGGGTCAAACCATTGATTTCGGTAGAGGTGATCTGGCCGCCGCGAAACGTCTGGGGCAGGGAGCGGCCATCATCCGACCGCAGGATCGGCAACACCGGCATCCACTCGCCGACCTTCAATTCGGTCTTCGACACCTTGGCCTTGAGCGCCACGCCCAGGCGCCCGAAATTGTCCGCCGGGCGCCCGTCATCGTGGATCGGCAACAGCTGCGTACCGCCCGTGCCTTTGCCGCCATCAAGCTTTTGCGAGTACAGCCCCAGTACGTCCAGGCCAAAGCCGACAGTGCCCTGGGTGAAACCGGATTTGGCGTCGAGGATGAAGTTCTGCGTCCACTCTTCAGCCTTGCCCTGCGGGTAATTCGGGTTGACGAAGTTGCGATTGAAGTAGGCGTTGCGCAGGTTCAGGGTGGCTTTGCTGTCTTCGATGAAGCCCTCGGCATCGGCGCTCATCGGCAAGACGAGAGCGAGACTGCTGCAGCCGATCAGGCCCAGGGTGGAACGCGGGCGGGAGGCAGAAAAACGGGACGTGCGGACGGAATTGCAGACGAGTGTGCTCACGGTAACGCTCCCTGTTTCATTTCTTGTTTTTATTAGTCGTTATACGTCGTCGTACAACATGGTTGCGGATAGTTGCGATGTTTTCCGCAAAAGTCAACAGCCAGTTTTGCGATCACATTTCGTGAGCTGGCAGCCCTTTCAGATGCTATGAAGAGGGCTGCTTTCGGCGGTTTTACCGGTTATAGAGCGCCTCGGTGTTGTCGATCAGCGGGTTTTTCTCGGTCAGGACGATCTGGGCAATCTTGTCCTTGCGCATGAATGTCACCTTCGGATGCGATTGCGCGTAACGGATAAAACGCTCCATGGCCTCGACCATCGCCGGGGTGCCGCCGATGCGGTCGTGCAGACTCACCGACATCATCCGCCGCTTGCTCGCGCCTTCGGCGTAGAGGCGATCGAATTCCAGCACCAGTTGCTGGTAGAACTGCTCCGCGGAGAAGTGTCGGCCCTCGACCAGCACGATGTCGTTGTTGCGCAGGGTGTACGGCACCACGGCGAATTTTCGCCCGCGAACCATGGTCACGAACGGCTCATCGCGGCTGACGTCGTCGATGTGGTAGGTGAAATTCAGATCCTGCAGCACCTTCAACGTATTGGGACTGCGCCGCAGCCAGTTGGCGTTGTAGCCGACCGAGCGCTGGCCGGTGATTTTCTCCACCGCTGCGACGCCGTCGCCTATGAACTGCTTTTCCTGGGCGTAATTCATGTTGTACGAATCGGCCCAGCGCATGCCGTGGGCCGCCAGTTCATGGCCGCGCTCGGCAATCGCCTTGGCCAGTTCCGGGTGCTTGAGCGCCGCTTCGCCGACCACGTGGGAGGTGACTTTGATGCCAGTGCGATCCCACAGATCGAGCATGCGCCACAGGCCTTCCTTGTAGCCGTAATCGAACCAGGTCTGCGCCGGCAGGTCCGGATAACCTTTTGGCAGCGGTGTACCAGAGAATGGGCTTTCAGCGCCTTCGGGCTGGCCGCCGGTTTCGAATTGCATCGACACCGAAATCACCAGTTGCGAGCCATCCGGCCACGGGCGTTCCTGGGCAAAGGCGAGGGCCGGCAGCAACAGTGCGGCGGCCAGCAGGTTTTCAGCAGACGCGGGGAGCGTTGCCAACGGGGAGTGGTCATATCGGGCACCTTGCAGGTTGAGAAGTGCTGCAAGGTTGGCATTCGCCAGGCCCGGGAAAAATCCGCTGCGGGCGAGATGACTTTTAAACAAATTTTACGAATCCACCCCAAACCCGTGTGAGCAGCCAGCCACAGGGATATGGGTTTGGCTACCGTTTTGCGGCACACTCAAGCCATCACCGTACAAGGCCGATCAATGAACCAATACGCCCCGCGCAACTGGCAGCCGCACGAGAAGCCCAGTCTGCCCGGTTCCCCTTCGACACCGTTGCACTCCAACCCCAAGCGCCTGGCTTATGCGCTGGTGGGCTTGCTGGTGGCGGTGACCGGTGGACTGGGTAATGCGCTGGTGGTCGCCAACCTGCCTTATCTGCAAGGCGCGCTCGGGGCGACCACGGCGGAGATGGCCTGGCTGCCGGCAGCGTACGTGATGACCAACGTATCGATGAACCTGCTGCTGGTGAAGTTTCGCCAGCAGTTCGGCTTGCGCGCGTTCACCGAGGTGTTTCTGGTGCTGTATGCGCTGGTGACCTTCGGCCATCTGTTCGTCAATGACCTGAATTCGGCGATCGCCGTGCGTGCGGCCCACGGCATGGTCGGCGCGGCGTTGAGTTCGCTGGGCCTGTATTACATGGTGCAGGCGTTCCCGGCCAAATGGCGGATGAAGGCATTGGTGCTGGGGCTCGGCACCTCGCAACTGGCCTTGCCGCTGGCGCGGCTGTTTTCCGAAGACCTGCTGCAGATCGCCGAATGGCGCGGCCTGTACCTGTTCGAATTGGGCATGGCACTGCTTTCACTGGGCTGCGTCTTGATGCTCAAGTTGCCGCCGGGTGACCGGTTCAAGACCTTCGAACCGCTCGACTTTCTCACCTTTGCGATCCTTGCCAGTGGCGTGGCACTGCTGTGCGCCGTGTTGTCCCTGGGCCGGATCGACTGGTGGCTGGAGGCCGACTGGATCGGCATCGCCCTGGCCGCGTCGATTGTCCTGATTCTCGCGGGGCTGGCCATCGAACATAACCGCAGCAACCCGATGCTGATGACCCGCTGGCTCGGTAGCGGGGTGATGATCCGTCTGGCGCTGGCGGTGATCCTGATTCGCATGGTGACCTCGGAGCAATCCACCGGCGCCGTCGGCTTCATGCAAAACCTGAACATGAGCAGCCAGCAGCTTCATAGCCTGTATGTGGTGATGCTGATCGGAAGCGTCGCCGGGCTGCTGACCAGTGCGCTGACCATCGACCCGAAACACCTGCTGATGCCGCTGATCATTTCGCTGGCGTTGATGGCCACCGGCTCGATCATGGACAGCTCATCGAACAACCTGACCCGCCCCGGCAACCTGTATTTCAGCCAGTTCCTGCTGGCGTTCGGCAGTACCTTTTTCCTCGGCCCGACCATGGTGCTGGGCACGCGCAACGTGCTGACCAACCCGCGCAACCTCGTGAGTTTTTCGGTGTTGTTCGGGATCTGCAACAACCTCGGCGGCCTGATCGGCGCGGCGTTGCTGGGGACGTTCCAGATCGTGCGCGAGAAGTTTCATTCCAGCCACATCGTCGAGCAACTGGTGATGTCCGATCCCCGCGTCGCCGCGCGAGTTCAGAGCGGCGGTTCGGCGGTCGGCTCGCTGATTGCCGACCCGAGCCTGCGCAACCTGCAAGGCATTCGCAGCCTGGCGAACGCCGCGACCCGCGAAGCCAACGTACTGGCCTATAACGATGTGTTCATGCTGATCGCAGTGATCGCGATCCTGACCATGATCTGGATTTCCATCCGTGCGCTGTGGCTGATCAGCACCACCAAAGCCGTCGCCCCGACACCTTCCGTACCTTCCAGCGGTGCCACTTCTTCATGACCGAACCAACTACCACGACCACCAATGCCATCGCCGCCACCCCTGAAGGCGTGGCGCCGCCGTCATCACCGAACACCGAGCCGCGCTCGTTGCGGGTGCGGATCATCTCGTCGCTGGGCTTTGCCGCGATTGCCATCGTCGGCGTGCTGATCGTGTTGTACGCCTGGCAGTTGCCGCCGTTCAGCAGCGCGGTCGAGACCACAGAAAACGCCCTGGTGCGCGGGCAGGTGACGATCATCGGCCCGCAGCTTAGTGGCTATGTGTTTGAAGTGCCGGTGCAGGATTTCCAGTTTGTGAAAGAGGGGGATTTGCTGGTGCGTCTCGATGACCGCATCTATCAGCAACGTCTCGACCAGTCGTTGGCACAACTGGCGGTGCAAAAGGCCTCGCTGGCCAACGTGGTGCAGCAGCGCAACAGCGCCGAAGCCACGATCAAGCTGCGGCAGGCGGTGGTAGCGGACAGCGAAGCGCAGTTACGCAAAAGCGAGGCCGACTTGCGACGCAACAAGGCGCTGGTCAACGACGGCTCCGTGTCCAAGCGCGAGATGGATGTGGCTTTGGCTGCCAATGCACAGAGCATCGCGGCGGTGGCGCAGGCCAAGGCCAATCTGGAAATCGCCCGGCAAGATCTGCAAACGGTGATCGTCAATCGCGGTTCGCTGGAAGCGGCGGTAGCGAGTGCCGAGGCGGCGGTGCAGCTGGCGCGGATCGACTTGTCCAACACCCGGATCATCGCCCCGCGTGACGGTCAGCTCGGGCAGATCGGCGTGCGCCTCGGCGCCTACGTCAACTCCGGGGCGCAGTTGATGGCGCTGGTGCCGAACCAGAAATGGGTGATCGCCAACCTCAAGGAAACCCAGATGGACAATGTGCGCGTCGGGCAACCGGCGAGCTTCACCGTCGATGGCTTGAACCACCGCAAATTCACCGGCCACGTGCAGCACATCTCGCCGGGCACCGGTTCCGAATTCGCGTTGTTGCAGGCCGACAACGCCACCGGCAACTTCGTGAAAATCGCCCAGCGGGTACCGGTGCGCATCACCATCGATCCGGATCAGCAGGAGAGCGAGCGTTTGCGGCCGGGGATGTCGGTGGTGGTCAGCATTGATACGGCGGCGGGCGACACCCAGAAACACTGACCTCAGGCGGCGATCATCGGCGGCAGGGTGCCGAGCACGGAAACCGCCGCCACGGCGCCGGTCCCCAGCAGCCATTCGAGCATGACGCTGCGCTTGAGGGTGTCGAGCCGTTGTTCGCAATCGTTGATCCGCAGGCGATTGAACAGCGCCAGTGCAAGCATGCCGAACACCAGCAGCGCCTTGATCAACAGGATCAGGGCGAACCCCGAGAACAACGGCGTCGGCCACCATTGGCCGGTGAGCACACGCACGTTGATCAACCCGGTGATCAGCAGGCCGGCGACCAGCCCGTAGCCGAGACCGCTGAATCGCCGCAGGATTTCGCGCACGGCCTGGTGGGGTTGGCGCAGGATCATCACCAGCATCAGCAGCCCGCCAAGCCAGGCAGCGACGCAAGTCAGGTGAATGACCTGATTGAGGATCAGCATCTGCCCGCTGAAACCGTCGAGCATCGCGCCGTGACCGACCGGCGCCAGCGTCATCAGCAGCAGCGCACTCAGGCCCAGCCGCAATGGCCGGTTCGAACGCCACGGCGTAAACAGCAACGCCAGCAACAGCGCATTGATCAACAGATGCCAGCGCCAGACCTGACCGAAAAACGTATGACCGAGAACCAGCTCGACGGTGGCCGGATCAAACGCGGCAGCCGCCGAACCGGCCATGCTTGCGGTAATTAGCAACGCCCAAATGACGCCGCTGGCCAGGGCAATCGCCGCCAGCCAGCGAGCCAGTCGCGCGAGGTGCCGATCCAGCGCCGGCGCTTCACCCTTGAGTAGCAGGGGCCGGAACAGCCAGGCCCCGAACAGCATCAACACCACGATGAAATGCAGGAACCGGCACAGCACCAGCGCTTCACTCATGAATTACTGGCCAACCTTGAACTGATAGGCGCCTTCACTTTTGTGCGTATCGACCGACACCGCGTGCCATTCGACCTTGTACTCGCCAGCGGTCAGCGGTGCTTCGGGGGTAACGATCAGGGTTTTCTTGTCGCCTTCGGTGGTCAACGGTTTGACCGCCACCGGCTTGCCGTCATGGGTCACGGTGACTTTGGTGAAGCTGGCTTCGACGCCTTCGGAAAACACCAGGCGCAAATCCGCCGGCGCGGCAACGGTGCTGTCGGCAGCCGGGGTCTGGCTTTTCAGATGGGCGTGGGCGAACGCCTGGGAAGTGACGACCAGCGAAGCCAGCAGCGCGCCAGCGGTGAACAGTTTTTTCATCGACATGGAAAGATTCCTTTCAGTGAAATGGCGGGCTGAGTATAGAACGTGGATCACAGGGCTTTCAGGCGCATGTGAATGACCGGGAAGGGCCGGCCTTCGCCGTCGAGTGCCGAGCGGCCGATGTCCTCGAATCCGTAGTGCCGATAGAAGCCGTGGGCCTGCGGGTTCTGTTCGTTGACGTCGACCTTCAGCAACGGGCGGCGGACGTGGTCGAGCAAGCGTCGGCCGATGCCCTGGCCACGAAACGCCGGGTCGATGAACAGCATCTGCACGGTGTCGTCGTCGGTGGCGATGAAGCCTGCCGGGGAGTGATCGGGGTTCTCGAAAACCTGCACGTCCAGCGCGGGCAGGTAGGTGTCACGCACCAGCGGGAACAGCCGGTGGATGTCGTCTTCCGGGAGGAAATCGTGAGTCGCGCGGACCGAGCGCTCCCACAGTGCGGCGAGCTGCGGATCATCCGCAGCGATGCGCTTTCGAATGGTCATGGACAGATCCTTCAGTGTCTGACGGGGAGAAGGAGGGCGATCCTAAACCAGAAAAAAGCCCAAGTGTGTGAAGAATCGTTCTCGGCTGTCGCCCCTTGCCCAGAGCGGATGCTAGTCTTCAACAACGTTGTCTTCAGGGAGCCCTCATGGGCAATCACAAGATCGAAATCCGCCGCACCAACGTCGACAAGATCCTGCTGGCGGCGGAAAAAGTCTTCGCCGAAAAAGGTTTCGGCGGCACCGCCATGGCGGACATCGCGGCTGAAGTGCAGCTGCCGCGATCCAACCTGCATTACTACTTTTCGACCAAGAGCGAACTGTACAGCGCAGTGCTGTTCGACCTGCTGGAAGTGTGGAAGCAGGACGCGCTGTGCTTCGAGATGTTCGACGATCCGCGCGTGGTGCTCAGCAGCTACATCCGCGCCAAGATGAACCACTCGCGCAGCCGGCCGTATGGCTCGAAAGTCTGGGCCAACGAAATCATCCACGGCGCCCCGACCCTCGGCGAGGCGCTGGATGTGAGCCTGTACGACTGGGCGAAGATGAAAGAGGCGAAGATCCGGCAGTGGGTGGAGGACAAGCGGATTCTGCCGGTGGAGCCGTCGAGCCTGCTGTATATGATCTGGGCGTCGACGCAGCACTATGCCGACTTCGATCATCAGGTGAATATTTTGAATGAGCACCAGCCGTTGTCGGACATGCAGTTCGAGCGGGCGGTGCAGACGGTGACGAGTGTGATTTTGCGGGGGATAGGCTTGGAACCGTAACTGATCGTTCCCACGCTCCGCGTGGGAATGCCTCAAGGGACGCTCCGCGTTCCAGTGGGACGCAGAGCGTCCCGGGCTGCATTCCCACGCGGACGGTTCGACGCCTCGACGTGGGAACGATCATTCAAGGGCTGACGTGATACGGATTCCTCGGATCATGATTCCAGTCCAGAAACGGCTTGCCCGT
The DNA here is from genome assembly GCF_019718735.1 of Pseudomonas sp. RIT778. Lineage (NCBI taxonomy): Bacteria > Pseudomonadati > Pseudomonadota > Gammaproteobacteria > Pseudomonadales > Pseudomonadaceae > Pseudomonas > Pseudomonas sp. RIT778. The sequence goes on along the minus strand of NZ_JAIHBA010000047.1, from coordinate 15,438 downwards.
TTCCATCGGCACCATCTCGATGCAATCCGCCACCGGACAGGTGATCTGACACAGATTGCACCCTACACACTCGTCATCGATCACTTCATATTTATGCGTGCCATCGGCCTGTTTCAGGCTGCTGATCGCCTGGTGTGACGTGTCTTCGCAGGCAATGTGGCAACGCCCGCAACCGATGCATGCCTCCTGGTCGATCTTTGCGATCACCTGATAGTTGATGTCCAGGTACTTCCAATCGGTCGTATTGCCCACCGCGCGCCCGGAAAACTCAGCGATGCTGGCGTAACCCTGACTGTCCATCCACCGCGACAAGCCATCCTTCATCTCATCGACAATCCGGAAACCATGCAGCATCGCCGCCGTGCACACCTGCACCGCGCCGCTGCCCAAGGCAATGAACTCCGCTGCATCACGCCAGCTGCCAATACCGCCGATGCCGCAGATCGGCAGGCCCTGGGTCTGCGGGTCACGAGCGATTTCCGCAACCATGTTCAGCGCGATCGGCTTGACCGCCGAGCCGCAATAGCCGCCGTGGGTGCTTTTGCTGCCGACGGTGGGCAGGGCGACCATGTGTTCGAGGTCGACGCTGGTGATCGAGTTGATGGTGTTGATCAGCGACACCGCATCTGCGCCGCCGCGATGGGCCGCACGCGCGGCGACGCGGATGTCGGTGATGTTCGGCGTCAGTTTGACGATCACCGGCAGCGAGCAATAGGTCTTGCACCAGCGTGTGACCTGCTCGACGTACTCCGGCACCTGACCGACCGCCGCGCCCATGCCGCGCTCGGGCATGCCGTGGGGGCAACCGAAATTCAGCTCGATGCCGTCGGCGCCGGTGGCTTCCACCAGTGGCAGGATGTGTTTCCACGACTCCTCGACGCACGGGACCATCAGCGACACGATCAGCGCGCGATCCGGCCAATCCTTCTTCACCTGAGTGATTTCCCGCAGGTTGATTTCCAGCGATCGGTCGGTGATCAGTTCGATGTTGTTGATGCCCAGCACTTCGCGGTTGTTGCCGTAATGCGCCGAGTAGCGCGACGACACGTTGACTGCCGCCGGGTCTTCACCCAGGGTTTTCCAGACCACGCCGCCCCAACCGGCCTCGAAGGCGCGCACCACGTTGTAGGCCTTGTCGGTCGGCGGCGCGGAGGCCAGCCAGAACGGATTGGGGGCTTTGATACCGGCGAAGACAATCGAGAGATCGGCCATTTACGCAGCCTCCACGTTGAGCATCAGTTGAGCATTGATCGCCTCGGCGGCGCGCTTGCCGTGTTGCACCGCTTGCACGGTCAGGTCCTGATCGAGGCTGGTGCAGTCACCGCCGGCATACACGCCGGGGATGCTGGTGCGCAGGTTTTCATCGACCTGGATGCGTGCGCCCTGACGCTTGAGTTCGCGGGCCAGCGGGTCGGCAAGGGCACTGCCGTCGAAGGCCTGGCCGATGGCTTTGAAGATCGCATCGGCGGCCAGTTCGAAAGTCTCGCCAGTGGCTTGTAGGCGACCGTCCACCAGATGCGTGCGGGCGAAGCGCATGCCGCGCACTTTGCCTTGAGCGTCGAGCAGCACTTCCTCCGGTTGCGCCCAGGTCAGCAGCCGCACCTGATTGGCTTTGGCGATGTCTTGTTCATGGCCGGTTGCGCCCATGTCCGCCGCGCCACGGCGATAGACCAGATTGACGTCGCGAGCACCGAGGCGGGCCATTTGCACGGCCATGTCGATAGCGGTGTTGCCGGCGCCGAGGACGATGCAACGTTCGGCCAGCGGCAGTTGCGACAGGTCATCGGCCTGGCGCAGTTCGCGGATGTAGTCGGTGGCGGCGAGCAGGCCGGGCGCGTCTTCGTGGGCCAGGCCGAGTTGCTTGCTGGCGTTCAGGCCTAGACCGAGGAACACCGCGTCGAATTGTTGGTGCAGTTCGCTCAAGGTCAGGTTGTCGCCGAGTTTCTGCCCGTGACGGATTTCGATGCCGCCGATTTGCAGGAGGAAATCCAGTTCCTTCTGTGCGTAGTCGTCGACCAGTTTGTACTTGGCGATTCCGTATTCGTTGAGCCCGCCAGCCTTCTCCCGCGCTTCGAAAATCACCACGTCATGTCCGTGCATCGCACTGCGATGGGCACAGGACAGACCCGCCGGGCCGGCCCCGACCACCGCGATGCGTTTGCCGGTGGCGGCGGCGCGCTGGAACGGGTGCTCGGTGAAGTGCGCGTTGTCCACGGCGTAGCGTTGCAGCAGGCCGATCAGCACCGGCGCGCATTCGTGGGCGTTGTTGCGCACGCAGGCTTGCTGGCAGAGGATCTCGGTGGGACAGACCCGGGCGCAACTGCCGCCGAGGATATTCGCCGAAAGGATTTTCTGCGCCGCACCGGGCACGTTGTCCTGATGGATATTGCGGATGAACGACGGAATGTCGATCTCGCTCGGGCACGCATTCACGCACGGCGCGTCGTAGCAATACAGGCAGCGCGAGGCTTCCAGATGCGCCTGACGGTCGTTGAGCGGCGGCGCCAGATCGGTGAAATGGCCGGCGAGGGCGGCCGCACTTTCGTGCGGGTGCGGGAGATGGTTCAGGGTCTCGATCACGGTTTTTTGCCTCACGGTTATTTGAGGTTTTCTGCCTCTGTCGGGCAGTGGTTTTTTGATCGTTCCCACGTCGAGGCGTCGAACCGTCCGCGTGGGAATGCCTCAAGGGACGCTCCGCGTCCAGTGACGCGGAGCGTCACGGGCTGCATTCCCACGCAGAGCGTGGGAACGATCGGGGATCAGCGCTTGACGGCCACAGGCCTGTGCATCTCAGCCCGTTTGCTCAGCAAATCAAACACCGCCGGATACGCCGGCCGTTCGATATAGCGGCCCGCGCCACGCTCGGCGCGCAGGTCTCCATCGGCCCAGACCACCCGGCCCTGGCTGACGGTATGGCTCGGCACGCCGGTCACGGTCTTGCCTTCGAAGATGTTGAAGTCCACCTGCTGATGGTGGGTTTTGGCGGAGATGGTGCGGGTGCCTTGCGGGTCCCACAGCACCAGGTCGGCATCGGCGCCGACGCGGATCGCGCCCTTGCGCGGATAGAGGTTGAAGATTTTTGCGGTGTTGGTGGAGGTGAGGGCGACGAAGTCCTGCATCGACAACCGCCCCGAGTTCACCCCTTCATCCCACAACACCGCCATGCGGTCTTCGATGCCGGCGGTGCCGTTGGGGATCTTGCTGAAGTCGTCGCGGCCGGCGGCTTTCTGCTCGGCACAGAAGCAGCAATGGTCGGTGGCGGTGGTGTGCAGATTGCCGCTTTGCAAGCCATGCCACAGCGCGTCTTGGTGCCCGCGCGGACGGAACGGCGGGCTCATCACGTAACCGGCGGCGGTCTGCCAGTCCGGGTGCTGATAGACACTGTCGTCCAGCAGCAGATGCCCGGCCAGCACTTCGCCGTAGACCGGTTGACCCTTGCTGCGGGCATAGGTGATTTCGTCGAGGGCTTCCTTGGTCGAGACGTGCACCAGGTACAGCGGCGTGCCGATGGTTTCAGCGATGCGGATCGCCCGGCTCGCGGCTTCGCCTTCGACCTGCGAGGGCCGCGACAGCGGATGTGCTTCCGGCCCGGTGATGCCCTGGGCCATCAACTTGCGTTGCAGGTGATAGACCAGCTCGCCATTTTCCGCGTGCACGGTCGGCACCGCGCCGAGTTCCAGGCAACGCTCGAAGCTCGCCACCAGCGTGTCGTCGGCGGCCATGATCGCGTTCTTGTAGGCCATGAAATGCTTGAAGCTGTTGATCCCGTGATGGCTGACCAGCTCGGCCATTTCCTCGCGCACCTGCTCGCTCCACCAGGTGATCGCGACGTGGAAACCGTAGTCGGAGGCGGACTTCTCCGCCCAGCCACGCCACTGATGAAACGCTTCGAGCAGCGACTGCTGCGGATTAGGAATCACGAAATCGATGATCGAGGTGGTGCCGCCGGCCAGGCCTGCGGCGGTGCCGCTGTAGAAGTCTTCGCTGGCCACCGTGCCCATGAACGGGAGTTGCATGTGGGTGTGCGGATCGATGCCGCCGGGCATCAGGTATTGGCCGCTGCCATCGAGCACTTCGGCGCCGGCGGGAACATCCAGGTTTTCACCAATGGCTTTGATCACGCCGTCAGCGCAATAGACATCGGCGCGGTAACTTTCATCATGGGTAACAACGGTGGCGCCACGGATCAACAGAGACATTCCGAGTTCCTCGCAGGCATGACCGACTTGTGCCGGTTCTAGTGTTTTATTGTTTGCAGCGCCAAATGCGTAATCTTGTCAGCGCTGTCAGGAATAGACGCTAGTCGCAGTTCTGCAATTGATCAAGATTATTTTTTATAAGCTTATGACTATTTTAAAGCATTGAAAAATAACGATAAAAATACAAAATCACCAAAATGGTGAGGCACTTCACCATTTTGACGCACTTGACAGGTTGGAAATATGAGCAAGATTTCCTATGTGAAATCAGCCGCTTGAAGTTGTGCTGCGGGTGATGCGTCCTGAAGAAAAATAATGCAGTGCACCAGATTGAGTCCTGACAGTTCGGACAACTTGCCTGGCATTTAGCCTGAGTGTTCAGTCAAGTTTTCGCGGCCTCACCAGGTGAATAATTAAAACTGATAAACATCAGTAAGTTGCAGGAAATAGAAAGCACGGCCCGATGCGAAAGCGGGGTACACGGCACGTTTATTGATGCCGCCGCTGACACCATGGCCGGTGCATGAAAGTTGTCAGTTCCTCCGGCCATCGTCCGGCTCGCACCTGCGTGTGCAGCCGTCTGATGAGCAAAAAAATAATCAGAAGAACAGTGGAGCGGCCATGCAACAGAACAGATCGCAAGTGACCGAGCGCGACGGCTTGTTCGAACTCGAAGCCGGCAGCGACGTCCTCGACAGTCCCCGTTACAACCACGACATGGCACCGACCAAGGTGCGCGAACGAACCTGGAACAAATGGCACATCACCGCGCTGTGGGTCGGCATGTCGATCTGCGTGCCGACCTACACCCTCGGCGGCGTCCTCACCGCGTATTTCGGCCTGAGCGTCGGCGAGGCCTTGCTGGCGATTCTGTTTGCCAACGTCATCGTCCTGATCCCTCTTACGCTCAACGCGTTTCCCGGCACCAAATACGGGATTCCGTTTCCGGTGCTGCTGCGTTCGTCGTTCGGGATTCTCGGCTCCAACGTGCCGTGTCTGATCCGCGCGCTGGTGGCGTGCGGCTGGTTCGGCATCCAGACCATGTTCGGCGGGCTGGCGATTCACCTGTTTCTCGGCTCGGTGTTCGAGGGCTGGAAATCCCTCGGCGGGACGGGGGAGGTGATCGGTTTCATGATCTTTTGGGCGCTGAACCTGTGGGTGGTGATCCGTGGCGCCGAGTCGATCAAATGGCTGGAAACCCTGTCGGCGCCGCTGCTGGTGGCGGTCGGCATCGGGTTGCTGGTGTGGGCCATGCCGAATGTGTCGATGACTGAGTTGCTGGCGATTCCGCCGAAACGTCCCGAAGGTGCGAGTGTGGTCAGTTACTTCGCCGCCGGGCTGACGGCGATGGTCGGTTTCTGGGCCACCCTGTCACTGAACATTCCCGACTTCAGCCGGTATGCCCGCAGCCAGAAGGATCAGATCCTCGGGCAGATTTTCGGCCTGCCGCTGACCATGTTCCTGTTCGCCGCACTGGGCGTGGTGATGACCGCCGCCTCGGTGAAACTGGTGGGCGTCAGCGTCTCCGATCCGGTGACTCTGATCGGCCATATCCAGAGCCCGGTATGGGTCGCGGTAGCCATGGCACTGATCATCATCGCGACGCTGTCGACCAACACCGCCGCCAATATCGTTTCGCCAACCAACGACTTCCAGAACATCGCGCCCAAGGTGATCAACCGCACCAAAGCGGTGATCCTCACCGGGTTCGTTGGTCTGGCGCTGATGGGCCATGAGCTGCTGAAAAAGCTTGGGTTGATCGTCTCCGATGTCAGCCTGGAAACCGTGTATTCGAACTGGCTGCTGGGCTATTCCAGCCTGCTCGGGCCGATCGCCGGGATCATGGTGGTGGACTATTTCCTGATCAAGAAACAGCAACTGGACCTGGCCGGCCTGTACCGCGACGACGTGTACCCGGCGTGGAACTGGTCCGGCTTCATCGCCTTCGGCGTGCCGGTGGTGCTGACCCTGCTGTCGCTGGGCAGCAGCGCGTTCAGCTGGTTCTACAGCTACGGCTGGTTCACCGGCTCGGCGCTGGGCGGGTTGATCTATTACGGTTTGTGCGCGATGCGTGCGCAGCCTTCGGTAGTGAAATCACCGGTGTAGCAGATGATCGTTCCCACGCTCTGCGTGGGAATGCAGCCCGGGACGCTCCGCGTCCCCATAGCGGACGCAGAGCGTCCATGGATGAATTCCCACGCAGAGCGCGGGAACTAACTGCCTGAGGAGATCCCCATGAACGCAGCCGTAGACGTTCTGCAATCGACCCATCAGCACATCAACCGCGACCGCTTGTGGGCGTCGCTCATGGAGCTGGCCAAACTCGGCGCCACGGTCAAGGGCGGGGTCTGTCGCCTGGCCCTGACCGACCTCGACCGCCAGGCCCGCGACCTGTTCGTGCAGTGGTGCAAGGACGCCGGTTGCAGCGTCACGGTCGATGAAGTCGGCAACATCTTCGCCCGTCGTCCCGGCCGCAACCCGAACCTGCCACCGGTGATGACCGGCAGCCACATCGACACCCAGCCCACCGGCGGCAAGTTCGACGGCTGCTTCGGCGTGCTGGCCGGCGTCGAAGTGTTGCGCACCCTCAATGACCTCGGCGTGGAAACCGAGGCCCCGCTGGAAGTGGTGGTCTGGACCAACGAAGAAGGCTCGCGCTTCGCCCCGTGCATGATGGGCTCCGGCGTGTTCGCGGAAAAATTCACCCTCGAAGAAACCCTGGCCAAGGTCGATGCCGAGGGCGTTACGGTCGGTGAAGCACTGAACGCCATCGGTTACGCCGGACCGCGCAAGGTCAGCGGGCATAAGGTCGGCGCCTATTTCGAAGCACATATCGAGCAAGGCCCGATCCTGGAGGACGAACAGAAAACCATCGGCGTAGTGCTCGGCGCACTGGGGCAGAAGTGGTTCGACCTGAAACTGCGCGGCGTCGAAGCCCACGCCGGCCCGACCCCGATGCACCTGCGCAAGGACGCGCTGGTCGGCGCCTCGGTCATCGTTGGTGCAGTCAATCGCGCCGCCCTCGGCCATCAACCTCACGCCTGCGGCACGGTCGGTTGCCTACAAGCCTATCCCGGCTCGCGCAACGTTATTCCGGGGGAGGTGCGCATGACCCTCGACTTCCGCCACCTGGAGCCGGCACGCCTCGACTCGATGATCGCCGAGGTCAAGCAAGTCATCGAAGCGACCTGCGAAGAGCACGGCCTGACCTATGAACTGACCCCGACCGCCGACTTCCCGCCGCTGTATTTCGAAAAGGGCTGCGTCGAAGCGGTGCGTGGTGCGGCCAAAGGTCTGGGCCTGTCGCACATGGACATCGTCAGCGGCGCCGGCCACGACGCGATTTTCCTCGCCGAACTGGGTCCGGCCGGGATGATCTTCGTACCGTGCGAAGGCGGCATCAGCCACAACGAAATCGAAAACGCCGCCCCGGACGATCTGGCGGCCGGCTGTGCGGTGTTGTTGCGGGCGATGCTGGCGGCTTCGGCGGCGGTGGCCGGGGGGCAACGGGCAGCCTGACGTTCATTAATCGTTCATGAAAATGTGCGACGTTGCCGCCCCTGAAATGGAAGTCAGGACGCGCAATGTCGCCCATCAAAGTCATCACCTCAGGCTCCGCGTATCTGGACATCGACGCCTACGCCTGCTGCATCGCCTACGCAGAACTGCTCAACCTGCAAGGCATTCCCACCCGTGCCGTCAGCAGCGCAAAACCCAATGCCAGCGTTTCGAAAACCGTGCTCGGCTGGGGTGCTGTTCTGGACGATTACCGCCCGACATCCAGCGACGAGTTTGTGCTGGTCGACGTCTCCGACTACCACCATTTTGACCCAATGGTCGCGCTTGATCGGGTGGTGGAAGTCATCGACCATCATCCGGGCTTCGAAAACCATTGGGCGCAGATACTCGGAGCTGCCGCCGATATCCGCCCGATTGGCGCGGCGGCGACGCAGGTTTTCCAGCGCTGGAAAGCCTCAGGATGGCTGTCGAGGATCAGCGAACAAAGCGCCGCGCTGCTGGCTACGGCGATTCTGGATAACACGCTGAACTTCACCGGGCAGATGACCACGGCGGCGGACATCGACGCCTACGCAGAGCTCGCGCCCCACGGGAAACTCATGGCGGACTGGCCTGAGCAATACTTCCTCGAATGTCAGGCAACCATCGAATCAGACATCTGCTCCGCATTGGCCGCAGACTTGAAACGGATGAAACCCGACAGCCTCCTGCCGCAAGTCTCCGCTCAAATGACGGTCTGGGACGCCGATGCCTTGCTCGAAAGGCATCGCTCGACGATCAACGACTGGATGGCCGGGCAGGGCGATGACTGGCTGCTGAACCTCATCTGCATCAGCCAACGCAAAAGCTGTTTGCTGGCCGAACCCGTGGTCAGCCAGCAGAAGTTGAGTCGTTTGCTGCCGGTGGAATGGCAGGCTGGATTAGCGGCTCTAAAGCCCTCGATCTTGCGCAAGGAGCTACTGAGTCTGGGGCTGAACGCAAACTCAGGCGGGTGAAGTGATTACCCGGGATTGTCGGTTTTACTCGCCGCACTCCTACGCCGTTCAACGCCTTTCGGGTTGCCAACGTCCAGCAATCGTCTTTCCACCAGCACATTCTCGAGCGCCTGGCGTTCGGCCGGCGCCATCTCGTGCTCGCGCTTTTTCAGCTCCAGCAGGATGGGGCTGGACCAAGTGCGATAGGTCTGTTCGATGAGGCGGTTGGATGTCATCAGTCTCTCCTTGATCAAGAGCCCGGTGTAACCGGCAGGGGCTCAATCCGATGAGGTACTAACGTTAGTCGACAAAAGCGCGGGGCGCTAATGCCGCCGGTGGGAGCTGACGAGGCGAATCGTCGCACCGTCGCTCCCACCGGTCATGCATCAATCGTCGGCCTTCATCATCGCCTGCACACCCTCCCAGGCCTCGGCCCGCATCCGCTCGATATCCAGCCCCGGAATCACGCCGTTGTCGACGACGATCCGCCCACCCACCAGGCTGTATTTCACCGCAATCGGCTCACCCGCGACGACCGGTGCGACGGCGCTGTCGTGGAAGCCATAGAACCTTGGGTGGTCGAGGCTGTAGATCACCAGATCCGCTGCCTGACCCACTTCCAGCGTACCGACCGCGCCGAGGCCGAGCACTTGCGCGCCGCCGGCTGTGCCCCAGTGAATGACGTCTTCGGCGGTGGTGGCCGAGGCGCCTTGTTCGGCGCGGTGGATCAGCCACGCGGTGTTGGCTTCGCCGACCATGCTTCCGGATTCGTTGGAGGCCACACCGTCGACGCCGAGGGAGATCGGCACGCCGGCCTCATACATTTGCGGGATCGGCGCGACACCGCTGCCCAGCCGGGCGTTGCTCACCGGGCAATGGGAGACGCCGGTGCCGGTCTGGGCGAGCATGCGGATTTCTCCCGGTTGCAGGTGCACGGCGTGGGCGAACCACACGTCGGGGCCGAGCCATTCGTGTTCGGCGACGAACTCCACCGGCAGGCAGTTGTACTTGTCGCGGCAGAAGTTCACGTAGTTCTCGGTTTCAGACAGGTGCGTATGCAGGCGCAATCCCATGCCACGGGCGGTGAGCGCCAGTTCGCGCAGCAGCGTTGGCGGCAGCGAGAAGGTCGGCGTGGTTGGCGCCACGACCACCCGGCGCAGCGCGTCCGGGGTGTCCTGGTGGTAGCGCGATTTCAGCCGTTCGATATCGCCGACCATTTGTTCCAGGGATTCCGGTTGCAGCGCGGTTTTCGAGAAGCCCGGGTGTGCGCTGGCGGACTCCAGTGCACCGCCACGGCAGAGCACGAAACGCAGGCCGAATTCCTCGGCGAGGTCGAACAGCAAGTCGCCGGTCTCGGTGCTGCCGTGGGCGTGGTAGAGGTAGTGGTGATCGGCGCAGGTGGTGACGCCGGACAGCAGCAGCTCGACCATCCCTAGCCGCGCGGCGATCCGCGCCAGTTGCGAAGTGAAGCGGTTCAGGCGCGGGTAGGGCACGCTGGCCAGCCAGCCTTGCAGGTCCTGATTCAAGCCTTCGGGCACGGCTTTGAGCAGGTTCTGAAACAGGTGGTGGTGGGTGTTGATCCAGCCCGGATAGACCACCGAATTTCGCGCGTCGATCACTCGTTCACCGGGTTGCGGCTCAAGGTTGGCGGCCATTTCCGCGATGCGGCCGTTGACCACGCGGATGTCCACGGCACCGGCCCGGGCACGGGGCCCGCGCAGGCCGGTCATCACCGCCACCGGATTCTTGATCAGGATGTTTTGAAGTTGAGTCATGGGCAGCTCCAGTCAGAGGATGTGCGAGGCGGATTTGCCGGGTGTGGTTTCTGGCACGCTGACGCCGTTGAGCGCCGCGTTGAGCAGCACCGACACCAGGCAGGCGATGACCACGCTGCTGTGCAGGAACGGCTGTGACCACTCGGGCAGTTGTTTGAACAGGGTCGGGGCGAGCACCGGCACCAGGGCGGCGGCGATGGTGAAACCGACGATCAGCACGTTGTAGCGATTGCGTTCGTAGTCGACCTTGGCCAGGGTCTGGATGCCCGCCGCCGCGACCACGCCAAACATCGCGATGCCGGCACCGCCCAGCGCGGCGGTCGGCATCGAGGCGATGATCGCCCCGGCTTTCGGCACCAGCGCGATCGAGCACATCAGCAGACCGCTGATCGCCACCACCCAGCGGCTGCGCACGCCGGTCAGGATCACCAGCCCGACGTTTTCCATGAAGGCAATGAACGGAAACGCGGCGAACATCCCGGCGATGGTGCTGGCCAGGCCATTGGCGCGCAGGCCGTTGATCACCTGCTTGTCTTCCACTGGTTTATCGACGATGTCGCCGATGGCCACGAACAGCCCCATGGACTCGACCATCTGCACGATCATCACCACGACCATGGTGGCGATGGGGATCAGGCTGAAAGTCGGCAGGCCGAAGTAGAACGGGTAGGGCACGGTCAGCCACGGCGCGTCCTCGACGCTGTGAAAGTTGCCCATGCCCAGGCCGTAAGCCAGACCGGCGCCCACCAGCATCCCCACCAGCACCGCCATGTTGCGCAGCAACGGGCTGCCATAACGGTTGACCAGCAGGATGGTCAGCAACACCACCACGGCCACGGCGAGAAACGCCGGCGCGCCGAAATTGCTCGCGTTGCGCCCGCCGCCGACCCACTCATAGGCAATCGGGAATAACTGCAAGCCGATCACCGTGACGATGCAGCCAGTCACCACCGGCGGGAAAAACCGTCGCAAGCGGCCCACGAACGGCGCGATGAGCATGGTGAAAATCCCCGCGCCGATCACCGCCCCGCAGACCCCGGCGAATCCCACCTCCGGGTTGCTGCCGATGGCGATCACCGGCCCGACGCTGCTGAACGCCACGCCTTGCAGAATCGGCAGGCGCACGCCGAACTTCCAGAAACCGACGGTCTGCAACAGGGTGGCGATGCCGGAGCAGAACAGCGTGGTGCTGATCAGCACCACCGTGTCGGCGTGGGACATCTTCAGGGCACTGGCCACAATCAACGGCACGGCGATGGCGCCGATGTACGAGACGGCCATGTGCTGCAGGCCGAGGGTGAGCATCTGTCGCACCGGCAATACGCGGTCGACAGGGTGGACGGTGGAGGAGGAACTGGCTGACGACATGGGGAATCACCTCTAGCTGTTGTTATTCGGTACAGCGGGGTATTCGTCTGATGCTGTCTTCAAAACACCGCAATCCTTGTGGGAGCGGGCTTGCTCGCGAAAGCGGTGTGTCAGTCGACATCACTGTTCAATGACCCACCGCATTCGCGAGCAAGCCCGCTCCCACAGGTTTTGTGTTGTTCAAGAAATCCGGCATCGGTCATTCGTGCTGCGAAGCCGCCATCCACCGGCTCCGATGCCGGGTTTCAGCCGGCCAGGCAGGCGGCGAAGCCCTGGTTCAGCGCCGCCCGATCCAGGTCGCGGCCGATGAACACGATCTTGCTCGAGCGCGGCTCGCTGCCCCACGCGGTCGAGGCGCGGAACTCCACCAGGCTGTGCACGCCTTGCAGCACGTAGCGCTGGTCTTCGTTGGCCACCGCCAGCACGCCTTTCATGCGGTACAGGTTGTCGGCCTGGGCGCTGCGCAGTTCGCTGATCCAGCGGTGGAACGCCATCAGGTTGACGGCACCGTCCACGGCGATGCCCACCGAAGACACGCTCGGGTCGTGCTCGTGATCGGGCTCTTCAGCGTGATGGTCATGGTCATGGTCATGGTCGTGGTGATCGTGATCGTGCTGATCCGCGCCGATTTCCATCAGCTTCTGCGTGCATTCGAAGGCGCCGATGCCGAGGATCTTCGACAGGTCGATCTGTGCGTGGGTCGAGGTCACCAGATCCGCCGTGGCGTTCAATCCACGGATCTTGCCGCGCAGGGTTTCCACCTCTTCAGCGCTGACCAGATCGACCTTGTTGATGACGATGCGGTCGGCGCAGACGATCTGATCCACCGCCTGATTGTCGACGCCATCCAGTTGCAGATCTTCCAGGTGCTGGGCGATGTGCTTGGCATCGACCATGGTCACGATGGCGTCGAGTTCGACTTCCTCGGCAATCGGGTCGTTGATGAAAAAGCTCTGGGCCACCGGGTACGGGTCGGCGAGGCCGCTGGTCTCGATCAGGATGTGGTCGAGTCGCACCGGACGCGCCACCAGTTCGCGGACGATGCGCACCAGATCTTCGCGGACTTCGGCGGTGCAGCAGACGCAGCCGTTGACCATTTCGTAGATTTCTTCGGTCTCGGAACTGAGCACCAGATCGCCGTCGATGCCGACTTCGCCGAACTCGTTTTCGATCACCGCGATCTTGCGACCGTGGTTCTCCTTGAGGATGTAATTGAGCAGGGTGGTTTTGCCGGCACCGAGGAACCCGGTGAGGATGGTGACCGGGATTTTGGTGTTCGGGGTCGGGGCGTTGAAGGGGGTGTTCATATGCAGCTCCTTGATGTACGCGGATTTGCTTTTTGTGGGAGCGGGCTTGCTCGCGAAGGCGGCGGGTCAGTCGATTTCAGCACTGACTGACACACCGCCTTCGCGAGCAAGCCCGCTCCCACAGGTGATTTGTGTGATTGATGGTTCTCGCCATCGGCGGGCGACGCCGGCATCGAGGCCGAACAGGTCGAGGACGCGGCCGAGGCTGTGGTCGACCATTTGCGCCAGGCTGTCGGGGCGGGCGTAGAAGGCCGGCACCGGCGGGGCGATGATGCCGCCCATCTCGGTGACGGCAGTCATGTTGCGCAGGTGGGCGAGGGTCAGCGGCGTCTCGCGGGCCATCAGCACCAGGGTGCGGCGCTCCTTGAGGGTGACGTCGGCGGCGCGGCCGATCAGCCCCGAAGACGTGCCGGTGGCGATCTCCGCCAGGGTGCGCATCGAACACGGCGCGACCACCATGCCCAGGCAACGGAAGGAACCGCTGGCGATCCCGGCGGCCACGTCATCGGCGCGGTGGTAGTGGCTGGCGAGGGCGGTGACGTCGGCCAGTTTGTAGTCGGTTTCGTGGGCCATGGTCAGCAGCGCGGCGCGGCTGATGATCAGGTGGCTTTCGATGTCCAGCTCGGCCAGCAGCTCCAGCAGGCGCACGCCGTAGATAAACCCGGACGCACCGCTGATGCCGACCACCATCCGCTGGCGGTTCACGATGGCAGACCTTCAAGCAGTTGCCGCGCGCGTTCGAGCACGTCCTGATCGAGCTGCGCCTTGATCCCGTCGAACCCCGAGCCACGCGTGGCATCCAGCCCCATCCGCGATGTGGTGCCATTGACCGAGGACGACGGGTCCAGCGGGCTCCCGGGCAAACCGTCGATGGTGAAAATGTCGAGGTGCGGCTGGAAATGCGTGGCCAGCGCCCACAGCACCTGGCTGTCGTCGGTGAGGTCGATATCGCTGTCCACCGCGATCACGGTTTTCAGGTACGGATCCCAGCCGAGCAGGGCCAGCATGATCTGCCGGGCCTCGCCGTCACGGCTTTGATCCAGCGCCACGTAGCAATGAAAATGCGTGCCGGAATTCGGATAATGCACGGCGGTTACGGCGGGGAAGCGTGCCTTGAGCTTCTCGCTCATTTCCGCCTCGCGGGGCAGCCGCGCCAGGGTCAGGTGTTCGGCGTAGCGTCCGCCCATTACGTCCACCAGCCACGCGTCCTTGCGCCGCAACAGGGTGTCGACGCGCAACACGTTGTTGGTCGAGCGATCCGAGGAATAACCGCTGAACTCGCCGAACGGACCTTCTTCGGCATAGGCCGTCGGGTCTATCGCACCTTCGAGCACAAACTCGGCGTAAGCCGGAACACCGATGCCGTAGCGCGGGGTCTTCACCAGTTCCAGCGGCGCACCGAACAGCCCGCCGGCCACCGCGCGTTCATCGCTGCCGTAGGGCAGGCGTGCAGCGGCGGCGAGCATGAACAGCGGGTGTGCGCCGACCACCATGGCCACGCGCAATTCTTCGCCACGTTCGCGGGCGGTCTGCAACATCCGCCACAGGTGCCCGCGTGAGTGCAGGCTGGTGGCCAGGGCCTGACGGGCATGACGCATCGAGCGGTGATAGCTCATGTTGGCGATGCCGGTCTGCGGGTCCTCGGCGATGATGATCGCGTTGGTGATGTAGGGGCCGCGATCACTGTCGAAATGCTTGAGCATCGGCAGTAGCGCCAGGTCGAGGGTTTCGCCTTCGAAGACTTCGTCGAGCACCGGGCCGGTTTCGACGTAGCGCGGCGGGATGGGCTGGTTGGCGCGGGTCTGGAAGGTTTCGTGCAACTGCGCGGCACTGACGCCGAACAGCCGGGCGATACGCCGGCGGGAGGCGAACAGATTGGTCGCCACCGGCACGCCGAGGTTGCCGACGTGTTCGCAGATCAGCAGCGGATCGCGGCCTTGAGTTGCGAGGGCATCGACCAAGGCGGTGACGTCCTGATCGGCGGAAAGAGGGTGGGTGATGGTCAGCACATCGTCCGGGTACTGGCGGCGATAGGCGTCGATGAATACGTGAAAATCCTGAGAGTCGCCGAGCGTCGAACGGGTCATGGTTTCACCTCGTAAAAAGCAGGCGCGCAGGGGTGAGGCTGGCGTTCGATCGACAAGCCGTTGGCCTGCCGGTCGAGCGAACGCCGGGTCATCTTCGCGCCTGTAAAGTCGCTGTGTGGCCTGTCGTGACACTGTTCCCTTGTGGGAGCGGGCTTGCTCCGGGCGGCGATCCGACGAATGCGGTGTGTCATTCAGCAATTACGGTGACT
>NZ_JAIHBA010000046.1:0-39914 GCF_019718735.1 Pseudomonas sp. RIT778 | reverse complement strand
TGATCCAGAACAAGCTCGGCAAACTGGCCGGGATCCAGCAGCTGGAATTCAACCTGATCAACCGTGTACTCGGCGTGACTCACAACTTGCCGGACACCGCGCCGATCATCGACGCGATCAAATCCCTCGGCATGCAGGCCGAGCCGCTGGAGGCGGGCGTCGAAGCGCCAGCGCCGGCGCCGGTGAAAAAACACTGGTGGCCCCTCGCGCTATCCGGCGTCGGCGCACTCGCTGCCGAAGTGATCCACTTCACCAGCGCCGCCCCGAGCTGGGTGGTGGCGATCATCGCGCTGATCTCGATCCTCAGCGGCGGCCTCACCACCTACAAGAAGGGCTGGATCGCCCTGAAGAACCGCAACCTCAACATCAACGCGCTGATGAGCATCGCCGTGACCGGCGCCGTGTTGATCGGCCAATGGCCGGAAGCGGCGATGGTGATGTTCCTGTTCACCGTGGCCGAGCTGATCGAAGCGCGCTCGCTGGATCGCGCGCGCAACGCCATCAGCGGTTTGATGCAGATGACGCCGGAGCAAGCGACGGTGTTGCAGGCTGACGGCAACTGGGTCGAGCTGGACGTCAAAAGCATCGATCTTGGCGCCCGTGTGCGGGTGAAACCCGGTGAACGCATCGCGCTGGACGGTGAAGTCGTCAGCGGCAGTTCGACCATCGATCAGGCGCCTATCACTGGCGAAAGCCTGCCAGTGGAAAAAACCGTCGGCGACAAGGTTTTCGCCGGCACCATCAACCAGGCCGGTTCTCTGGAATACACAGTGACCGCCGCGGCGAACAATTCCACTCTGGCGCGGATCATCCACGCCGTGGAGCAGGCGCAAGGCGCGCGGGCGCCGACCCAGCGCTTCGTCGATCAGTTCTCTAAAATCTACACCCCGGTGGTCTTCGTTCTGGCCCTGGCCGTGGCGATCATCCCGCCGCTGTTCATGGGCGCCGCGTGGTTCGACTGGATCTACCGCGCGCTGGTGCTGCTGGTGGTCGCTTGCCCGTGCGCACTGGTGATTTCCACCCCGGTGACGATCGTCAGCGGCCTCGCGGCAGCGGCGCGCAAAGGCATTCTGGTCAAGGGCGGCGTGTACCTGGAGGGCGGTTTCAAGCTCGACTATCTGGCCCTCGACAAGACCGGCACCATCACCCACGGCAAACCGGTGCAGACCGATTACCTGTCCCTCGACCCGACCGCCGACGCCACAGCCCCGGCGATTGCCGCCGCGCTGGCCGGGCGTTCCGATCACCCGGTCTCGCTGGCCATCGCCAACGCAGCTGTGGATAAAGGGTTCGCGACACTGGTTGTGGATAACTTCGAAGCGCTGGCTGGCCGTGGGGTAAAAGGCGAGGTCAACGGTCAGGTTTACCACTTGGGCAACCATCGTCTGGTGGAAGAGCTGGGCCTGTGCTCGCCGCAACTGGAAGAAAAGCTGTTCGCGCTGGAGAAACAGGGCAAGTCCGTGGTGTTGCTGCTCGACAGCTCCGGTCCGCTGGCACTGTTCGCCGTGGCCGACACGGTCAAGGAAACCAGCCGTGAGGCGATCCGCCAACTGCACGAACTGGGCGTGAAAACCCTGATGCTCACCGGCGACAACGTCCACACCGCGCAGGCGATTGCGGCGCAGGTCGGGATCGATCAGGCCAAGGGCGACTTGCTGCCCACCGACAAACTGCAAGCCATCGAAGAACTGTATGCCCAGGGCCGTCGGGTCGGCATGGTCGGCGACGGCATCAACGACGCACCGGCACTGGCTCGGGCCGAGATCGGTTTTGCGATGGCAGCGGCCGGCACCGATACCGCGATTGAAACCGCCGATGTCGCCCTGATGGACGACGATCTGCGCAAGATTCCGGCCTTCATCAGCCTGTCGCGCAATACCGCCGCTATTCTCAAACAGAACATCGCACTGGCGCTGGTGATCAAAGCGATCTTTCTTGGGGTAACCTTCGCCGGGCTCGCCACCATGTGGATGGCGGTGTTTGCCGACATGGGCGTAAGCCTGCTGGTGGTGTTCAACGGTTTGCGCCTGTTGCGCAAATAGAGGAAGAGGGACGGTTGTGCTGAGTGCCGAGCTGAAAGCGTTTTACATGGTGGCCCGCCTGGGCAGCATCACGCTGGCGGCGAAAAAGCTCGGCCTCAGCCAACCGACCGTGACCACCCAAATCCGCAATCTGGAAAGCCAGTATTCGGTGGAGCTGTTCTACCGCGGCGGCCGGCGCCTGAGTGTCAGCGACGAAGGTGCGCGGCTGTTGCCGATGGTCAAGGCGCTGTTGCAGCAGGAAGCCGATATCGAGTTCTTCCTGCGCAACAGCGGTCAGGTCCAGGGCACGCTGCGCATCGCCGCCACCGCGCCGTATTACATCCTCGATCTGGTGAAGACCTTCCGCGAGCGCCTGCCGCAGGTAGAAGTCTCGGTGGAAATCGGCAACTCTCAGCAAGTGCTCGAAGCGCTGGAGGATTACCGGGTGGATGTCGCGGCGTCGTCGCAACTGCTCGACGACGCACGGCTGATCCGCCGGGTGCTCGGCAGCGATCCGCTGGTGCTGGCGGTGCATCGCAATCATCCGCTGGCGGCGCACGACCATGTCACGCTGAGTGCACTGGCCGGGCATACCTTGCTGATGCGTGAATCCGGCTCGACCACTCGGCGCCTGACCGAAGAGTTGCTGGCCAGCGCCGGCGTCAGTTTTGGCCCGTTGCTGGAGATCGGCAGCCGCGAATCGATCCGCGAGGCGGTGCTGCGCAATATCGGCATCAGCATCATTGCCCGCCAGGAAGTGCCGCACGATCCGCAGTTGCGGGTGCTGACGCTCGAAAATGCGCCGCAGATTCCCGAATATCTCTACTGCCTCAAGGAACGCAAGAATGCCCGCTTGCCGGCGGCGTTTCTCGGGCTCGCGCAGGAAATGTCCCCCGCTTGATCGTAATGATCGTTCCCACGCTCTGCGTGGGAATGCCTCATTGGACGCTCTGCGTCCGCTCTTGGGACGCAGAGCGTCCCGGGCTGCATTCCCACGCAGAGCGTGGGAACGATCCGCGATCCGCGGTGAACCCAAATCCCTGAATACCACTATCGGTCGATTTTGCCTTGTTGCCATATGACCGACGCATTACAACTCTAGGATTCGTCTCATCTGCTTGATGAGGCCTGTCCATGAACCCTGCAATCGCAACTGCCCTGACCAACCCCGGCGCACCGATGAAAGTGCGCGGCGTGCAGAAGCGCTTCGGCGCCTTCACTGCGCTGGATAACGTCTCCCTTGATGTCGCGGCTGGTGAGCTCGTTTGCCTGCTCGGCCCGTCGGGCTGTGGCAAGACCACATTGCTGCGTTGCATCGCCGGTCTGGAAAAGCAGGACAGCGGCGAGTTGTACCTCGGCGAGCGCGACGTTTCCCACCTCGCCCCGCAGGCCCGGGACTACGGCATTCTGTTTCAGTCCTACGCGCTGTTTCCCAATCTGACCGTCGAAGCGAACATTGCCTACGGCCTCGCCAGTAGCGGTCGCGATGAAGTGCGCCGTCGCGTCGGTCAGATGCTGGAACTGGTCGGCCTCAGCGGCAGTGAGAAAAAATACCCGGGCCAGTTGTCCGGCGGCCAGCAGCAACGGGTGGCACTGGCCCGCGCCCTGGCCCCCGCACCGTCGCTGCTGTTGCTCGACGAACCGATGTCGGCCCTCGATGCCCGCGTCCGCGAGCATCTGTGCACCGAGCTGCGCCAACTGCAACGCAACCTCGGCATCACCACTCTGATGGTCACTCACAATCAGGACGAAGCCATGCTGATGGCCGACCGCATCGCCGTGATGAACAACGGCAAGGTCGAGCAGTACGCCACCCCGCAGGAAATCTACAACCGCCCGGCCACGCCGTTCGTGGCCGAGTTCGTCGGCCAGGGCAACTGGCTGCCGTTCCAGCGCAGCAGCGACAGCCATGCCAAGGTCGGCGGGATGAACCTGCGCCTGGCCGACGGCAGCGTCCACAGCCCGTCGGGCCGGCTGTTCTGCCGTCCGGAAGCGATCAACGTCAATCCACTGGTGCATGAAGAAAACCTGTTCCCGGCCAAGGTCCGCGAGATCACTTTCCTCGGCAACCGCTGCCGCATGAGCTTCGAACTCGATCAATTGCCGGGTCATGCGCTACTCGCCGAACTGGCGCCGGAAGCCATGCCGCGCCTCGGCGCCCAGCAGATCATGGTCGCCTTGCCGCCACGCAGCCTGCAGGTGTTTGCCTGATGAACAGCAACCTCGCACTGCCGCTACCGCAAAAGCAGGCGCGGCAGGTGTCCGGGGCCGAGGTCGGCGACCGGATCTTCGTCCTCGGCGGCAAACTCCTGCTGCTGGTTTTGCTCGGTGTGGCGGTGTTGTTGCCGTTGCTGGCGATCTTCTGGCGCGGCTTCAGCAGCGAAGCTGGGCAGGGCGGTGGCTGGCTCGCCGCAAAGGAATTGGTGAGCAGCGACAATTTCCACTGGCTGCTCGGTAACAGCCTGAAAGTTTCCCTCAGCGTCGCGGCCATCGTCGTACCGCTGGCCTACCTGTTTGCCTACGCCTTGCAGCGCACGTTGATTCCGGCAAAAGGCATCTGGCGCGGGATTTCCCTGCTGCCGCTGATGGCGCCGTCGATGTTGCCGGGGATCGCGCTGGTTTATCTGTTCGGCAATCAGGGCATGTTGCGCGGGCTGCTGTCGGACAACATCTACGGTTTCTGGGGGATTGTTCTGGGTGAGGTGATCTACACCTTCCCACACGCCTTGATGATTTTGCTGTCAGCCCTGTCGCTGGCGGATGCGCGATTGTTCGACGCTGCGTCGAGCATGGGCGCCAGTCCGGCGAAAGCCTTCCGCAGCATCACCTGGCCCGCGACCCGCCAGGCTGTGTTCGCCGCGTTCTGTCTGGTGTTCACCCTGACCATCACCGATTTCGGTGTGCCGGTGGTGGTCGGTGGCGACTATCAAGTGCTGGCGCTGGAAGCCTACAAAGCGGTGGTCGGCCAGCAGCAATTCGGGCGCGGCGCGCTGATCGGCATGGTTCTGTTGCTGCCGGCACTGTTCAGCTTCGGCGTCGATGCCTGGCTGCGTCGGCGTCACGGTGATTCCATGAGCGGCCGCGCCCAGGTGTTCAAACCGGCACCGTCGAAGAAGCGCGATGCCTTTTATCTCAGCGTGGTCCTGCTGATCAGCGCTGCGTTGCTGCTGGTGTTCGGCATGGCGGTGTTCTCGTCGCTGGTGAAGTTCTGGCCGTACAACCTGTCGCTGTCGCTCAATCACTACCAGTTCAACGAGACTGCCGGCGGTGGCTGGCTGGCCTACGGCAACAGCCTGAAGATGGCGTTGGGCACGGCGTTGATCGGCAGCGTGCTGATCTTCACGGGCGCCTACCTGATGGAAAAGACTCGCAGCCAGCGCGGGCTGAATCTGACGCTGCACATGCTCAGTTTCGTACCGATGGCGGTGCCGGGGCTGGTGCTGGGTCTGGGTTACGTCTTCTTTTTCAACCTGACCGGCAACCCGTTGCACGTGCTGTACGGGACCATGACCCTGCTGATCGTCTGCACCATTGCTCACTATCTGACCACCGCACAGATGACCGCCACCACCGCGCTGCGTCAGCTCGACGCCGAGTTCGAAGCCGCCGCACTGTCGCTGAAAGCGCCGCTGTACCGGCATTACCTGAAGGTCACCGTGCCGATCTGCCTGCCGGCGCTGCTGGACATCGTGCGCTACCTGTTCGTCTCGGCCATGACCACCGTATCCGCCGCGATCTTCCTCTACAGCCCCGACACCATCCTCGCGGCGGTGGCGGTGCTGAACATGGATGACGCCGGCAACGTCGGCGGCGCGGCGGCGATGTCGACCCTGATTCTGTTCACCTCGGCGGGCGTGTCCTTGCTGCTGGCGTGGGCTTCGCGCGGCTTGCTGCGCCGTTCCCAGGCCTGGCGGCAAACGGCGCCCGGCCACTGATTTTCCCAACCTCAACTCAAGACAGGAAAACGATCATGTTCAAGCCTATGGCCCTGGCCGCTGCTGTGCTCGCTACTTTCAGCCTGAATGCCTTCGCGGCAAAAACCGAGTTGACGGTGTACACCGCCCTCGAAGCCGAGCAGTTGAAGTCCTACAAAGAGGCCTTCGAAAAGGCCAACCCGGACGTCGAGATCAAGTGGGTGCGTGACTCCACCGGGATCATCACCGCCAAACTGCTGGCCGAAAAGGATCGCCCGCAGGCTGACGCGGTCTGGGGCCTGGCGGCGTCGAGCCTGGCGATCCTCGATCAGCAGGGCATGCTGCAAAGCTATGCGCCGAAGGATCTGGGCAAGATCGGCGCGAACTACCGCGACGCCGCCAACCCGCCAGCCTGGGTCGGCATGGACGTCTGGGCCGCGACCATTTGCTTCAACACCGTCGAGGCCGAGAAACAGGGCCTGACCAAACCGGTGAGCTGGCAGGACCTGACCAAGCCTGAGTACAAAGGCAAGATCGTGATGCCGAACCCTGCCTCGTCCGGCACCGGTTTCCTCGACGTCAGCGCCTGGCTGCAAACCTTCGGCGAGAAGCAGGGTTGGGCCTACATGGACGGTCTGCACCAGAACATCGGCCAGTACGTCCACTCCGGTTCCAAGCCTTGCAAACTGGCGGCAGCGGGCGAGTTCCCGATCGGTATTTCCTTCGAATACCCGGCCGTTCAGCTGAAGCGTCAGGGCGCGCCGCTGGACATCATCCTGCCGAAGGAAGGCCTGGGCTGGGAGATCGAAGCGACTGCCGTGATCAAAGGCACGCCGCATGAAGAAGCCGCGAAGAAACTGGCCGACTTCTCCGCCAGTGCCCCGGCGATGGACCTGTACAAGGAAAACTTCGCCGTCCTCGCGCAACCGGGCATCGCCAAACCGCAGACCGAACTACCGGCCGACTACGAGCAGCGCCTGATCAAGAACGACTTCGCCTGGGCCTCGAAGAATCGCGACGAGATCCTGACCGAGTGGCGCAAGCGCTATGACGGCAAGTCCGAGAAAGTCGCTGCCAAGTAAATCTTCTTACCCGATCGTTCCCTGACGGAGCATTGATCGTTCCCACGCTCCGCGTGGGAATGCAGCCAAGGACGCTCCGCGTCCTCTGTGACGCAGAGCGTCACGGTATTCATTCCCACGCAGAGCGTGGGAACGATCATTGAGGTAGCTACATGACACAACACAAAGACTTGCTGATCGTCGGCGCCGGCATCCTGGGCCTGTCCCACGCCTATGCCGCTGCCCGGCGCGGTCTCAAGGTCACGGTTTTCGAACGCACCGCCACGCCACTTGGCGCGTCAGTACGCAACTTCGGCCAGGCACTCGTTACCGGCCAGCCACCGGGCCCGATGCTCGAACTGGCCAAGGCCAGCCGCGAAATCTGGGGCCAGTGGGCGCAGCTCGCCGGCCTGCAACTCAAGCGCAATGGCTCGTACCTGTTCGCCCGCACCGAGGCCGAAGAGCACTTGCTCGAAGCCTTCTGCGCCGGACGCGCCGTCGAGCACGATTACCGCGTCGAACTGCTGCGCGGTGCCACGCTGCGCGATCTGTACGGCGGCCAGTTCAGCCATCACCGCGCCGCGCTGCACGGCATGGACGATCAACAGCTGTATTCCCGGGAGGCGATTCCGGCGCTGATCGAATACCTGCGCCGCGAACTCGACGTCGAGTTTCACTTCTCGACGCTGGTGCGCGACGTCGAGCCTGGACGTCTGCAAAGTACTGTCGGCACATTCTCCGCTCAGCAGATCATCGTCTGCTCCGGCCACGATTATCAGACCTTGTTGGCCGAGCCGATTGCCGCCCTCGACCCGCAAATCTGCCGCCTGCAAATGCTCCGCGCCCGGCCGCAAATCGACCTGAACTTGCAACACGCCTTGCTCACCGGCCTCAGCTGCGTGCATTACGGCGCCTTCGCTGACTTGCCGGAAGCCGCAGCGGTGCAGGCACAGATCCTGCGCGAACAACCGCACTTGCAGGAAAACGGCATTCACCTGCTGATCAGCCCGACGCCGTATGGCGAACTGATCATCGGTGATTCGCACCATTACGGCTGCGATCCGTCGCCGTTCAACGCAGAACAGGTCGACAACTGGATGCTCGAACTGGCCGAACAGACCCTCGGCTGCAAGGTGCAGGTGGTCGAGCGATGGCAGGGTGTCTATGGTTCCCGTGGACCGGGGCCGTTTTCGTTTCTGCGTCCGGCGCCGGGGCTGAGTGTGGCGCTGATGCACAGCGGCGTCGGCATGAGCGTCGGCCCGGCCATGGCCGAGCGCAATGTTGCACAGCTTATTGGAGAGAATTGATGTTGAGACAGGAGCAAGTCATCGACCGGGTGTTCGGCCTCTATGAGCGCTTCGGCGCCAGCGACTACATCGGCGAACCGGTGTCGCAGATCGAACACATGTCCCAGGCGGCGCAACTGGCCATCGCCGAAGGCTTCGACGACGAAGTGGTGCTTGCCGCGTTCTTCCACGACATCGGCCACTTGTGTGCCGAAGGTGCGGAGAACATGGGCGGTTACGGCGTGGTCAGCCACGAACGCCTCGGCGCGGATTATCTGCGTGAGGCCGGCTTCAGCGAACGCCTGGCGCGGCTGGTGGAATATCACGTCCAGGCCAAGCGTTATCTGACGCTCAGGGAATCGGGCTATTACGACCGCTTGAGCGAAGCCAGCCGCCGCACCCTGGAATATCAGGGCGGGGTGATGACGGAGGCTGAAGCGGATGCGTTCGAGCAGGATCCGTTGTGCGCCGTCAGCCTGCGGATGCGCCAGTGGGATGAACTGGCGAAGGAGATGGCGGTGCCGGTGATGGATCTTGCCGTTCTCAAGCGCAAGGCTGAAGTTTTGTTGTCGACCGGGTAAGGGCGCGGATCTAAAGCTCTAGCACCTTCCCGACCAACAACTCAATCTGCTCCTGCCGCTCCGCCTGATTCAGCTTCGGATGCGGATTCAGCGAAGACCATTGCGGATGCGCCCGCGCCTTGTTCAGTGCCTCCGGCAACTTGCCTTCGCGCCAGGTCTTGTCCTGCGGCGTCGCCACCTGAACGGCATCCATCGCCGCATGGCCTCGGGCATTCAGCGCTTGCAGCAGTTGCCGCTGACGCAGTGCCAACAGGCGCAACACGTTGTCGTCGACGGTCAGCTCTCGTTGCCCTTTGATCTTGCCGAGCAGACGGTTGCCATAGCTGCGGGCGGTTTGCAGGGCGCCGCCGGCAATGGCCCCAGCCAGAGCGGCGGCGCCGAGGGTGATGCCGCCCACCAGCAGATCCACACCCGCACCGGCTGCGGCACCGGCGGCAATCCCGCCACCGACTCGCACGCCGAGTTGCTTGAGGGTTTCCGGGTTGAACAGGTCATCGCCCCAACGTCCGTCGAGCAACGGTAGATCGCTGGCGGCGGCGTCCTGCGGGCGGAAGGCGTAGAGCTTCAGCAGCGCCTCGACGCACTTCTGTTCGCGTTGACGCACGGCTTTGCGCAGTTCGCTGATGGCTTGTTGTTCCTGTTCGGCGTTGCTCGCCACACTGCGCCGGCAGGCGGCGCAGTCGATCAGCAATTCGGCGATCAGGCGTGCGGCGCTTTGCTCGCGGGCCAGGCGTTGGGCCTGTTGATCGGCGATCAGTCGTTCAAGTTGTGGGCGGGCGTTTTCCAGCAACAGTGCGAGGCTTTCATACAGCCGCCGCTCACCGTCCTCGGGCGGGACGACGCTGTCGAAACGCACCAGCGCATGCAGGCCCAGACGCGCCAGCGCTTCGCGCCAGTCCGGCTCGCGGTGGTTGGCGCTGCTGACGAAATTCAGCACCGGCAGCAACGGCTTGCCACAACTGGCCAGCACTTCCAGCTCATCGCGGTACTTGGCCAGCACCGGTTCGCGGGCGTCGATTACGTACAGGCCGGCATCGGACTCGAGCAGCTGCCGCAACACTTTGGCTTCCTGTTCGAAACGCTGGCGCGCTTCGCTGCCATCGAGAAACCGCGCCAGGCGTGCCGGGCCGTCGAGGCGTTCGCCGGGGCGCTCCAGACGTTCCAGAAAATCCAGCAGGGCGATGGCGTCTTCCAGACCCGGCGTGTCGTAGAGGTCGAGCAACGGTTCGCCATCCACCGACAACCGCGCGCCTTCGACATGCCGGGTGGTGCTCGGGCGATGGGAGACTTCGCCGAAGCCGACGTCGCGGGTCAGGGTGCGCAACAGCGAAGTCTTGCCGACGTTGGTATGGCCGACCACCGCCAGTTTCAGCGGCGCTTTCCAGGCATCAGTCATGTCCGTGCTCCAGCCAGCTCAACGGGGCGCAATCGGCAAACGGCAGCTCAAGCTGTTGCAGCGCCACATGCCAGTCACCGAGGCGTTCGGCGTCCAGCGCCTGTCCTTGCGGCGCCTGCAACAGCCAGACGCGGGTCGCGGCGGCGTTGCGCGCCAGCTCGGCGATCAGCGCCAGGCTGCCGCGATCCGGTGAACGCCGTGGGTCGCAGGCAATCGCGAGGCGCGCCGGCGGGAAGCGGCTGAGTTGTTCGAGCAGTTTGTTGCGCGATTCGCGACTATCGAGGATGCCGGCGTTGCTGACGTTTTTCGGCAGTGTCGGCGGCCATGAGTGTTGATCGTCGAGTTCGATTGCCACGAGCAACGCGCCATCGCTGGCGTGTTCGCCGACGGTGCTTTCGACGCGGTGCAATTGCGCAGGTTCTGGATCGGTGATGCCGAGGCGTTCGCTGGTCGGCATCAGGCGTTCGCGCAGTTGTGCGTAGCCGGGCAGGTTCAGGTCAAGACGCAGCGCAGCTTTGCCGCTGTTCCAGCGCCAGAAGCAGAACAGCGCCAACAGCAGGCGCGGCAACACGCCGTACACCACCAGCACGCCGACCAGCCAGGTTGCCCACGCCTGACGGGCGCTTTCGATGTTCAGCGCGGTGTCGCCGCTGGCGCGGATCATGTCCACGGTCGGCACGTTGAAGCCCAGTAGCGCCGGCAATGCGCCGAGGGCCTGGGTCATGGTGATGAACGTGTCGGCGCTGAGAATCGTGGTTTCCCAGACGAAGCCGTAGCGCCGGGTCGCCATCAGGGTTAGCAGCAAAACCAGCGCGCTGAACATCGCCAGCAACCACAAGCCATTGACCAGCGTGCCGAGCGCCCAGCGATTGAGCTTTTTGCGTTGCAGCATCAACAGCAAGGCCGGCGCCAGTTGTGCAGCTTTGGCATCGCGGGCGAGTTTTTCACTGAGCCATAGCCACAAGCGCCCGAGGGTGGCGCCATGTTCGCCAGCGAAGATCAGCCCCAGCACCCAGCTCAACAGCAGAATCAGGTTCAGCCCGAGCAGACTGCCCAAGGCCCAGAACACATTGACCGGCGTCTGGCCCAGTGCAGCGAAGGCCAGGCCGGCGCCGCTCAGTACCGCGAAGATCGCCAGCAGCACCAGCGCCAGACGCGCGCCTTGCAGCCAGTGCTTGAGCGCCGAGGTCAGGCCGTCGCGCTCGGCCAGCCACAGGGCGCGGCGTTGAATGCGTCCCGGCAGGTCGCCGCCGGCCGCGCGGGCCAGGCGATTGGCTTCCAGATCGTCCAGCGGGCCTGCGTGTTCTTCGCGCAGGCGCACGGTTTCGGTGAGCCAGAGGTTTTGCAGTGAAGTCAGTTCAGTCACGCGGCATCCCGTTGCTTGATTGAGCCGTGAGCATAACCGCTGTGGCGCTTATCGGGGTAAGGGCGGCTCTGGTATCCTCGCCGGCATGACTAAATCACTCCCCCTCAGCCTGATCGCAGCCCTCGGTGAAAACCGCGTGATCGGCGTCGACAACAGCATGCCCTGGCACCTGCCGGGGGACTTCAAATACTTCAAGGCCACGACACTCGGCAAGCCGATCATCATGGGCCGCAAGACCTGGGATTCGCTGGGGCGCCCGTTGCCGGGTCGTTTGAACATCGTGGTCAGCCGTCAGGCCGATCTGGTGCTGGAAGGCGCGGAAGTCTATCCGTCGCTGGAAGCCGCCGTGGTTCGCGCCGAAGAGTGGGCGAAAGAGCAGGGCGTCGACGAGTTGATGCTGATTGGCGGGGCGCAGTTGTATGCGCAGGGGCTGGCGCAGGCGGATCGTTTGTATCTGACCCGTGTGGCACTGAGCCCGGAAGGCGATGCGTGGTTTCCGGAGTTCGATCTGAACCAGTGGACGCTGGTGTCGAACGTGCCGAATCCGGCTGAAGGCGACAAACCGGCTTACAACTTCGAAGTCTGGGAGCGGGTTTAACTCAATGTGATCGTTCCCACGCTCTGCGTGGGAATGCAGCCCGTGACGCTCTGCGTCACTGGACGCGGAGCGTCCCTAGAGGCATTCCCACGCAGGAGCGTGGGAACGATCAGTATCAAGACTTACGCCTGAGCAAGCTCCGCATGCTCATCGGCATCCAGCAGTGCCTTGTCGGTCTGCTGCATCGCCTGGCTGGTAATCGCGCCAGCGGTGATCGAACCGCTCACGTTCAGCGCCGTGCGACCCATGTCGATCAGCGGCTCGACCGAAATCAGCAACGCCACCAGCGAAACCGGCAAACCCATGGCCGGCAGCACGATCAGTGCCGCGAAGGTCGCACCGCCACCCACGCCCGCCACACCGGCCGAACTCAGGGTTACGATCGCTACCAGCGTCGCGATCCACAGCGGATCCAGCGGGTTGATGCCCACGGTTGGCGCAACCATCACCGCCAGCATTGCCGGGTACAGGCCGGCGCAACCGTTCTGGCCGATGGTCGCACCGAACGATGCGGCGAAGCTTGCCACCGATTGCGGAATGCCCAGACGACGGGTCTGCGCTTCGATGCTCAGCGGAATGCTCGCGGCGCTGGAGCGGCTGGTGAACGCAAACGTCAGCACCGGCCAGATCTTGCGGAAGAAACGCAGCGGGTTGATCCCGGCCGCCGACACCAGCAGGCCGTGCACCACTAACATCAGGCCCAGACCGAGGTACGACACCACCACGAAACTGCCGAGCTTGATGATGTCCTGCAGGTTGGAACCGGCAACCACTTTGGTCATCAACGCCAGCACGCCGTAGGGGGTCAGCTTCATGACCAGACGCACCAGACGCATCACCCAGGCTTGCAGGGTGTCGATGGCGTTGATCACTTTCTGACCTTTCTCGACGTCATCCTTGAGCAGTTGCAGCGCGGCAACCCCCAGGAACGCGGCGAAGATCACCACACTGATGATCGAGGTCGGCTTGGCCCGCGCCAGATCGGCGAACGGGTTCTGCGGGATGAACGACAGCAGCAGTTGCGGCACATTCAGATCGGCGACCTTGCCGGCGTAGTCGGTCTGAATGGTTTGCAGACGGGCCATTTCCTGAGTGCCGGCGACCAGGCCTTCGGCGGTCAGGCCGAACAGGTTGGTCAGGCCGATGCCGATCAGCGCCGCAATCGCGGTGGTGAACAGCAGCGTGCCGATGGTCAGGAAGCTGATCTTGCCCAGCGATGAGGCGTTGTGCAGACGGGCCACGGCGCTGAGGATCGAGGCGAACACCAGCGGGATCACGATCATTTGCAGCAGTTGCACGTAACCGTTGCCGACCAGATCGAACCAGCCGATCGAGGCTTTCAGCACCGGGTTGCCGGCACCGTAAATCGTGTGCAGCGCGACGCCGAATGCCACGCCCAGCACCAGCGCGAGCAGGACTTTTTTCGCCAGGCTCCACGAGGTGTGACGGGTTTGCGCCAGGCCGAAGAGCAGGGCGAGGAACACCAGCAAGTTGAGAATCAGGGGCAGATTCATGAGGACTCCAGAAAAGACTGTGCCAACAACCTTCCGGGGCTGTTGCGAACCGGCAAGCCTAACAGTTTGATTTCCAATGATTTAATACCGAAATCAAAGGTCGTCCGTCGTTTTTGGAATAAGCGGATGTCGCTCTCGGAGATGCAACTGGCGCGAAACGGACGTGGACGGTCGCTGACAGACGGGGACTGTCACATTTATTTGTTAGCGTCGATTTCTTTGACCCAGGGAGAAGCGCCAATGAAGTTTGCACCGAAATTTCTGGCTGTCGCACTGACTGTGGGGATGGGCCTGGCCACTCAGGCATTCGCCACCGACCTGAAACACTGGCCGGCGGATCAGGCCAAGGCGCTGGATGCGATGATCGCCGCCAACGCCAACAAGGGTAACTACGCGGTGTTCGACATGGACAACACCAGTTACCGCTACGACCTCGAAGAGTCGTTGTTGCCGTTCATGGAAAACAAGGGCCTGATCACCCGCGACAAGCTCGACCCCTCCCTGAAACTGATGCCGTTCAAGGACACCGCCGACCACAAGGAAAGCCTGTTCAGCTACTACTACCGCCTCTGCGAAGTCGACGACATGGTCTGCTATCCATGGGTCGCGCAGGTGTTTTCCGGCTTCACCCTCAAGGAACTCAAGGGCTACGTCGATGAGCTGATGGCCTCGGGCAAACCGGTGCCGGCGACCTATTACGAAGGTGACGTGGTCAAGAACCTGGATGTGAACCCGCCGAAGATCTTCACTGGCCAGAAAGAGCTGTACAACAAACTGATGGAGAACGGCATCGAGGTCTATGTGATGACCGCCGCTTCCGAAGAACTGGTGCGCATGGTCGCGGCCGATCCGAAGTACGGCTACAACGTCAAACCGCAGAACGTGATCGGCGTGACCACGTTGCTGAAGAACCGCGAGACCGGCGAACTGACCACTGCGCGCAAGCAGATCACCGCCGGCAAATATGACGAGAAGGCCAACCTCGGCCTCGAACTGACCCCTTACCTGTGGACCCCGGCGACCTGGATGGCCGGCAAGCACGCGGCGATCCTGACTTACATCGACGAGTGGAAAAAACCGGTACTGGTGGGTGGCGACACGCCGACCAGCGACGGCTACATGCTGTTCCACGATGTGGACGTGGCCAAGGGCGGCATTCACCTGTGGGTCAACCGCAAGGACAAGTACATGACCCAGATCCAGGGCATGATGGCCAAACACGCGGCGGCCCAGGCGAAAGAAGGTTTGCCGGTGACGGCGGACAAGAACTGGGTGATCGTGAAGCCGGAAGAAATCCAGTAATTGCTACGGTGATCGCTCTCGAGCAGAGCGCGATGATCGTTCCCACGCTCCGCGTGGGAATGCAGCCCGTGACGCTCCGCGTCACTGGACGCAGAGCGTCCCTTGAGGCATTCCCACGCGGGAGCGTGGGAACGATCAAAACCTGAAGGCAAAAAAATGCCCCGCACTTGGCGGGGCATTTTTATGCGCGACGGTTAAGCATCACAGCCCGTCGAGCATCGCCTTGTTGCGCACGGCACCCTTGTCGGCGCTGGTCGCCAGCAGGGCGTAGGCCTTGAGGGCGGTGGTCACTTTGCGTGGACGCTGTTCGACCGGTTTCCAGCCTTTCTTGTCCTGCTCGACCCGGCGTGCCGCCAGTTCTTCGTCGCTGATCAACAGGTTGATCGAGCGGTTTGGAATGTCGATCAGCACCTTGTCGCCGTCCTGCACCAGACCGATCGCGCCGCCGGCCGCAGCCTCTGGCGAAGCGTGGCCGATGGACAGACCGGAAGTACCGCCGGAGAAACGGCCGTCGGTCAGCAGGGCGCAGGCTTTGCCCAGGCCTTTGGATTTCAGGTACGAGGTCGGGTAGAGCATTTCCTGCATGCCCGGGCCGCCTTTCGGGCCTTCGTAGCGAATGATGACGATGTCGCCTTCCTTCACTTCGTCGGCGAGGATGCCGCGTACGGCGCTGTCCTGGCTTTCGAAGATCTTCGCGTTGCCTTCGAACACATGAATCGACTCGTCGACACCGGCGGTTTTCACCACGCAGCCGTCCAAGGCGATGTTGCCGTACAGCACGGCCAGGCCGCCTTCTTTCGAATAGGCGTGTTCGAAGCTGCGGATGCAGCCGTTTTCACGGTCGTCGTCCAGGGTTTCCCAGCGGGTCGACTGGCTGAACGCGGTTTGCGTCGGAATGCCGGCCGGGCCTGCCTTGAAGAAATGGTGCACGGCTTCATCGTCGGTCTGGGTGATGTCCCACTTGGCGATGGCTTCTACCATGCTGCGGCTGTGCACGGTCGGCAGGTCGGTGTGCAGCAGGCCGCCACGGGCCAGCGAACCGAGGATGCTGAAAATACCGCCGGCGCGGTGCACGTCTTCCATGTGGTACTTCTGGATGTTCGGCGCGACCTTGCACAGTTGCGGCACCTTGCGAGACAGACGATCGATGTCGCGCAGGTCGAAGTCGATCTCGGCTTCCTGGGCAGCAGCCAGCAAGTGCAGGATGGTGTTGGTCGAACCGCCCATGGCGATGTCGAGCATCATCGCGTTCTCGAACGCCTTGAAGTTGGCGATGTTGCGCGGCAGTACCGATTCGTCGTTCTCACCGTAGTAGCGTTTACACAGCTCGACGATGGTGCGGCCGGCCTGCAGGAACAGCTGCTCGCGGTCGCTGTGGGTGGCCAGGGTCGAACCGTTGCCCGGCAGTGCGAGGCCCAGGGCTTCGGTCAGGCAGTTCATCGAGTTGGCGGTGAACATGCCGGAGCACGAACCGCAGGTCGGGCAGGCGCTGCGCTCGTACTCGGCAACCTTCTCGTCAGAAGCGCTGGAGTCGGCGGCGATGACCATGGCGTCGACGAGGTCGAGACCGTGGCTGGCCAGTTTGGTTTTGCCGGCTTCCATCGGGCCGCCGGAAACAAAGATCGCCGGAATGTTCAGGCGCAGGGCGGCCATCAGCATGCCCGGGGTGATCTTGTCGCAGTTCGAGATGCAGACGATGGCGTCGGCGCAGTGGGCGTTGACCATGTACTCGACGGAGTCGGCGATGATTTCGCGGCTCGGCAGCGAGTAGAGCATGCCGTCGTGGCCCATGGCGATGCCGTCGTCCACGGCGATGGTGTTGAATTCTTTTGCAACGCCGCCAGCGCGTTCGATCTCACGGGCAACCAGTTGACCCAGGTCCTTCAGGTGAACGTGACCCGGTACGAACTGGGTGAAGGAGTTGGCAATGGCGATGATCGGCTTCTTGAAGTCGTCATCTTTCATCCCGGTGGCGCGCCACAGTGCGCGGGCGCCGGCCATGTTGCGGCCGTGGGTAGATGTTTTCGAGCGGTAATCTGGCATGGAGCACTCCGGGCGGCTAATCAGGTATCAAAGGGGAGTGAGCTTCTATTGACGTCTGGAACACTCAGAAATGGCCGTGTGTCCTGATGTTGCCGATGACGTTGCGGGATCGCCGCTGGTCTCAGCCTGAGCTCATAAACCCGCCGGGGATGAATGGCGATGAATCTCGCGATTCTACACCGCTGGCGTCAGGAGGGAATGGCGCAAAGCGTTGTTCCAGTGCTGACGAAGCGTGCGGGATGACGACCGGCAACGTTAATCGCTGTTCGGTTGCCCCTCCAGATCGTTGCGACGACTGATCTGCGCGTTCAATGCCAGTGCCACCCCGCTGAGTATCACGAAGCTGTAGCCCAGCGTGGATTGCAGATTGGTCGGGCTCAGGCTGATCAAGGCACTGATCAAGCCACCGCAAATGAAAATGATCGTGCTGCCGGCCGAGGCCGAGGTGCCGGCGTTTTCCGGAAACAGACTCATGGCCCGGGACGTGGCCGCCGGCCGGGCAATGGTGGTGCCGGCGGTGCAGATCAGCATCGGGATCAGCACGGTCGCCGGAGCCAGTGCAAAGTTCGACGACAGGTACAGCATGGTCACGCCGGCGAACAGGATCAGGCTCAGGCCGACGACCATCTGCTGGCCGCTGTTGATGCGCCTGCTCAGCACGCTGGCGAGGATGCCCCCGGTGACGTAAGCCGCACCGTAGATCAGCAGGATCAACGAAAACTCGTAAGCGGACAGTTGCAGTCGATCCATGAAGATCAGCGGCGAGATCACGATGAATGAAAAGTGGCAGGCGAAGGCAAACGCTGAAATCAGCCAGTAACCGACGAAGTCGAAATCCCCCAGCACCCGTCGATAGGCCGTGAGGAAGTTCGTACGTGTGCCAGTGGCGGTAGGTCGGGTGTTCTCCAGAAACAGCCAGGCCTTGAGCAGCACTGCGGCTGATAATGCGATGAACACCCAGAAGCTGCCGCGCCAGCCCAGCGTTGCCTGAAGAAAGGTGCCAGCCAGCGGCGATATCGAGATGAAAATCCCGCCGGCGGTGACCATTAAAATCCGTAGACGGTCACGTTTTTCGCCTTCGAACAGGTCCTGCACCAGCGCCTGTGACAGCACGAAGCAACCGCAGCCCAGCGCCTGCACCACCCGGAACATCAGAAACAGCGAATAGTCCGAGGTCATCACGCACCCGAGGGCGCCGAGCATCGAAACGCTCATGCCGGCGAGCAGCAGTCCCTTGCGCCCGATCACATCCGACAGAGGCCCGATCAGCAACTGGGCGAAGGCAATTCCGACCGCGAACAGGCTGATCGACAGGGCGATGTCCGCCGGGGTGCGGCGAAAGTGTTCGGCCAGTGCCGGGAACGAAGGCAGCAGGACATCCAGTGGAAAGACGCCGAGCAACACCATTGCCAGCAAAAGACTGACAGCCCCGCGCCGCTGTCGTCGGGTCACCACAGATTGTCCGTCATCCATCGATCAGTCCTGCCCTGGCAAATAATGTCTGGTTTTGAGGTTCGGCAAAAAATCCGGCTTTTTTCAGTGCGTTCAATGTAGCGAGGCTGCCGGCGCGCGCCCGTCGTCGACGGGCCTGGGTCGTTGTCATCGTGCCGAGAATGTCCATCACCGTGGTGTTTGCAATGCCCGCGCCACAGAGGCTTTCCTGCAGCCAGTGCTCATCCACTTCGAAGAAGATTTGCAGAATGTCGAGCAGGGTCGTCGCGGTGAACGTTCGCTGTCGCGGGTTCAGGTGCAACCAGAGGTAGTGGAACACTTCGGTGAAATAGCGGCTGTGGCGCGCTTCGTCGGTGAGGTGATCGCGCAACATGTCGTTGACGCCGGACACCAGGCTGTCGCGGCAGACATCCAGCAGTTCACGGGCAATGATCGTTTCCGAAACGAAGCCCAGAAGAAAGCACGCCAGCGGTCGTTGCTCCTGCCCGGTGCGCGCAATCAGCAGGTTCATCCGGGTGATCCGCCTGGGCATCACGGGGCGCCCGGTGATGGCGTAGATACTGGCGATCTGCTCTGCCACCTGACTGGAAAACAGGGCGTGATAACCCTCGTCGGTGTAGAGCTGGAGTGCGGCGGTTTTCATCGGCGCCGGCACCGCGACCGGCAGCTCGCCGTGGACGATGGTTTCGACGGCGCGGTTGACGATCCGGTGTTCGAGTAACGTGGTGTAGTCGAGAAAATGCACCAGATGCCGGGCCGTAAGCCGATGCAGAATCGAACGGCCCGCTGCTTCAATGGCCGGGTGGGCCAGATAGGGCAGGAATGCCGGCGGAAACCAGTGCCGGGTCTCCAGTTGTTCCTGCACGTTGTCCGGCAAGCGGTAATCGTGGGGGCTGGTGCGAACCGAGGCGCGGGTGTTCCAGTCACTCAGGGTGAACTGAAAGACCGGTTCCGGGGCGAGGGCGCTCATGGTTGTGCCTCACGCAGCAGGTCGCGCATTTCCTGACACATCGCCTGACCGTCGCTTTCCCCGCAACCGACAAAGAACAAGGGTTGCTCCGCACTGTTCTCGAGCTTCAGCAACGTTTCGACCTGATCGTCGGAAAACGCGCCCGTGAGCCAGGTGTTCATGCCCAGCGCTGTAGCCACCAGTTGAAACGTCTGCGAAAGGTGCCCGGCTTCGACGAACGCCATTCGATAGGCGCGCGAGTGCGGGTATTTCCACCAGAGCCGGTCGAAGCGGGCGGTGATGAACAGCCCCAATGGCAGGTTGTTGATGAAATGCTGGCCCCCCAGCAGATTGCCGGGTTCGGTGTCGGGCAAGGGGTTGATGAAGCTCAAGGCGTGTTCGACGGGGTGGTAGGCATACACGCCGGGCGCCAGTCCGTCGACGTTCTGTACAAACACGAACCCGGCGCAGGCATTGAGCCCGCCGCCGGAAGGACTGCTACGCCGTGCGCCAAGCCCGTCGGCAATGCTGTCGTCGCAATCGGCTTCGCGTTCTCGCAGGTAACCGAGTGACAGGTAGAGCAAGGTGCCGACATCGTCCAGCGACACGGCGGCGCCGGTGAAGGATCGGCAGGTCTTTCGCCGGGTCAGTGAACTCGACAGGCTGTCGTCATTCAGTGCCAGCGGTTCGGGCAGGGCGATGAGTGGGGTCGGACAGGTATCTGCAGGAATGTCGGCCGGCGGTGGGGTGGCAAGCACTGTGTTGCAGTGTTCGAGGTATTGCCTGGACCATTCCTGAATGTTTCGTGGAGTGTGTTCGCAAGGAATATCCCGAGTCCCGATATGGTAGATCCTGGACAATTCATCCCAGCCCCAGACAGGCGCTGAGATTTTTGAAGAAGTCAGTATTCCGGCATTTAATAACTGTGTGTCTATTATGTTGCTGTTGTCATATGAATCAGGGTTGTGAATAAGTTGCGCCAATCGGGAGGAGTACTCAAGATCAAGTTCATGTTGAGTATGGTCTTTGTAGTTCCAGACTATCTGGCCGGGCGTTCGTGGCAGTATGAATAAATAAGGGTTTATATGCATGTTGGGGCAAGCTGCTCTGGATAGGTGCTTTGTCAGAGGCGCTGGGTAGCCGGCTATACCCAGCGCCGACCTTACTTAACGGGCTTTAGGTGCGACCAGAAAAGCCAGGTTTGCGAGGGTGCGGGATTCCAGAGTAATTGCTTTCATGATTGAACTCCTTGTTCATTGTTGCTTCGTGGTTAGTTAGTGTCACCTCCGTGGTGACGACTTAATAATAGTTTGTAATGGGTTAATCGCAAGCAAATATTAAGTAGGAATAATCCAGTAATTTTGTCGGAGTGATCTTTGGCTGGAAGTCAGTGTGTAAGTTAGATATCAGTAAATAAAGTATTCGCGGAAATATCCTGCACGTCGGCAGGACGCTAAATGTAGGAAAGCAAAATCAAGGCAAAAAGAAGGGGAGCCCGTGGGCTCCCCTTCTTTATACGCATCGATCCCGTTAGCTGTTGGGCAGCAGGCGGCAGGTGATGCTTTTGATGTAGCGGGTTTCCGGGATGGCCGGGTGTACCGGGTGATCCGGGCCCTGACCGCCGCGCTCCAGCAGCTGGATGTTGCGGTCCAGGTGACGGGCGCTGGTCAGCAGGATGTTCTGCAGGTCGTCTTCCGGCAGGTGCATCGAGCACGAAGCGCTGAACAGGATGCCGTCCTTGGTGAGCAGGCGCATGGCTTGCTCGTTCAGGCGACGGTAGGCGCCTTCACCGTTCTTCAGGTCTTTCTTGCGCTTGATGAACGCAGGCGGGTCGGCAACGATCACGTCGAAGCGCTCTTCGCTGGCCTTGAGTTCCTTCAGGGCTTCG
Organism: Pseudomonas sp. RIT778; assembly: GCF_019718735.1. Classification (NCBI taxonomy): domain Bacteria; kingdom Pseudomonadati; phylum Pseudomonadota; class Gammaproteobacteria; order Pseudomonadales; family Pseudomonadaceae; genus Pseudomonas; species Pseudomonas sp. RIT778. The sequence continues at coordinate 18,543 of NZ_JAIHBA010000046.1, read as the reverse complement.
AAGACGTCGCCTTCGATGCAGGTCATCTTGTCGGCGAAACCGTTCAGTGCGGCGTTGCGCTCAACGCCGTCGAGGGCGAAGCCCGATGCGTCGACGCAGAACACTTCGCTGGCGCCGAATGCGGCGGCTTGCACGCCCCAGCCACCGATGTAGCTGTACAGGTCCAGCACGCGCTTGCCTTTGGCGTAAGGGGCCAGGCGTGCGCGGTTCATGCGGTGGTCGTAGAACCAGCCGGTTTTCTGACCTTGAACCACTGGCGCTTCGAATTTCACTCCGTTCTCTTCCAGCGCGACCCACTCCGGCACCACGCCGAACACGGTTTCGGTGTAACGCTCGAGGCCTTCGGCATCGCGGGCGGCGGAGTCGTTCTTGAACAGGATGCCGCTTGGCTTGAGCACTTGGGTCAATGCCGCGATCACGTCATCTTTGTGGGCTTCCATGGTCGCCGAGGCGAGCTGTACCACGAGGATATCGCCGAAACGGTCGACCACCAGACCCGGCAGCAGGTCGGAATCGCCGTAGACAAGACGATAGAACGGCTTGTCGAACAGGCGCTCGCGCAGCGACAGGGCCACGTTCAGACGGTGCACCAGCAGCGACTTGTCCAGCGGCAGCTTGATGTCGCGCGACAGCAGACGTGCGCAGATCAGGTTGTTCGGGCTCATGGCAACGATGCCCAGAGGCTTGCCGCCGGCGGCTTCGAGGATCGCCTGGTCGCCGGCCTTGAAGCCGTGCAACGGGGTGGCGGCCACGTCGATTTCGTTGCTGTAGACCCACAGGTGGCCGGCGCGCAGGCGACGGTCGGCGTTGGCTTTGAGGCGCAAGCTAGGCAGGGACATGACGTCGCTCCGGAAAAAAGAGCGGGAGTATACCGTGTTGCGCCTTATGTCGGGTTTGGCGCGCGATGAAACGCGGCTGACCTCATCACGAGCAGGCCCGCCCCGTATCCACGCGCTTATGCCCTATGCCGACAGCGCGTCAATCAGCGCATTGCTGAACGCCGGAATATCATCCGGTTGGCGGCTGCTGATCAGGTGGCCGTCTTTTACTACCTCCTGATCAACCCAGTTCGCCCCCGCATTGACCAGATCGTCCTTGACGGTCTTGTAGCTGGTCATGGTTTTGCCATTGACCAGCCCTGCCGAAATCAGCAGCCAGCTGCCATGGCAGATCACTGCGATCGGCTTGCCGGCAGAGGTACCGGTCTTGACCAGGTGCTGGGCGTCCTGATCGATGCGGATGGTGTCAGAGTTCTGCACACCACCAGGCAGCACTACGGCATCGTATTGATCGATGCTTGCGCCCTGGAAGGTCTGGTCGACCTTGAAGTCGTCCGCAGGTTTATCGTGATTCCAGCCTTTGACGCTGCCGGCTTCGGCAGAGAGGATGTCAACTTGCGCTCCGGCCTGCTCCAATGCCTGTTTGGGGCCAGTCAGTTCAACCTGCTCGAAACCGTCGGTTACCAGAAAAGCGACGCGCTTGCCGCTGAGAGAAGTCGCCATCGTTAAGCTCCTGAGTCTGTTGGAATTACTGCCCGAGACAGATGGAGAACTGCTCCGGGCACTACAGATTCCGAAGGCTGGTGGAAAGTGAAAGTTCCTGCGAATTGCCCACTGGTGTGTCGTCCGTCGGTTTTTAGAGGTTAGAATCGCGGCCTGTCCCAGAGTGTGTACTTATGTCCCAAGAGCTGACCACCGAACAGATTCAACAGTCCCTGCAAGGCATCAGCGTGCCTGCGCAGCCGCAGATCATGGTGGATCTGCAAATGGAGCAGTACATGCCCGACCCGGATCTGGAGACGATCGCCAAGCTGATCTCCCAGGATCCCGGCCTGTCCGGCTCGCTGCTGAAAATCGTCAACTCGCCGTATTACGGCCTGAGCAACAAGATCACTTCGATCAAGCGCGCGGTGAATCTGCTGGGCAGCCGTTCGATCATCAATCTGATCAACGCGATGTCGATCAAGGGCGAAATGAACGACGACACTATCGTCACCCTCAACCGTTTCTGGGACACCGCCCAGGACGTGGCCATGACCTGCCTGACGCTGGCCAAGCGCGTCGGCACCGAGGCGAGCGACGAGGCTTACGCCTTGGGCCTGTTCCACGACTGCGGCGTGCCGCTGATGCTTCAGCGTTTTCCGGATTACATGAAGACACTCGAACTGGCTTATGCCAACGCGAGCGCCGAGCGCCGGGTCGTGGACACCGAGAACGATGTCTACAACACCAATCACTCGGTGGTCGGTTATTACACCGCCAAGTCCTGGCGCCTGCCGGAGCATGTCAGCGCGGCCATCGCCAACCACCACAATGCCCTGGCGATCTTCAGCGACGAAACCTCGCGCAACAGTCAGATGAAAAACCTGCTGGCGATCCTGAAAATGGCCGAGCACATCTGCGCGTCGTACCGGGTGCTGGGCAACCAGACCGAAGACTTCGAATGGCAGGCCGTCGGGCCGCTGGTGCTGGAATACATCGGCCTTTCGGATTACGACTTCGAAACGTTGAAGCAGACCATCCGCGAACTTGGCGCACACTGATTTAGCAAACTGATTCGAGACCCCCATGCCTGAATTGCCGGAAGTCGAAACCACCCGCCGCGGCATCGCCCCGCACCTGGAAGGCCAGCGCGTCAGCCGGGTGATCGTGCGTGACCGGCGTCTGCGCTGGCCGATTCCCGAAGACCTTGATGTGCGCCTGTCCGGGCAGCGCATCGTGCTGGTGGAGCGGCGCGCCAAGTACCTGCTGATCAACGCCGAAGTCGGCACACTGATCAGCCACTTGGGCATGTCGGGAAACCTGCGGCTGGTGGAGGTGGGGATGCCGGCGGCCAAGCATGAGCATGTCGATATCGAACTGGAGTCGGGCCTGGCCTTGCGCTACACCGATCCTCGGCGTTTCGGGGCGATGCTCTGGAGCACCGACCCGCTCAATCACGAGTTGCTGATTCGCCTGGGCCCGGAGCCGTTGACCGACCTGTTCGATGGCGAGCGCTTGTATCAGCTGTCACGCGGACGTTCGATGGCGGTCAAGCCGTTCATCATGGACAACGCGGTGGTGGTGGGGGTCGGCAATATCTACGCGACTGAAGCGCTGTTCGCCGCCGGTATCGATCCGCGCCGTGAAGCCAAAGGCATTTCCCGGGCGCGCTACTTGAAACTGGCGATCGAGATCAAACGCATCCTCGCTGCCGCCATCGAGCGCGGCGGCACCACGTTGCGTGATTTCATCGGAGGCGACGGGCAGCCGGGGTATTTCCAGCAAGAACTGTTTGTCTACGGTCGTGGCGGCGAGCACTGCAAGGTCTGCGGCACGGGCCTGCGGGAAATGAAGCTCGGCCAGCGCGCCAGCGTCTGGTGTCCGCGCTGCCAAAGCTGAACAAAGCGTCCGAAAAAGTCCTACGGTCTATAGTGAGTTGTCTCACTGTTCAGCCCGAAGGATCGTGCCATGAAGTCCTTGCAAACCCTCATCGTCGCACTGTTGCTGTGCTTCAGCCTGACCGTTCAGGCCACGGAAGGCGGCAGCGGTGACCCTCGTTACGCCATCCAGAATCCACCGGCCTACGCCATGCTCGGCGATCTGCTGATTGCCCGACCATTGCTGGTGGTGGCGACGGTGATCGGTGCCGGGGCGTTCGTCGTGTCGTTGCCGTTCACCGCGCTGGGTGGCGGGATTGGCGATGCGGGAGAGGCGCTGGTGGTGGCGCCGGCGAAAGCGGCGTTCGTGCGTTGTCTGGGTTGCACAGGGGAGGGATTCGAGCAGCGTGAATGACGCGATCGCAGCCAGGAGCTGCGATCGAAGTATTCAGTGGCTCAGGCCTTGCCGGTGATCTTGCGGTACTTCTCCATCAACTGTTCTTCAGTCTCCGGATGGGCTTCGTCCAGCGGAATGCAATCCACCGGGCAGACCTGCTGGCACTGCGGCTCGTCGTAGTGGCCGACGCACTGGGTGCACAGGTTCGGGTCGATCACGTAGATCTCTTCGCCTTGGGAAATGGCGGCGTTCGGGCACTCGGGTTCGCAGACGTCGCAGTTGATGCAATCGTCGGTGATGATCAGGGACATGCTAACTCCAGCCGGGGCGGGGAGCCCGGGCGCTATGAATCAATGCGCGCAATTGTGCCGCATTGGCGCCCGTAGTGCACGCAGGCGCCGTTTGAACGGTCGTTACTTCTTGAAGCGCAGGGTCAGGGCTTCGGCCACCGCCGGGTGGACGAACTTGCTGATATCGCCGCCCAGGGCCGCGATTTCCCGCACCAGGGTCGAGGAAATGAACGAATAACGCTCGGACGGAGTGAGAAACAGGCTCTCCACATCCGGGGCCAACTGGCGGTTCATGTTGGCCAGCTGGAATTCGTATTCGAAGTCCGACACCGCGCGCAGGCCACGCAGGAACACGTTGGCGTTCTGCTCTTTGGCGAAATGCGCCAGCAGCGTCGAGAAGCCGACCACTTCCACGTTCGGCAGGTGTTTGGTGACCTCGCGGGCCAGCTCGACCCGTTGTTCCAGCGGGAACAGCGGATTCTTCTTGGGGCTGGCGGCGACGGCGATGATCACGTGGTCGAACAGGCGCGAGGCGCGTTCGACCAGATCGCCATGGCCCTTGGTAATAGGGTCGAAGGTACCTGGGTACAACACTCGGTTCATCGCGTCGTCCTGGCGGGAATCCGTTGGGGAGTCGGATGGTATCGCAGCCGTCCCGGTCGGGAAAGTCGCCTGTTGGGTAAGAAAGCACTATAGACGATCGGAATTTTCGTCTTTTTCACGGGTTTCTCAACCGTTCGCCGAGGGATGTCGCCAGTTGCGCCGTCAGACCGTACACCGACAACTGCGGGTTGGCGCCGATGCTGGTGGGGAACAAAGAGCCGTCATGAATCGACAGATTGCTCAGTTGATGATGTCGACCGAGGCTGTCGGTGACGGCGGTTTTCGGGTCCTCGCCCATGGCGCAACCGCCCATGACGTGGGCGCTGCCCAGGCGGGTGCGATACAACTCCAGACTCAGGCTGTCGATCAACGAGCGGGCCTCGGCCAGACTGTTCACGTAACGCGCATCAGCGTGCATCGGCATCACCGCTTTGGCGCCGCCGGCGAACTGGATCTCGGCCATGCTGTGGAATGACCGGCGCAAACCCTCCCAGGTGTAAGGCGACACCTGATAGTCGAGCACCGGCGAACCGTCACCGCGCAACTCGACGCTGCCGCCCTGGCTGTCCGGGTGAAAACCGTCGCGCAGCAGGGCGAGCATCGCGTGGGTGTGCGGCAGGTCCGCCATGTGTTGCGCGCTTTCCTGACCGAAACCACCGAGCAACGTGGCGGCCAGCGCCGGGTGCAGCGGTGGCACTTCGAGTTTGTAGGCCATCGGGCCGGTGGTGCCGTCCTTCCATTGGAAATGGTCCGAGTAGATCGACTGCGGTGCGCCGTAAAACGGGTTGATGACTTCGTCGAAACGCCCGGCGGACATGTTCACCAGATGCAGGAAGGTGCGCTTGCCCAGCCGTTTGTGCGGATCCGGTGCATCCGAACGCATCAGCAGCGCCGGGCTGTTGATCCCGCCGCCGGCCAGCACGTAATGCCGCGCGTTGACGGTGATCGTGCGCCCAGTCGGCTCGACGCAACGTTCGTCCATCGCCACGCATTGCAGGCCGGTGACCTTGTCGCCACTGATCAACAGCTTTTCGGCCCGGGCCAGATAGAGCAGTTCGCCACCCTTTTCCAGGGTTGCCGGAATGGTCGTGACCATCATCGATTGTTTGGCGTTGGTCGGGCAGCCCATGCCGCAGTAGCCGAGATTCCAGCAGCCGCGCACGTTGCGCGGGATCACGTGCCAGCTGTAGCCGAGTTGTTCGCAGCCTTTGCGGATCACGTCGTTGTTCGCGTTGGGCGGCACCATCCACGGGGCGACGCCGAGGCGCTGCTCCATTTTTTCGAACCACGGCGCCATGTCGGCGGGGCTGTGGCCTTTGACATTGTGTTCTTTGGCCCAGTGTTCGAGGGTCGGCTCGGGCGTGCGAAAACTCGATGTCCAGTTGATTAGCGTGGTGCCGCCGACCGCGCGGCCCTGAAGGATGGTGATCGCGCCATCCTTGCTCATGCGGCCGATGCCTTCCTGATAGAGGCTGCTGTAGGCCTGGTCTTCCAGCAGTTTGAAATCGCTGCTGGTCTTGAGCGGGCCTTCTTCGATCAGCAGCACTTTGTAGCCGGCGGCGCTGAGGATTTCCGCCGTGGTGCCGCCGCCGGCACCGCTGCCGATGATGGCGACATCGGCTTCCAGGGTCAGGTCATCGGTGAGTTGCGCGCCATTGTAGGTTTTCCAGCCGCGGGCAAGGCCTTCGCGAAACGGGTCGGGTACGGGCATCGATCAGGTTCTCTTATTATTGTTTTACGTGGGTCGCCAGGCTCAAACGACGGGCGGGCCGGGGTAACCGCAATGGGCCCAGGATTCGGCGCGGGTGTACCAGGCCATCATCACCATTTGCAGCAATGAGCTGTGGCCCATGCGCAGCAGGCTCAGCGAGCTGTTTTCCCAGCGTTCGAGGAAGTGGCGGATTGCCTCGGGGCTGGCGTTTTCCCAACTGCCCCAGATTCCGGTCAATGGCCCGCGCGTCACGGCCATGCCCAGCACATCGAACAGTTGCCGGGTGAGCTTGAGCATTTCCGGCGACAGATGATCGAGGCTGTAATCCAGCGACTTCAGGGTTCCATCGACAGCGGCGGGCAGCTTTTCCACAGCTACGGCGCCCTCCAGCAGCACTGGAATCAGCGCGCGCAGAAACAACAGATCGCCGCTGCGCAACGTGGCGAATCCATTGGCCGATACGCTCGACGAACAGCCACTCAGGCTGGCACCAAGGCCGGCGGTAGCGAGGAAAGCCGTGGCGCCCAGGCTGAATTTCAGCAGGCCACGGCGCGACAGGGCAGGTGTTTCGGTCAGGCTTGGGTGCATTGTTGTTATTACCCGGCGGTGACGTTAGCGAATGAACAGTTTCTGGATCAGTTTCTGAATGGATTTGCCGTAGGGCGGGTAGATCAGCTTCGCCGCGTTGAAGCGCTGTTTGACCAGCACGCCCTTGGCCTTGCTGAACGTCAGGAAACCTTCGTGCCCGTGGTAATGGCCCATGCCCGACGGGCCGATGCCGCCGAACGGCATGTCGTCCTGCGCCACGTGCAGCAGCGTGTCGTTGAGGCAGACGCCACCGGAATGGGTTTCGCTGAGCACGCGCTTCTGTTCGCGCTTGTCGTAGCCGAAGTAGTAAAGAGCCAGAGGACGTGGCCGCTGATTGATGTAAGCAAATGCCTGATCCAGATCCTGATACGGCACGATCGGCAGCAGCGGGCCGAAGATCTCGTCCTGCATCACCGTCATCTCGTCGCTGACATTCAGCAGCAGGCTGTGCGGCATACGTCGGCCCTGGCCCTGGTCGAACAGCGGAATCAGCAGCGCGCCCTTGCTGGTGGCGTCGCTGAGATAGCTGTTGAGCCGCGCCAGTTGGCGCTCGTTGATGATCGCGGTGTAGTCCGGGTTGTCGGCGAGTGTCGGATAAAACCCGCGCACCGCCTGGCGATAGGCTTCGACGAAACCGCCGATGCGCGCTTCCGGCACCAGCACGTAGTCCGGGGCCACGCAGGTCTGGCCGGCGTTGAGGGTCTTGCCGAAAGCGATGCGTTCAGCGGCGTCCTTGAGCGGTACGTCGTGGGAAACGATGGCCGGGGATTTGCCGCCCAGCTCAAGAGTCACGGGCGTCAGGTTTTCTGCCGCTGCACGCATCACATGCTTGCCGACGCTGGTGGAGCCGGTGAACAGCAGGTGGTCGAAGCGCATCTTCGAAAATGCCACGCCGACATCGGCCTCGCCGAGCACCACGCACACCAGATCTTCGGGGAAGATCCGCGCCAGCAATTCCTTGAGCAGCAGGCCGGTGGCCGGGGTCGATTCGCTGAGCTTGAGCATCACCCGATTGCCGGCCGCGAGCGCGCCGGTCAACGGGCCGATGGCGAGGAATAACGGGTAGTTCCACGGCACAATGACGCCGACCACACCCAGCGGCTGGTACACGACTTTCGCCGACGCCGGCTGGAAAGCCACACCCACTTTGCGTCGCGAAGGTTTCATCCATTGACTGATGTGCTGGCTGGCATAGTGAATGCCGTGCAGGCTCGGCATCAGTTCGGCGAGCAGGGTTTCATCGGCGCTGCGATGGCTGAAGTCGGAGCTGATGGCGTCGATCAGAGCCTGCCGTTCGCTGCTCAGCAAGTCGCGCAGGGCCTTGAGCCATTGCTGGCGCTGGGCCGCAGGTGGCATCGGGTTGGCGGCGTAGGCGGCACGCTGCGCATCGAACAGCCGGTTGAGCTCTTCCAGCGGCTGTTGCAGCGTTTGCAGGTAGGCAATATCGGCAGTCATTGTCAGCTCCGGAGATGTTGTTATGAGGAACTTTTTAGAGTCTATGCTCTAGAAAGTCAAATGGCTTCCTTGCGCATCCTGGTTTTATCCCGTTCCGGTTAGGTCGTAAGATGCCCCCCAACGCACTCTGAATTAAAGCTCAAGCCATGGCCCCACGGATCAAAACCAGCGAGCGCATCGTGCAGAACAGCCTCGAGCTGTTCAATCAGCAGGGCGAGCGCAGCATCAGCACCAATCACATCGCTGCCCACATGGAGATTTCTCCGGGCAATCTGTACTACCACTTCCCCAACAAGCAGGCGATCATCGCCGTGCTGTTCAGTGAGTACGAAAGCCTGGTGGACAGCTTTCTGCGTCCGCCCCAGGGCCGTGCCGCGACGGTCGAAGACAAGCGTTTCTATCTCAAGGAACTGCTGTCGGCGATGTGGCGCTACCGTTTCCTGCATCGCGATCTTGAGCACCTGCTCGACAGCGATCCGGATCTGGCCGGGCGTTACCGGCGCTTTTCCCAGCGCTGCGTGATCCAGGGTGCGGCGATCTATGAAGGCTTCGTTGCCGCCGGGATCCTGAAGATGGACCGGGTGCAGATCGAGTCCCTGACCCTCAACGCGTGGATCATCCTCACCTCGTGGGTGCGCTTCCTGTGCACGACCCGGGAGAATTCCAATCACCTCAGCGAACAGGCCATCAAGCGTGGCGTGTACCAGGTGCTGGTGCTGGAAGCCGGATTCGTCACCGAGCAGGCCCGCGATGAGGTCAACGCTTTGTTCGAAGAGTTTTACGTGCCGCTGGCCCAGGCCCTCGAAGAAAGACCGTAATTCCATTTCCTCACTGGAGTCGTTCGCTATGCCGATTGCGCAACTGATCAGCCCGACCGCACTGGATGCCCGCAAGGCGCAACCGGGGCTGGTGATTCTCGATTGCCGTTTTGCCCTCGAAGACCCGGATTACGGCCAGCGCAGCTACGCCGAGGGGCACATTGCCGGGGCACATTTCGCCGATCTAGAGCGTGATCTCAGCGGCCCGGTCACCAAAGGCGTGACCGGTCGCCATCCGCTGCCGGAACCGGCGGCGCTGATCGAACGACTGCAAGCGTTCGGCATCGACAACGACAGCGACGTGGTTCTGTATGACGACGGCCCGGGCGCCTATGCGGCGCGGGCCTGGTGGTTGCTGGCGTGGTTGGGCAAGCGTGACGGCGTGTTCATTCTCGATGGCGGGCTCAAGGCCTGGCATGCGGCGGGGCTGCCGTTGAGTCTTGATCCACCGTCAGCGGCCCGGGGCAACTTCAGCGGCCAGCCGGACATGAGCCTGCTGCTCAGCGCCGAGCAATTGCAGCAGCGCCTCGGCCAGCCGGCCCTGACCCTGCTCGATGCCCGCGCCTTGCCGCGCTTCAAGGGTGAAGTGGAACCGATCGACCCGATCGCCGGGCACATTCCCGGCGCGCAATGCGCGGCGTTTACCGACAACCTGGGCAGCGACGGGCGTTTCCTGCCGGCCGATCAGCTCAAGCAGCGTTTCGCCGCGAAACTCGGCGAGCGTTCCCCGAACGATCTGGTGGCTTACTGCGGCTCCGGGGTGACGGCGTGTCACAACCTGTTCGCCCTGTGCCTGGCGGGTTACCCGTTGGGTTCGCTGTATGCCGGATCGTGGAGCGAGTGGATCAACGAGCCGTCGCGCGGTATCGCCACCGGCGAGTAAACGCTCAGCGATCCAGCCGCGCGCTGCGATAGGCCGCCGGCCCCACGCCATAAACCTGTTTGAACTGCCGGCTCAGATGGCTCTGGTCGGCAAATCCCAGCTGAGTGGCGACTTCCACCGGCAGGCAGCCGCTCTGCAACAAGCCCCGCGCGCAGGCGATCCGCTGCTGCATCAGCCAGCTGTGTGGCGGCATGCCGGTGGCGCGGCGGAACACCCGGGCGAAGTGGAAGGGCGAGAGGTTCACGGCCGCCGCCAGTTCTTCCAGTGAGGGCGGCGCCGCCAGTTGCGCGTGCAGCAACTCCTTGGCCATCGCTACCGCGCGGTGTTCTTTGCCGGGATTGCCGTTGATCTGCACCGCCGCATGACGCTGCAACAGCAGCATCATCATCTCGCGCCATACCGTTTGCTGCTGCAACGCGGTGGCGGGGCTTTCCAGCAAGCGATGCAACTGACAGAAACCGTTGACCAGGTCTGGATCGCGATACAGCGTCGCGCCGAAGGCCGGCATCGGTGCGGTCGGCAGTTCCAGTTCATTCAGCAGCGCGACGATCTGCCCGGTGTCGGGATAAAACGCCCGGTACAGCCAGCCGTCCTCGGTGCCCTTGTGGCCGTTATGCACTTCGTCCGGATTGATCAGCACCAGCGTGCCGCTGCCCGCCAGGTGTTCGGCGCCGCGATAACGGTAGCGCTGGGCGCCGGCCATGATCATGCCGATCACATAACCGTCGTGGACGTGCGGGGCGAAACGATGCTCGATGTAGCGCGCGGTCAACAGCTCGACCCCGGCCAGAGGCGCGGCCTGCCAGAAACGGATCGACTCGCCCTGATCGCTCATGACCTCACCCGCGTCCCGCGTCGGCCAGCCACTGCGGAATCCGTCGCTCCAGGTAATAACCCGGTTGGCGGAGCGTGCCGTCAACGAAACCGACGTGTCCGCCCTTGCTCTGCAATTCGAACTGGGTCGTGGCCGACAACTCATTGGCCTGCGGCAGGCTGTGGGGAAACACGAACGGATCGTCCGCTGCCTGAATGATCAGGGTCGGCGTGCGGATCTCACCGAGAAAATAGCGGCTCGACGCGCGGCGATAGTAATCCTCGGCATCGGCGAAACCGTGCAGCGGCGCGGTCACCCGGCCATCGAAATCCCAGAAAGTGCGCATGTTTTCCAGCGAGCCGAGGGCTGCCAGTGCGGCGAGACCGTCCTCACGCCCGTCGTGCTGGAACTGGCGCTGTTTGTTCTTGATGTAGGCCACCATCTCGCGCATGAAGTGCGCCTGATAGACCTTCGAGAAACCCTGGCCGATACGGTCGGCACATTGATCGAGGCGAAACGGCACCGACACCGCCACCGCACCGAGCACGCCGCTGGCGCTGCCGGTTTCCCCCAGATGCTTGAGCAGCACATTGCCGCCGAGGGAATAGCCGACCGCATACAGCGGTGCCAATGGCCGCTTGGCTTTCAGGTGGCGAATGGTCTCGGCGAGGTCTTCGCTGGCACCGGAATGGTAGCTGCGCGGCAACAGGTTCGGTTCGCCCGAGCAGCCGCGCCAGTTCAGCGCGACACTGGCCCAGCCCTGCGCGGCGAGCGCTGCCTGGATTCCCGCGACATAAGGCGAATTGGAAGAACCGGTCAGCCCGTGCAGTACCAACACCAATGGCGCCTCGGCGCTGTGGGGCCCGTGCCAGTCGAGGTCGAGAAAGTCGCCGTCGTCCAGCCACAGCCTTTCGCGCTGGCGATCAAGGTGCACGGTTTTGCGCCACAGCGGCCCCCACAAGGTTTGCAGGTGCGGATTGCCGAGACCGAAGGCGGGGATGAACGGTTTTGACGAAGGGGACACGATTGCTCTCGATGCAGCGCAGCGAGCCTCGGCTGAGGTCCGCCGCTTTTTCAGGCCGGTCGGTTAACCGGCGATCACTGCCATACGTTGCCACAACGCGTAGTACACCCGCCCGGATTTCTGCTCGCGGTGCAGGCGCCAGTTGCCCGGCAGGCCGAGGGTCGATGGCGCGGTTTCGCTTTCAGTGTAGATCCACGAATCGTCGGCCAGCCATTGGCGCTCTTCAAGCAGCGTGCACACGGCTGGCAGCAGGTTCTGGTTGAACGGCGGGTCGAGGAACACCAGATCGAACGCCGTTGCGGTCTGGGTTTCCAGGTAGCGCAGCGCATCGGCAGTCTGCACGTGACCGTTGGTGCAGCGCAGGGTGCCGAGGTGTTCTTTCAGGCTGGAGACCGCGACATGACTGGCATCCAGCGCCTGACCCATGGCCGCGCCACGGGACAGCGCTTCCAGAAACAGCGCGCCGCTGCCGGCGAACGGATCGAGCACCTTGGCCCCGGCAACGTAGGGCGCGAGCCAGTTGAACAGGGTTTCACGCACCCGGTCTGGCGTCGGACGCAAGCCCGGCGCATCAGGAAAACTCAGCTTTCGGCTGCGCCATTCGCCGCCGATGATGCGCAACTGGTTCACACCGTTGTGCAGTTTTTGTACAGGTTTCTTTGGACTGGCCATTAATGCTCCGGAACCCCGAGCGGCTGCTCGGCAGGTTTATCAGATGGGGCCGGTAACGGCTTTTGCGGCACGGTCGGGCCAGCGCTGACGATGACCAGTTTATCCGTGCTCAAGTGTTTGTTCAGAACGTCACGAACCTGCTCGACTGTCAGGCTCTGGGACTGACGCATGAAGTCGTCCAGATAACTCAGCGGCAGGTTGTAGAAACCCATGGCGCCGAGCTGGCCGACGATATCGGCGTTGCTCGCGGTAGACAGTGGGAAGCTGCCGGCCAGTTCGCGCTTGGCGTCGTCGAGTTCTTTCTGGGTCGGGCCGGTCTTGAGGTAGTCGGCGAGCACGTCCTGCACCAGTTTCAGGGTGCCTTCGCTCATTTCCGCGCGGGTCTGCAGGTTGATCATGAACGGGCCGCGAGCCTGCATCGGGCTAAAGGCCGAATACACGCCGTAGGTCAGGCCGCGCTTCTCGCGCACTTCGCTCATCAGCCGGGTGCCGAAACCGCCACCGCCGAGGATCTGGTTGCCCATCGACAGCGCGGCGTAGTCCGGGTCATCACGGTCGATGCCCAGTTGCGCGATCATCAGGTTGGTCTGCTTCGACGGAAACTCGATGTGGCCGATGCCGGCTTTCGGCTCGGTCGGTTGCTCGACTTTCGCCAGCGCCGGGCCTTTTGGCAGTGCAGCGGACACCTGATTGGCAATCGCCTCGGCTTCGCTGCGGGACAGATCGCCCACCAGCGCGATCACCACGTTGCCGGCGGCATAGGCCTTGGCATGGAACTCACGCAATTGCGCCAGCGTGATCTTCGGCACGCTTTGCGCGTTGCCGTCGCTGGAGTGTGCATACGGATGATCGCCGTACAGACGCTTCATCAGCTCCAGGCTGGCGAGTTTGCCGGGGTTCTGTTTCTGGTACTCGAAACCGGCGAGCATCTGGTTCTTGATGCGCGCGAAGGAGTCGGCCGGGAAGGTCGGTTTGCCCACCACTTCCGAGAACAGCTTCAGCGCCGGCTCGCGTTTGTCGGCAGCACTGAGGCTGCGCAGCGACGCGATGGCCATGTCTTTATAGGCGCCGTTGCCGAAATCCGCGCCCAGGCCTTCGAAACCTTGGGCGATGGCGCCGACATCCTTGCCCGCCACACCTTCGTTGACCATGGCGTTGGTCAGCAGGGCCAGACCCGGCGCGTTGCCGTCCTGACTGCTGCCGGCGGAAAAGATCAGGCGCATGTCGAACATCGGCAGTTCGCGGGCTTCGACGAACAGCACCTTGGCGCCTTCGGCGGTGCTCCAGGTCTGCACGTCGAGCTTGCGGCTGGCCGGGGCCTTGCCGTCGAGTTCGGCCAGCGATTGCAGCTTCTGACTGGACTTGGCGTTATCCAGCGCTTCGCTGGCCTTGCTGTTGTCGCTCGGCACCAGATAGAACGCAGCGGAGCCGATGATGGCCACGGCGATCAGGCCGAGCAGCAGGCGTGGGGTTTTGCGCTCACTCATGAGTCGTCTCCAGTGGCAGGACGTGGGCGACGCTGAGACGTTCGCGGGTGAAATACAGCTTGGCGGCGTTCTGGATGTCTTGCGGGGTGACGCTTTCCAGATCGGCCAGTTCAGTGTCCATCAGCTTCCACGACAGACCGACAGTCTCCAGCTGGCCGATGGCGGTGGCCTGGCTGGTAATCGAATCGCGCTCGAAGACCAGACCGGCGATGACCTGCGCACGCACACGCTCCAGTTCTTCAGCGGACGGTGCGGTGGTTTTCAGCTGTTCCAGCAGTTTCCACAGGCCGGCTTCAGCCTGGGCCATGGTCTTTTTCTTCTGGGTGTTCGGCGTGGCCGACAGGGTGAACAGGCTGTCGCCGCGAGTGTAGGCGTCGTAGCTCGACGAGCCGCCGGACACCAGCTCTTCACCGCGCTCCAGTTGGGTCGGGATGCGACCGCTGTAGCCGCCGTCCAGCAACGCCGAAATCAGGCGCAAGGCGTTGACCGAGCGTTTGTCTTCGGCGGTGGCGATGCTCGGGACGTTGAAACCGAGCATCAGGCTCGGCAGTTGGGTCTGCACGTGCAGGGTGATCTGGCGTTCACCGGGCTCGGCCAGTTCCAGCGGTTTTTTCGCCGGCGGCACGTCGCGTTTCGGGATCGGCCCGAAGTAGCGCTGGGCGAGGGTCTTCACCTCGTCCGGGGTCACGTCGCCGACTACCACCAGCGTGGCGTTGTTCGGCAAGTACCAGGACTGATACCAGTGACGCAGTTCTTCGACCTTCATCCGCTCAAGGTCAGCCATCCAGCCGATGGTCGGCGTGTGGTAACCGCTGGCCGGGTAGGCCATGGCCTTGTAGCGCTCGTAAGCCTTGGACATCGGCTTGTCATCGGTGCGCAGGCGACGCTCTTCCTTGATGACTTCGATTTCCTTGGCGAACTCGTCGGCCGGCAGGCGCAGGTTGGCCATGCGGTCGGCTTCAAGTTCGAAGGCCACGCCCAGACGGTCGCGGGCCAGCACCTGGTAATAAGCGGTGAAGTCGTCGCTGGTGAACGCGTTCTCTTCGGCGCCGAGATCGCGCAGGATCAGCGAGGCTTCGCCGGGGCCGACTTTCTCGCTGCCCTTGAACATCATGTGCTCGAGGGCGTGGGACAGACCGGTCTGGCCCGGGGTTTCGTAGCTGGAACCGACCTTGTACCAGACCTGCGACACCACCACCGGCGCGCGATGGTCTTCGCGCACGACGACCTTCAGGCCGTTGTCGAGGGTGAATTCGTGGGTCGGTTGCGGGTCGGCCGCCAGGGCCGAAAGGGGCAGGCAGACTGTGCTGAGCAGCAGGCCTGCGGCGCGGCGGGCTAGAGCATTCATTCGTTTTTAAACCTGTTGGGCTGCCCGCTTGGTCTTAGCGTCGGCGGGCGAGAGGGTGCTAGGATACTGATCCGTTTTACCGGCGACCACGCCTATCCGGTTTTGAAACCTGATCAGGTTGTATGGGTTTGCGGCAGAAGGCTTTGGTTTATCAGCTAAACTTCGCTTTTTCGCCGATTTTGCCGGCCAGTCCTTCATTAAAACGATTCCTTTGAGGTGCCGTTGGTGCCTCGACAAAATGTTGCGCGTGAACAAGCTGGGTGAAACACAGTCTGTTCTGCATCGAATATTTATTTGCCGGGGCGCCCCTGTGGCGCGTCGCTACCGTGAGATAGCCGTCCTCCATGTTTGGTTCCAACGACGACAAGAAGACCCCAGCTGCGGCTGGCGAGAAGAAAAGCCTGTTCGGATGGCTGCGCAAGAAACCGCAGGAACCCGTCGTCGAACAGCCGACTGCCATTCCTGAACCAGCCCCTGCGCCCGCTCCCGTAATAGAAGAAGCGCCGGCACCGGTCGTGCTGCCGATCGCCGAGCCGGTGCTGCAACCGGTGGCCGAGGCCGAGCCAGAAGCGCCGGCTGCCGCTGAATTGCCGCTGACCCCGGCCAGCGAGCCGTGGCTGACCTTGCCAGTGGCGGAAGAACCGGTGGCGCTGGTTGAAGAGGCTGCGCCGCATGTTACGCCGCCGATTCCTGCGCCGGTTGCGTTCGCTGCTGAGCCTGTTCAGGCGCCGGTGGTGGAAGCCGCTCCGGTCATTCCAGAACCTGTGGTTGCTGCCCCGGTTGCCCCGATTGTTGAAGCGCCCGAGCCTGCACCTGCACCTGCACCTGCACCTGCACCTGCACCTGCACCGGTCGCCGTAGCGCCAGCCGCGCCAGCCGCTCCTGTGGAAATCCAGGTTGAAACCCCGGTCGAGCCGCCGCGCACCGAAGAATCCAAGGCCGGTTTCTTCGCCCGTCTCAAGCAGGGCCTGTCCAAGACCAGCGCCAGCATCGGCGAAGGCATGGCCAGCCTGTTCCTCGGCAAGAAAGCCATCGATGACGATCTGCTCGACGATCTCGAAACCCGCCTGCTGACTGCCGACGTCGGCGTCGAGGCGACTTCGGTGATCATCCAGCGCCTGACCCAGAAGGTCGCGCGTAAAGAGCTGGCCGATTCCGACGCCCTGTACAAATCCCTGCAGGCCGAGCTGGCTGCAATGCTCAAACCGGTCGAGCAGCCGTTGAAGATCGTTTCCCAGAACAAGCCGTTCGTGATTCTCGTGGTCGGCGTCAACGGCGCCGGCAAGACCACCACCATCGGCAAACTGGCGAAGAAACTGCAGCTGGAAGGCAAGAAAGTCATGCTCGCTGCCGGTGACACCTTCCGTGCCGCGGCTGTCGAGCAGTTGCAGGTCTGGGGCGAGCGCAACAAGATTCCGGTGATTGCCCAGCACACAGGCGCGGACTCGGCTTCGGTGATCTTCGACGCCGTGCAGGCCGCCAAGGCTCGTGGCATCGACGTGCTGATCGCCGACACCGCCGGTCGTCTGCACACCAAAGACAACCTGATGGAAGAACTGAAAAAGGTTCGCCGGGTGATCGGCAAGCTCGACGCCGATGCGCCGCACGAAGTGCTGCTGGTGCTCGACGCCGGCACCGGCCAGAACGCCATCAACCAGGCCAAGCAATTCAACCAGACCGTCGAACTGACCGGCCTGGCGCTGACCAAGCTGGACGGCACCGCCAAGGGCGGGGTGATTTTCGCCCTGGCCAAACAGTTCGGCCTGCCGATCCGCTATATCGGCGTCGGTGAAGGCATCGACGATCTGCGTACCTTTGAAGCCGAACCCTTTGTCCAGGCACTGTTTGCCGAGCGGGAGCGTTCATGATTCGTTTCGAACAGGTCGGTAAGCGCTACCCGAACGGTCACGTCGGCTTGCATGAGCTGAGCTTTCGAGTCCGTCGCGGCGAGTTCCTGTTTGTCACCGGCCACTCCGGTGCCGGTAAATCCACGTTGTTGCGCCTGTTGCTGGCGATGGAACGTCCGACCAGCGGCAAACTGCTGTTGGCCGGGCAGGACCTGAGCACCATCAGCAATGCGCAGATTCCGTTTCTGCGTCGGCAGATCGGCGTGGTGTTCCAGAACCATCAACTGCTGTTCGATCGCACGGTGTTCAACAACGTCGCGCTGCCGTTGCAGATTCTCGGGCTGTCCAAGGTCGAGATCGCCAAGCGCGTCGATTCGGCGTTGGAGCGCGTGGCGCTGTCGGACAAGGCCGAGTTGTATCCGGGCGACCTGTCGACCGGTCAGCAACAACGCGTCGGCATTGCCCGCGCCATCGTTCACCGTCCGGCCCTGCTGCTGGCGGACGAACCGACCGGTAACCTCGACCCGCGTCTGGCGGCCGAGATCATGGGCGTGTTCGAAGACATCAACCGTCTGGGCACCAGCGTGCTGATCGCCAGTCACGACCTGGCGCTGATCGCGCGCATGCGCCATCGCATGCTGACCCTGCAACGCGGCCGATTGATCGGCGACGGGGAGGCCGGCGTATGAGTGCAACACGCAGTCCGAAGGTTTCCGAGCGCGTGGCCCCGAAGGCCGCCGATCCGCAACCGCCAAAGAAGAAAAAGCACGACGATGACGACGGTCCGGACTTTGCCACGTTGTTCCGTGCCTGGATCGAAAGCCATCGCGCCAGCTGGATCGACAGCCTGCGCCGTCTCGGCAAGCAGCCGATCGGCAGCTTCTTCACCTGCATGGTGATGGCGGTTGCGCTGAGTCTGCCGATGGGCCTTTCGTTGCTGCTGAGCAACGTCGAGCGTCTGGGCGGCTCGTGGCAGCGCGCGGCGCAGATTTCGCTGTACCTGGAACTCGAGGCGAGTCCGGCTCAGGGCGAAGCGTTGCGCGACCAGATCAAAGGCATGCCGGGCGTAGCTGATGCTGAATATGTCGGCCGCGATCAGGCGCTGGAAGAGTTCCAGCAGCAGTCCGGATTGGGCGAAGCCCTGCGCGAGCTGCCGGAAAACCCGCTGCCGGGCGTGGTACTGGTGACGCCGAACGAGGTCGACAAGTCGACCCTGGAAGCATTAAGACAAAAACTTTCCGAGCTGCC
>NZ_JAIHBA010000045.1:0-43714 GCF_019718735.1 Pseudomonas sp. RIT778 | reverse complement strand
GTCCTTGAGTGGGGGAGGGGTATTAATAGCGGGAGGTGGGGTGGGTTGCACTGATTGTTTTCAGAATGATGCAGAACCAGTCTGCCGAGGATTGTCCTCCAAAGAACTCCGGGCCATAAAAAACCGCTGCTTGAAAACTCAAGCAGCGGTTTTTTATGTCAGTAAGTACGCAGCATTCGTGAAGCTTTACGCCACCAGGATTCCTGACGATTGAACGGATCCTCCGCCAGCAAACACGGCATATCCCGCAACCGAATCCACGGCTCATCCTGCCAGTGCAACGTGCTCAACGACATCTTGGGCCAGCTCAAAACACTCAGTATCGGACGCTCAACCGAGCGCATCGGACAGGCATCTCGCAGCGCGGGTACAACCTGATGCGTCACCCACTCGCGAAGCTGCCGATACTCGGGGCAGTAGTGATAGACCAGCAGCGCATATACGCCTGACTCGCTCACCATCAAGTGTTCTCCGGCTTCGCCATAGGTCTCAACGCGCATCATCTGCCGCTGATCAGCATCGAGTTTGCGCAGTTGTCGCTCATCCAGATATTTGCCCATCAACCGCCCCAGTTCATGTACGCAGAACCACGCCTGGTTCTCCACCAGAAGGGCATGCAGGTGGGTTTTGTTGCGGGTAAAACGAGTCGGAAGAAGTGGTTCAGACATGACGTGCCTCCTGAGTCGGGAGCACGGGATTCAAACGGCGGGTACAGCGATTCGCCTTCATCATGAAGGCTGAGTAGTCAGGCATTTCCATTTACCTCTGGCTGCTTTCTTAGGGCATTCGTTAAGGGTGTCGGGAGCTAAGAAACCCACCAGAGACGGGCCGGACATATTCCCCTTTCGGGTCTTGTATTCGCCCACTCCCGACATAACGGGACTTTTCGCAGGCGTAGAGAAACCGCAGACGAAAAAAGCCGCATGACTGTCGGGTGCGGAGGACCGCTCTGGTTGTGGCGTTTCTTAGGCGCCGAACTGGGAGCCTATGGGCTCAACCCAGCATGGTCAACCCTTCAGAAGCGACAAATGTTTTGATGCAAAAAGAGTCGTAGGCCTTAGGCATCACGCTTGAATGCATTTTGGATTTCAAGGCGTAGGAGATCTCTGTTTTTTGTGTGGCACTCCCAGATGGTCACAACTCGCCAGCCCATATTGATTAGCGCTTGCTGGGTTTTAAGATCTCTTTCGACATTTTTTGCTAGCTTGTTTTGCCAAAAATCCACTCTGCTTTTAGGCATGTACGCGTATTTGCAATCGGGGTGTCGGTGCCAAAAGCAGCCGTGAACAAACATACACAAACCATGCTTCGGGAAGACCAGATCAGGCGTTCCCGGCAGATCTCTTCTATGTAAACGGAAGCGAAACCCCATTTCGTGACATAGCGAGCGCACCACCATTTCTGGCTTGGTGTTCTTCCCTCTGATCTTGGACATGATCTTCGAGCGATGCTCGGGGGAGACTATGTCTGCACTCATTCACACCTCGGTCAAAGGGAAACTCATGTTCAACCATCTCATCACTGCGTTGCCGTCCTGAAGCCCTGTTTCGCGAAGAAGCTCAACAATATCTCTTCCGGCAAGAATCATCACAGGATGGCCGTCTTCCACGATTTCTTTGTAGGCTTGGTCGTGTAGCCAGGATGTGGTGATGATTACTCCAAATTGCCGATGCCGTAGGCGAGAAATAAGCCTGGAAACCTCACGGACGCCCACTGAGTTAGCGATACCGTAGCATTTAGCCTCGATTGCAAAATCTACTAAAACCGACGTTTCAGGCCTTCCAATTCTGAGCTTACCTGTACCGTCTCGACCACCATCGCGATAGCGCCTCGTCAGATCGAGCTCGACTGTCTGAGGCAAACAGACTCTTACCAGATGCGCCGCGCACGCTTCAAATGCGTACGGATCTGACTCGAAATGCTTGTGTAGGATCGAAAGCATTTTCATGTCTTCTTTCGAAGATGGCAGTTGTTCCTTTTTGGAGCGAATAGGCTGAGATCGTTTGGCAATCAGAGGTGTGTATTGTCCGGATCGCACCCACTTCATCCACTCCAGCGGTGCGTGCGCGCTATCACTTGCACGCACGCCGTTGATGATATCCGTCAGCCAATCTCTTGAAATCTCAGGTAGGTCAAGAATTGTGAAAGTCGCCCTGTAATTCTGAAAGCGCTGGCCCTTGCTGGCATGCCATACGGCCACCAAATCATCATTGTGGGTGCTTCCGATTCGACCAGGGACGGCAAGCCCTCTGAAAATCACATCTCGATAGATCCCAGCTTTGGTGAAAACGAAAATAGGTGGGATATCCGCCCGGGAGCCAGAGTGTTGTCGCTCGAAAATTAGCTCCAAAAGATTGTTGCCATAGCGATTGGTTTCGTCCAATTTACGCCCGGGCTTCTTGTTGTCGCCGTAATAGGTAAATACCCCCGTCGAGAGGTCCAGTTCGTCGGGCCAATCAAGGTCCTCCATGCTCGACAACAGGGCAATGAGGCGTGGGTCACTTCGTTTTCCTCGAATCCTGAAGCCACCTTGATTGCTAAGGTTCAATAGCTTTGTCAGTGGATCATCGCTGGAATTGCCATTGCGGCTACCGGCATAGCGGGCGTCAATCATCAAATCTGAGCTTGACAGCTCGTCAACAGAGTAAACCAGGTTGTCTGTCATGGTGGTGTCCTAGTGCCATCAGTGTTGAATGGTGCCGGGAACCTGGTAACCTGGCTAGAAGATTAATTTAAAGGCTTTGAAATGGATCAGATTCGTACGTTTGACATGTTCTGTGGTGCGGGAGGTAGTAGCCTCGGTGCGCGAGAGGGCGGTGCCAAAATCGTTGGCGGTGTCGATCTGTGGGGGCCGGCGGTTGAGTCTTTCAAGCTGAACTTTCCCGACGCTCATGTCTTTCAAGAGGATCTTCGGATTCTCACTCCAGAACAGGTATTGCAAAAGACAGGTCCCATTGATCTTCTAATTTCTTCTCCTGAATGCACTCACCACACCTGCGCTAGAGGAAGTAAGCCAAGATCTGAAGAGAGTAAAGATACTGCTTTTCAAGTTATTAGATACGCTGAAGTAATGAAGCCTCGGTGGATTACTTTGGAGAATGTTGTACATATGAAGCCTTGGGGGCGTTACAGTGAGTTGATGAATGAACTCACTGAGTTGAAATATAACGTGCGTGAGCAGGTAATAGATGCTTCATGTTTTGGAGTTGCTCAGCGACGACGAAGGCTGTTTATGATTGCTGACTTGATGGGTAGTCCAGACGAAGTGTTACCTATTAATACGTCGTATAAAAATGTTTGGGATGTTTTAGATAGATCCGGCAAATATAAAATGACTCCGCTACGGCGACCGAATAGGGCTAAAGAGACTCTAGCACGTGCTGATCGCGCAATAAGTGAGTTAGGGCCGAATAAAGATTTCTTAATTGTTTATTATGGCACAGACGGTGGTGGCGGTTGGCAGCGAATGGACGCACCACTTAGAACAATTACCACTGTTGATCGTTTTGCTTATGTTAAAGCAACTGGAGATGGTCATCTGATGCGAATGCTTCAGCCTGAAGAGTTGCGAAGAGCTATGGGGTTTCCTGATTCATATGAGTTCCCAAGCGTTACTCGGCGTGAAAAGGTCAAGCTGATGGGGAACGCAGTATGCTCCCCCGTAATGGAAGCTATAGTTAAAAGCCTAAGAGTTTCAGCATCCAGAAAAAGTGCCGCATGATAATAAAAGGCCTCCGTAAGGAGGCCGTGATTATCGCAGTTCAACTATGCCGGGGCGCGTAGTTTGACGTATTAACCAACTGTTAATGTCGGAAAGAATTTGCTCGCGAAGTCGGCCAAGAACTTTTTCTTTGAATCTTTCGTTTGCCTGGCTGCTGTCTAAAGAAAAAGTCAATCTAGAGTTGAATATGAAGTGATAGTGCTCGTGTTGGCTGCTCATCATTTCTGGTAGCTTTATTAAATACTCGCCTAGCAGTTTGTTCCCTCTGGTTTCCTTGTTGGTGGAATCACAGTAATGAACATGTGTTTTTGGAACCTTAATACCAAGAATATATTTGCTCCAAGGTGACTTGTTTTGCGCATGGTCACAGGGAGGCGTAATGTCTAAAGCAATCAATGTGCAAGCTGCGGCTATTTGGTCTTTTTGAGCTTTTTCAGCTTTCAATAGTTGCATGAAATTAGTGCGTAAAAACTTCCAGAAATCGATATCATTGGTCTCTCCAATAGGGAGAATACCTCTATCACTTGAAAGATTTATAATGCTTCCCGGAGGCAGGGGCGTCGATATTTTTGATTCTTCAAAATGGATGATTCTATTTGTCTTGGCTTTCCAATTGTCTAATCTGTTATGCCGTTCCTTATCTATACTGTTGAAAGATTCTAAGCCTTCAATTGTAGCCCCAATTTTATCTCTCAAGATCGATGATAGAACTTCTTTGATTCCTTTCTTTATGTTGTCGGGTGCAATATTTTGTCCTATATCAGCAAGTGCCATTTCTCTAAGTATACTACCTAGATCGCTGTCAAATAAGTTGCCTGGTTGGATGAAGCTGGTGATCTCTGATATTGTTTCTGATATGGCTCTTACTGCTTCAAATTCCCAGCATAGAAGTGCTTTTGTTGCGGGGTTTTGGCTTGTTTTTTCATTTATGTGTAGTGTTAATTCGTTTATTAAGGGTGGTTCTATGTCGGAGATTGGCTTAACATCACTATGTTTTCCGTGTGTTGTAAATTGTGGCTTGGTGTCTAGCGAAATAAAGGCATATGGCCTTTGAGTTGCGGGTAGGTTGTCCCGAAGGTGATTGAACATTTCTTCAGCTTTTCGTTCTCCAAGTTTGCTGTCTGCACCAGCCCAGGTGGACCAAGTAACTAAAAGCCAAGGGCCGTTATTCTCAGATACGACTGATTCAATGGTCGTAACCGCAGCATCATAATCATTTTTCCCGGGTTCTCCAGCAGATGTTAAAGCCAAGTCTTGGAAAACTACGCGTATTCCGTTGAGTTTTGTAGGATTGGTCTCGTTATATTCAGTTAGTTTTTTTTCATCGTATTGGAAAAAATAACATGGTATTAATTGTGAAAGCAGAATGTTGCAAATTAACATTCCGTCATGATGCTTGTCATCTACGACCAGCGCGTGCCCCATGTTTGTCATATTATTCTTCCTTCTTAAATACTAGGCCTACTTGTGCGCCAGTTATTACTTTTGGTGTTTCAATTGAGTGTTTTTCAGGAAAGGCGAGTCGACCCGCGTGAGATTTCATGACCAAATCGGTGTAGTACAGGCCAATTCCCATGCCGGCAGGCTTTCTTGTATGGAAAGGTTGAATTATATCAGCCGCTCCGTCTATGAATCCTGGACCGTTGTCTGCAATTATGATTGCGGGGGACTCTAATTCTTTTGTTGGTGAAATCCAGATATAGCGCTCTGCTTCGTTTTCGTCTAGCCAGTAAATAGCATTGTCTATCACGTTAACCAAGGCGGAAGTTAGCATTCTTCGCATACCCTTGATTTTGAAATCTAGTTGAGGGGAGTTTTTGAACCCGTCTAGGAAAGTGATGTTATGCCGTTTAAAGCGTCTTTGTTGTGTTAGTAATGCGTATTTTACAAGGTCGGAAGCATTGATTTCTTCCATCTTCTTGTTGCTCACCATATACATGGCGCCTTGTAAAATTGAAACTAACTCATTGGACATCATCTGTAGTTGGTCGATTGGAGCTTTATCTTGAATGCTGGCATTTAAGCCTTTGACTCCTCTCTCTAATTCATGAAATACAGTAATTAATCCTAAACCGGCGCCAGCGGCGGATAACATAACGTCTCTGGTTTCTCTGTAGCTCTTACCGACCCCGCGTACAAGATCGCCAATCTGGGCGTCCAGTTCTGTGTTTTTTAATACAGACTGCTCAAGTTCGTTTAAAAGGTCTTCGACCCCTTTTTTATTATTTAAGTTATTCTGCTTTCCTGGTGCAGTGGCCAATGCATCCTTGAGTCTGCGCTTATCTTTGTTTCTCTCTGCTTCGAATTGCGAGATTATACAGAGCATTGCATAAACAAGTTCATTGTAAGCATCATTCTCAACGAAGCCCTCTCGGTTTGTTTTTTCTTTTAATTCAGGGCTTCCTTCAAGTTCTAGATGGATTTCACCAATGATTTGCTTGCTACCAAATTTTCGAGTTGGTCCCTGAATTCTTCTATGGTCCAAGCCTAACCAGTCATCTCCAGGCTCTCCATAATTGTAAACGCGAAGCCCGTCCCTATAGACTTTTATTCCACCTTGTTGTTTGACGTATTCTTCAAGTCCTCCTTTTTCATCTTTTATATAACGCATGATCTCTTTGTCGAAGTCGAAACCTATGATCTTCCCTTTAAGTGTTCCGATGCCTAGACCCGTTTTTTTGATGGAGGGTTCTTTGAATTCATCTTTATCTCCATTAGTAATGGTTTCTATAGTTTGGTACAGGTTTGGCCGGGTTGGGCGCTTATTTCTCTCTTTCCAGTTTTGACCATCCTCCGGAAATTTGAAACGGAAAAACTCGAAGTTTTCTGAAGTTATAGGAGAGTCTCGATCATCAATAATTCCATGATAATCTGCCTTGATCGCAGCGTATGGAGTGAATTTGTAATCGTAGTGCAATCCCTTGTTTGAAAGTTCAAAACTGAAGCAGAATAAGCTTTGGCTTTCTGCTAGCTCGGGATCGAATAGGTCATCCAGCCAGTTCTTCGGTGGTTCAATTTTAAATGTGACCTCGAAACCATCTTTATATTTGGGTTTTTCTGAGTCACCATTCTGATTCTCAAGGGTTAGGGGGGCGGGTGTCATAGACTTTACTGAGCGGTAAAGTTTTCGTATTTCACCTCTTCTCCATTTTTGTTTTAAGTTTGATATTTTTATATATGTGCCAGTTGCTCCATTAACAAATGTTTCCGCTTCGCGTTCGCTAATAGTGATTTCTGCTTGGTCTAAATAATCTGATTTTGAAAATTCTTCCCAGTCGATATTGACTACTACTTCTGGTGTGTTGTCAGATTTTGTTACCATTGTTATTTTGGTGCCGAGCCTATGGACGGCAAACCGACCAACTCCCTTTTCTCCTACTTGTAATCTTCCCTTGCCGGTCCGTTTTCCTTCTAAGCGTTTTTCGAGTTTGTGTCCGTGTGCAGGCTCCATCCAGACATCTTTGACAGTCTTAAAGCTCATTCCATATCCGTCGTCTCTAATCTCGATAATGCCATTTTCTTGGTCGATATTTTGTAGTGTTAATTTTACCTCGCTAGCATCCGCGTCATAAGAATTTTTGACTATCTCAAAGAGTGCAAGTGTATGGTTTTTTATTAGTTGTTCTCCTAATAGCTCCATAATTCGAGCTTTAGGCCTAAAGTGTGTGGTTGTTTTTTGCATAGTAATCCCTTAAAAAAAAATAGAATATTTTTGGCGGGAGCTCTGTTTGGTATTGATTAGACGAGTAGAGAAGTTATCTAAAGAAAATGAAATGCACATAGTATCTTAAGTCCTTTTATTCCTTAATGAATCAAGTTCCTAAGGGGGGGGCGATATTTACGTACAGCTCTGAGCCGGGTGCTCCGCCCTTTGCAGCACTTTGCCATCAATGATGGAAAATGTGTATAGGGGTGGCAGGCTTAAGTAATCGATGCCATCGACCCAACCGTAAGGGTTAGGCTCTGCCTTTCCCTTGCGTCTAGATTAGACGGGTCGATTGCCTTTGGTTGATTTCGAACCAAAAAAAACCTGACTAGGTCAGGTTTTTTTGATTTCGATTCAAGCTTCAAATCGTGGCGAGCGAGACCATTAGTCCCAGCTAAGCGCACCACCAGTTTGGTATTCGATCACACGAGTCTCAAAGAAATTCTTCTCTTTCTTCAAGTCCATAATCTCGCTCATCCAAGGGAACGGGTTAGTCGTTCCTGGGTACTCTTCCTTCAAACCGATCTGCGACAGGCGACGGTTAGCGATGAACTTCAGGTAGTCCTCCATCATCGCCGCGTTCATACCCAACACACCGCGAGGCATGGTGTCGCGCGCGTATTCGATTTCCAGTTGAGTGCCCTGCAGGATCATTTGCGAGGCTTCTTCCTTCATTTCGGCATCCCACAGGTGTGGGTTTTCGATTTTGATCTGGTTGATCACGTCGATGCCGAAGTTCAGGTGCATGGATTCGTCGCGCAGGATGTACTGGAACTGCTCGGCGACGCCGGTCATTTTGTTGCGGCGGCCCATGGAGAGGATCTGGGTGAAGCCGCAGTAGAAGAAGATGCCTTCCAGAACGCAGTAGTAGGCGATCAGGTTGCGCAGCAGTTCTTTGTCGGTTTCGACGGTGCCGGTGTTGAATTCCGGGTCGGAGATGGCGCGGGTGTATTTCAGGCCCCAGGCGGCTTTTTTCGCGACCGACGGGATCTCGTGGTACATGTTGAAGATCTCGCCTTCATCCATGCCCAGCGATTCGATGCAGTACTGGTAGGCGTGGGTGTGGATCGCTTCTTCGAATGCCTGGCGCAGGATGTACTGGCGGCATTCCGGGTTGGTGATCAGGCGGTACACAGCCAGGGCCAGGTTGTTGGCCACCAGGGAGTCGGCGGTGGAGAAGAAGCCGAGGTTGCGCATCACGATGCGGCGCTCGTCGTCGGTCAGGCCTTCCGGGTTTTTCCAGAGGGCGATGTCGGCGGTCATGTTGACTTCTTGCGGCATCCAGTGGTTTGCGCAGCCGTCCAGGTATTTCTGCCAGGCCCAGTCGTACTTGAATGGCACGAGCTGGTTGAGGTCGGCGCGGCAGTTGATCATGCGCTTTTCGTCAACGGCGACACGGGCGGCGGAGCCTTCGAGTTCGGCGAGGCCTTCGGCGACGTCGAGGGAATCCAGTGCAGCCTTGGCGCGGGCCACGGCAGCCGAGTCTTCGGCGGTCACGGCGCGGGCTTCGAGGGCGGCGGCACCGCCGGCGCTGTCGAGGCGGTCCATGTTGGCTTCGCTAGCGTGGCCGGCGTTGGCGCCTTTCACTGCTGCTACTTCACTGTCTTCTTTGTCGAATTCGTCCCAGCTCAGCATGACGTGTCGTCTCCTGCGTGAGGGCCTGTGCCCGTGTGAAAACTGATTGGTTGGTTTTTCACACGGCCGTACAGGCCGCGTTGGATGTCGTTTTTTGCAGCGGTGCTACGCAGGCAATAAACAGAAAATTTTTACGGGTTTCCGAGAGCCTCTGACGGGCGCAGGTCAGCGTTGTCGCTGCTGCGGGGCTTCAGAATGGCTTTGATCCCTGTAAGGGAATATTGCTGACCCGATTGGGCGGCATTATAGGGAAAAAAACGCGGGCGTGGGGGAGGGCGAAACAGCGCAGGGCGGTCGAGCGCAGGGGGTGATTTCGATCGGAGCGAGGGTTTACAGGGCTTTCGCCGGGATTGGCCCCGGAGAAAATTTTTTCATTAATTTTTTGGCGTGTGATTGATTGCTCAAAAAACGAGCAAAAAACCGCGTTTTTCACTATATCTTGTGTTTTGCAACCATTTTGCGCCGCTTCAAACACAACTGAGCCCGACCGAAGCCGGGCTGGAATCGACCCTCGATGTTGCGCTGAGTGATCCGATTCGGTGCAGTCTCAACTCATCAATTGGTGCAGCCGTTGCCCATGATGCTGTAACGCAGGATGTGACGCTGACCCTTGGAGTCGTCGTATTCCATTTTTGCCGGAACAACTTCGCAGACATTCGGAACTTCGCTCATGGAAACAACTTTGGCGATGTCCAGGTGAGTGGAGTAAGTGTATTCCTCGATAGCCGGTTGTTGCTGTGCGACATCAGTCGGAACCTCGTCTGCCATGGCGGTTGCGCACAGACTGCTGAGGGCCAGAACCAATAAAGCTTTCATTTGAAATTTACCTTCTTGAGGTCGAGTGGGGTCACGCAACCTTTGTGGGGTTGCGTGTGGAACTTCATCGTTTTGCTTTGTTACTTCAGAACTGGATTAACGGCCTTCGTGGGGGCTGTAACCTTGTTAATCGCTTTGCCTTGTCGGCGAGGTGAATTTTAGGGAGGCGGGGCAGGGGTAAACAGACCCGGTTTTGATAAACACCTTTGGCAGATTTGGTAACAATCCCCCAAAAACCAAAATATCCCGGCCCGGGCCAATGCCTGAAAGGCCGTGGCCGACGGGGTTCGGGGCAATCGCCACATTTTGTAGGGGCTTGTTACTACCATCGTCGAATGGTTCTATACGGGCGCCCCGGCTACAACAGGGTCATACAAAAACAACTATTACACCGAGGTAGGAAAGATGAGTGCGGCTTCCCTGTATCCCGTTCGTCCCGAGGTTCTGGCCAATACGCTGACCGACGAGGCGACCTACAAAGCCATGTACCAACAGTCGGTCGTCAACCCTGACGGCTTCTGGCGCGAACAAGCCAAGCGCCTCGACTGGATCAAGCCTTTCACCACGGTGAAACAGACTTCGTTCGACGATCACCATGTCGACATCAAGTGGTTTGCCGACGGCACCCTGAACGTTTCCTACAACTGCCTCGACCGCCATCTGGCCGAGCGCGGCGATCAGGTCGCCATCATCTGGGAAGGCGACGATCCTTCCGAAAGCCGCAACATCACCTACCGCGAACTGCACGAGCAAGTGTGCAAACTCGCCAACGCCCTGCGTGGCCAGGACGTACACCGCGGCGACGTGGTGACCATTTATATGCCGATGATCCCCGAAGCCGTGGTCGCCATGCTGGCCTGTACCCGGATCGGCGCGATTCACTCGGTGGTGTTCGGCGGTTTCTCGCCGGAAGCCCTCGCCGGTCGCATCATCGACTGCCGCTCGAAAGTGGTGATCACCGCTGACGAAGGCATCCGTGCCGGCAAGAAGATTTCCCTCAAGGCCAACGTCGACGACGCCCTGACCAACCCGGAAACCAGCAGCATCCAGAAAGTCATCGTGTGCAAGCGCACCGGCGGCGACATCAAGTGGAACCAGCATCGCGACATCTGGTACGAAGACCTGATGAAAGTGGCGGGCACCGTCTGCGCGCCGAAAGAGATGGGCGCCGAAGAAGCGCTGTTCATCCTTTATACCTCCGGCTCCACCGGCAAGCCGAAGGGCGTGCAGCACACCACCGGCGGCTATCTGTTGTACGCGGCCATGACTCACGAGCGCGTGTTCGACTACCGTCCGGGCGAAATCTACTGGTGCACCGCCGACGTCGGCTGGGTCACCGGTCACTCCTACATTGTCTACGGCCCGCTGGCCAACGGCGCGACCACGCTGCTGTTCGAAGGCGTGCCGAACTATCCGGACATCACCCGGGTGGCGAAGATCGTCGACAAGCACAAGGTCAACATCCTCTACACCGCGCCGACCGCGATCCGCGCGATGATGGCCTCCGGCACCGCCGCTGTTGAAGGCGCGGACGGCAGCAGCCTGCGTCTGCTCGGTTCGGTCGGCGAGCCGATCAACCCGGAAGCCTGGGACTGGTACTACAAGAACGTCGGCAAGTCCCGTTGCCCGATCGTCGACACCTGGTGGCAGACCGAAACCGGCGGCAACATGATGAGCCCGCTGCCGGGCGCCCATGCGCTGAAACCGGGTTCGGCCGCGCGTCCGTTCTTCGGTGTGGTGCCGGCGCTGGTGGACAACCTCGGCAACATCATCGAGGGCGAGGCCGAAGGCAATCTGGTGATTCTCGACTCGTGGCCAGGTCAGGCACGGACCCTGTATGGCGACCACGACCGTTTTGTCGACACCTACTTCAAGACCTTCCGTGGTATGTACTTCACCGGTGACGGCGCCCGTCGCGATGCCGATGGTTACTACTGGATCACCGGTCGCGTGGACGACGTGCTCAACGTGTCCGGCCACCGCATGGGGACTGCCGAGATCGAAAGCGCGATGGTCGCTCACCCGAAAGTCGCCGAAGCGGCGGTGGTCGGTGTGCCGCACGACATCAAGGGGCAGGGCATCTATGTCTACGTCACCCTGAAGAACGGCGAAGAGCCGAGCGAGCAATTGCGTCTGGAACTGAAGAACTGGGTGCGCAAGGAGATCGGGCCGATCGCTTCGCCGGACGTGATCCAGTGGGCGCCGGGGCTGCCGAAGACCCGTTCGGGCAAGATCATGCGCCGCATCCTGCGCAAGATCGCGACCGCCGAGTATGAAGGCCTGGGCGACATCTCCACCCTGGCCGATCCGGGAGTGGTGCAGCATCTGATCGATACGCACAAGACCATGAACGTCGCGTAAGCGGCGGGTCTGAGGTGCAGAAAGCCCTGTCCGGTTTCGCCGGGTGGGGCTTTTTTGTGTCTGATGTTTTTGTAGCGTCGGGGTGGGCCTCTTCGCGAGCAAGCCCGCTCCCACATTGGGATTGTGTTTGGCGCGGATCAAGTGTGGGAGCGGGCTTGCTCGCGAAGACGGCCTGTCATTCTCCGCAGTGTTCCGCTGTCTTACCTCATCGGCATCCAGCCAATAATTATCGGTTTCACTTGTCAGAACATTCCCACTGTTACCCGTTCGCCTTCAAGTAACTGAATGTGTAACCGCCTGCTCCGCAACGGGGCATCCGGAAACGCATTGCCCCGTTTTCGGGCCTCAAAACCCCCGGTGAAAAATAAGACACAACCCCGCGCTTGCCGGATTAGAAGGGTTTGCGAATAATAGGCCCGCAATTTGCAGCATAGATCGGTTCACTGCCTTTCGCTCTTGCATGAAATTGCAGGGCTGTCAATGTGCTCAAGCGGGTTTCTCGGTGCATCTGTAATTAGTTGTCGCATTGAAGAAATATCGGCTTCGGGCCTGTCGTTAGAATGCCGATCACTCGCTCGTCGTGGCTCGTGTTGAAATCGCTGACGGTTTCAATGGGAAATTTCCCACGGATGCAGCACCGCTTTTCTGTTTCACCCATTCGCATATTGGGCTGTCGCTCACTCTGCCGTTTTTGCCCTTTACCGATGGAGTCCCAAGATGAAGAAACTTGTGCTGCTTGGCGCCCTGGCACTGTCCGTGCTGTCCCTGCCGACATTCGCCGATGAAAAGCCTCTGAAAATCGGTATCGAAGCGGCTTACCCTCCATTCGCCTCCAAAGCGCCGGACGGCAGCATCGTCGGTTTCGACTACGACATCGGCAACGCGCTGTGCGAAGAAATGAAGGTCAAGTGCCAGTGGGTCGAGCAAGAGTTCGACGGTCTGATCCCGGCACTGAAAGTGCGCAAGATCGACGCGATCCTGTCGTCCATGTCGATCACTGACGACCGCAAGAAGTCCGTGGACTTCACCAACAAGTACTACAACACCCCGGCCCGCCTCGTGATGAAGGAAGGCACTCAGGTCAGCGAAGGTCTGGCTGAGCTGAAAGGCAAGAACATCGGCGTGCAGCGTGGTTCGATCCACGAGCGTTTCGCCCGCGAAGTCCTGGCCCCGCTGGGTGCCGAGATCAAGCCGTATGGCTCGCAGAACGAAATCTACCTCGACGTGGCCGCCGGCCGCCTCGACGGCACCGTGGCGGACGCTACGCTGTTGAATGACGGCTTCCTGAAAACCGACGCCGGCAAAGGCTTCGCGTTCGTGGGCCCGGCGTTCACCGACGTCAAATACTTCGGCGACGGCGTAGGCATCGCGGTACGCAAGGGCGACGCCCTGAAAGACAAGATCAATACCGCCATCGCGGCCATCCGCGAGAACGGCAAGTACAAGGCAATCCAGGACAAGTACTTCGACTTCGACATTTACGGCAAGTAAAGACGTCGCTCGACCCGTCCGAAATGGCGCAAGCAACAGGATCTCTGCGGTTTGCGCCATTTTTTCATCCCAACTTTCGAGGACCTGAATCATGTTGAAAGGCTACGGGGCTGTCATCCTCGATGGCGCTTGGCTGACGCTTCAGCTCGCCTTGTCGTCCATGGCCCTGGCCATCGTTCTCGGGCTGATCGGCGTCGCGTTGCGCCTGTCGCCGGTGCGCTGGCTGGCGTGGCTGGGCGATCTGTATTCCACGGTGATTCGCGGTATTCCCGACCTTGTGCTGATTCTGCTGATCTTCTACGGCGGTCAGGACTTGCTCAACCGCGTCGCACCGATGCTCGGCTATGACGACTACATCGACCTGAATCCGCTGGCCGCCGGTATCGGCACCCTCGGCTTCATCTTCGGTGCGTACCTGTCGGAAACCTTCCGCGGCGCGTTCATGGCGATCCCCAAAGGTCAGGCCGAAGCCGGCATGGCGTACGGCATGAGCAGCTTCCAGGTGTTCTTCCGCGTGCTGGTGCCGCAGATGATCCGTCTGGCGATCCCGGGCTTCACCAACAACTGGCTGGTGTTGACCAAGGCCACCGCGCTGATTTCCGTGGTCGGTCTGCAAGACATGATGTTCAAGGCCAAGCAGGCGGCCGACGCCACCCGCGAGCCTTTCACCTTCTTCCTCGCAGTGGCGGCGATGTACCTGGTGATCACCAGTGTCTCGTTGCTGGCGCTGCGTCACCTTGAGAAGCGCTACTCGGTAGGCGTAAGGGCGGCTGATCTATGATCTTCGACTACAACGTCATTTGGGAGGCCCTGCCGCTGTACCTCGGCGGTCTGGTCACCACCCTCAAGTTGCTCGCGCTGTCGCTGTTCTTCGGTCTGCTCGCGGCCCTGCCGCTGGGGCTGATGCGTGTGTCCAAGAACGCCGTGGTCAACGGCGCAGCCTGGCTCTACACCTACGTGATTCGCGGTACGCCGATGCTGGTTCAGCTGTTCCTGATCTACTACGGTCTGGCCCAGTTCGAAGCCGTGCGTGAAAGCTTCCTCTGGCCGTGGCTGTCCAGCGCAACGTTCTGTGCGTGCCTGGCGTTCGCGATCAACACCAGCGCCTACACCGCCGAAATCATCGCCGGCAGCCTGAAGGCCACGCCGAACGGCGAGATCGAAGCAGCCAAGGCCATGGGCATGTCGCGCTTCAAGATGTACAAGCGCATCCTGCTGCCATCGGCCCTGCGCCGGGCGCTGCCGCAGTACAGCAACGAAGTGATCATGATGCTGCAGACCACCAGTCTGGCGTCCATTGTGACCCTGATCGACATCACCGGCGCGGCCCGTACTGTCAACGCGCAGTTCTACCTGCCGTTCGAGGCGTACATCACCGCCGGCGTGTTCTACCTGTGCCTGACCTTCATTCTGGTGCGCCTGTTCAAGCTGGCCGAGCGTCGCTGGCTGAGCTACCTGGCCCCGAGGAAGCACTGATATGGAACGCATCGACCACGTTCTGCCGTGGAGCCACCTGGGCAGCGAGCGCCGGATTTCGGTCTTTCGCTTCGGTAGCGGTGAGCGCAAGGCCTACATCCAGGCCAGCCTCCACGCTGACGAATTGCCCGGCATGCGCACTGCCTGGGAACTGAAAAAACGCCTCGGCGAACTCGAAGCCAAGGGCCTGCTCAACGGCGTCATCGAACTGGTGCCCGTGGCCAACCCGCTGGGTCTTGGCCAGTTGCTGCAAGGCAACCATCAGGGTCGTTTCGAGGCCGGCAGCGGCAAGAATTTCAACCGTGATTTCGTCGAGCTCAGCGCCCCCGTGGCCGCCAGGCTGGAAGGACAACTCGGTGATGATCCGCGCGCCAACATCCGCCTGATCCGTCAGGCAATGGCCGATCACCTGGCCGCATTGCCCGAGGCCAGCAGCCAGTTGCAAGGCATGCAGCGCATCCTGCTGCAACATGCCGCCACCGCCGATGTGGTGCTGGATTTGCATTGCGACTGCGAAGCCGCGCTGCACATGTACGCCTTGCCGCAACACTGGCCGCAGTGGCGTTCGCTCGCCGCGCACCTGGATGTGAAGGTCGGCCTGCTGGCGGAAGATTCCGGCGGCAGTTCGTTCGACGAGGCTTGCTCGTTGCCGTGGCTGCGTCTGTCGCGCCTGTTCCCGGACGCGCAGATTCCACTGGCGTGCCTGGCGACCACCGTCGAACTCGGCGGTCAGGCTGACACCACGCCGGCGCAGGCCGAAGCCTGGGCCGAAGGCATTCTGGCGTTCCTGGCCGAGCAGGGCCTGATCCGTGGCGAGTGGCCGAGCGCGGCACACGAGCCGTGCGAAGGCATGCCGTTCGAGGGCACTGAATTGCTCCTGCCGCCGCATCCCGGCGTGGTGAGTTTTCTGCGCAAGCCCGGCGAGTGGGTTGAAGCCGGTGACAAGATTTTCGAAGTGATCGATCCGCTGTCGGATCGGGTCAGCACGGTGTGTGCTGGTACGTCCGGGGTGCTGTTTGCCATTGAGCGGCTGCGTTACGCCCAACCCGGTTTCTGGCTGGCCAAAGTGGCGGGGCGCGATGCGCTGCGCGACGGCCCTTTGCTCAACGACTGACTGTTTTTGTGAGAACCGACCGCATGTACAAACTTGAAGTCCAAGACCTGCATAAACGCTATGGCAGTCACGAAGTGCTCAAGGGCGTTTCCCTGAAAGCGGCCGCCGGCGATGTGATCAGCATCATCGGCTCCAGTGGCTCCGGCAAAAGTACTTTCCTGCGCTGCATCAACCTGCTCGAGCAGCCGCACGCGGGCAAGATCCTGCTCAACAACGAAGAGTTGAAGCTGGTAGCGAACAAGGACGGCGCGCTGAAAGCCGCTGATCCGAAACAGCTGCAACGCATGCGTTCGCGCCTGTCGATGGTGTTCCAGCACTTCAACCTGTGGTCGCACATGACCGCGCTGGAAAACATCATGGAAGCGCCGGTTCACGTGCTGGGCGTGTCCAAGGCCGAAGCCCGCGAGAAAGCCGAGCACTACCTGAACAAGGTCGGCGTGGCCCATCGTAAGGACGCTTTCCCGGGGCACATGTCCGGTGGCGAACAGCAGCGTGTGGCAATCGCTCGTGCGCTGGCGATGGAACCGGAAGTGATGCTGTTCGACGAGCCGACTTCGGCCCTCGATCCGGAACTGGTCGGCGACGTGCTGAAAGTCATGCAGGCCCTCGCTCAGGAAGGCCGGACCATGGTGGTGGTGACCCACGAAATGGGCTTCGCCCGTGAAGTGTCGAACCAGCTGGTGTTCCTGCACAAAGGCGTCGTCGAAGAAAGCGGCAACCCGCGTGAAGTGCTGGTCAATCCGCAATCGGAACGTTTGCAACAATTCCTCTCGGGCAGCCTCAAGTAATCGCTCCCGTTATGCACCAAATTAGGTCATGCTGCGCAGCGCGCCAGATGGTCTAATTTGGTTGCAGCCGATTTCGGTTTTTCCCTCTGTTTACGTTTCGGATCGCCCGCCATGACTGCCCATCGAATTGGTTTCCTGATTTGGCCCAGCACTAAAGCTCTGACTTTGGCGCTGGCGGAGGAGGCCTTGCGTGTTGCCCAGCGTGTGCATCCGGACGTGGTTTACGAGTTGTCGTTCCTGCAGGCCGAAGCACCGACCGAAGGTGAATGGCAACTGCCGGGCGAACCCTGGGCCGGCAAGCTCGAAAACTTTCAGAAACTGTTCCTGCTCGCTGATGAGCCACCGACGGTTTTGGCGCCGGCGCTCAGCAGCGCGCTCAAGCAACTGGTGCGCGCCGGTTGTGTGATCGGCGGTCTGTCGGCCGGTGTGTATCCGTTGGCGCAACTCGGTCTGCTCGACGGCTACCGCGCGGCGGTGCACTGGCGCTGGCAGGACGATTTCGCCGAACGCTTCCCGAAAGTCATCGCCACCAGTCATTTGTTCGATTGGGATCGCGATCGCCTGACGGCGTGCGGCGGCATGTCGGTACTCGATTTGCTGCTGGCGGTGCTGGCCCGTGATCACGGTGCGGAACTGGCCGGTGCGGTCTCCGAAGAACTGGTGGTCGAGCGCATCCGCGAGGGCGGCGAGCGTCAGCGGATTCCGTTGCAGAACCGTCTTGGCTCCAGCCATCCGAAGCTCACCCAGGCGGTGCTGCTGATGGAAGCCAACATCGAAGAGCCGCTGACCACCGACGAAATCGCCCAGCATGTGTGCGTGTCCCGTCGCCAGCTGGAGCGGATCTTCAAGCAATACCTCAACCGCGTGCCGAGCCAGTACTACCTGGAACTGCGCCTGAACAAGGCCCGGCAGATGTTGATGCAGACCAGCAAGTCGATCATCCAGATCGGCCTGTCGTGCGGTTTCTCCTCGGGGCCGCATTTCTCCAGCGCCTACCGCAACTTCTTCGGCGCCACGCCGCGGGAAGACCGCAACCAGCGGCGCAGCAGCAGTCCGTTCGAACTGTCGTCGGTGCCGCCCGAGCGCGGTTGATCCCTCGCCAGTCACGCCATGGCATTGGCTGCCATGGCGCTGCACCCGTCAGTCTTCGATTTCCAGATCAGGCCTCATTTCCGGCGGGCGCGGCATGCCGTCGATGCCGTTGACGTTCAGGTTGTTGCCCGTTTCCTGATAGTAGGCCCGGACGCGTGCCAGGCTTTGCGGCGACAGGGGGTTGTTGCGCAAGTCGTAGCGGTCGCCGACTGACGCGGGCACATCCATGATTTCTTCCGGCACGTCCGTGATCGCATTGCCGGACAGGTCGATCTCGTTCCAGTGCAGGTTTTCCAGCGTCCCTTTGGGGATTTCGGTGATCCCGGTATCGCTCAGGTCGAGGTCGGTCAGGCTGTGCAGGTTGCTGATGTCGGGCGTCAGGCCCAGCGGGTTGTCGCGCAGGTTGAGCACTTCGAGTTTGTCCATGCCCGCCAGTGCTGCTACCGATTCTGGCGTCAGGCTGATTTCGCAGTCCGGCAGGCTCAGCGCCGTCAGTTGACTCATGGTGAAAATGTCCTTGGGAATATCGCCCAGATTGCATTCGCGAATAGCCAGGCTGTCCAGCCCGGGAAAGGCTTCAAGGAAGCGTCCAAGCCGTGACGAGTGGCCGTCACCCACCAGGAACAGGTCCGGCACATAGGGGAACCGGGCGCCGAGTGTAGGCAGTTCGCCGAGGAAGCTCACAGTGTGGCTGAACCCGTAGCTGTCGAGACTTGAATCCTCCATCGGAATCTTGCGCCAGCAGGTCAGCAGCGCTTCGGCGAACTGTGAGCGCAGTTGCTCCTGTCGCAGGCGCGCGGTTTCGGGCAGTGGTTGGCCGTTGAGTGGATTCACGGGGATGTCGCCGCTCCACTGCGCGAGGCTGCGGGTGAGATCGCTCAGCGCCATTTCCCGCCGAGCCACTTCGTTGCGACCGTCGGCCAATGTCCCGCTCAGGCGATAGATAAAAGTGCTGGCCTGCTCATTGTCCATCGCGGGATATAGCGTCTGTACCCTTGCCCGATCTGCCTCATCGGCAAGCACGCCGAGATCACCGCCGGTGCGCCGGAAGTAGTCCTTGACCCGCTCGCGTATCGCGGGGCTCAGGGGGTTGTTGCCGAAGTCGTAGCCATTGCCGATATCCGCCGGCAAGTTGAAGATTTCCTCGGGAATTTCGCTGATGCGATTGTTGTTGAGGATGACGATTTCCAGCTCCGGATGGTTGATGACGCCGTCGGGAACTTCGCTGATGGCAGTGCCGGCCAGGTCGAGAAAGTCCAGTGCCGGCAGGGTGCGGATGTCTGGCGCCAGTCCCAGAGGATTGTTGTATAGGTCGAGCTTCTTCAGGCGTGTGAGGGTGGCGAGAATGGTGCGCCCTTGCGTATCCAGCACCACCGCGCAATTGCTCAGCACCAGATTTTCCAGGGTGGGCATGCGTTTGAGCGAGGCCGGCATTTGCTGCAAACCGAGATCGCGCAGCTCCAGGGTTTTCAGCCCTGTAAACGCGCCGAAGAAATCATCGCCGGCGCGCAGTTGGGCGTTACCCGTAATGGACAAGGTGGTGACGTGGCTGAAGTCAGCGTCCAGTGCTGGCAGCTCACCCATGAAAGGGAGGTTGAGCACCAGCCGGTCTGACCGCATTTCGGGCTGGGCGGTCGAGCGTGCACGCCAGAATGCTTGCAGATCCCGGCGGCATTGATCACGGCCGGAGCGTTCGACGACGTTGTCTTCTTCAGTGAGCGGGGTGCCGGTTGACGGATGTCGCTCGGGAATCTCCCCGACCCAGCGGCTGAGCGTGGTCTCCAGCTGTTGCCATTCCGATTCCCAGTGGCCGATTTGAAGTCGACCGTGATCGAGTGTTCCCGGTAACAGATACAACAGGCGGCTCGCTTGCTCGGCATCCAGTTCTGGAAACAGGGCGAGCACGCGCCTGATATCGGTCTGTGGCATCGATACGCCGAAATTCTGTCGGGTGCGCTGGTAACTGGACTTGATCCGTTCGCGAGTGGCGAGGGACAGCGGGTTTTCCCCGAGAATGAATTGATTGGGCGAGAGCACGGGCAGGTCGAACAGGCTGTCAGGCAATTCGCTGATCCGGTTGTACTCGAAGTTGGCCATGATCAGAGTCGGATGTTCGACCAGGCCTTCGGGCAGGTGAGTGATACCGGTGTCGATCAAGCGCACGTGAGTCAGTGCCGGCAATGCCTGCAAATCCGGTGCGGCGCCCAACGGGTTGTGGCTCAGGTTGAGCATCTGCAACCGGGTCATGGAGGACAGGCGGGACGGGGTTGGCGGTGTCAGGGTCAGCTCGCAGTACTCAAGTACCAGACGCTCCAGCAACGGCATGCGTTCGCAGGCTTCGGGCAGTTGCTCCAGTTTGAACTCGTGAAGTTCCAGATGGCGAAGACCGGTGAAGGACGATAGGAAAGCGTCGACGCCGCTCAGGGTCGGATTGCCATCGAGGGTCAGTTCGGCGATGTGGCTGAAGTCTGCCGACAGCGCGGGTAGCTCGCCAATGAAGGGCAGCTCCGCGATCAGGACGTTGCCTCGTTCTGTGGGCTTTTCGGCAAACCGGAAGCGCCATAGTTCTTCGATCCGCTGAGCGAACAATCGCCTGTTCGTTTGCGTCACAAAGATTTGTCGTGGATTGAGCAATAGCCCCGTGGTCGGATGAACACTGGGCCCGGCAACAGCCCATTGCGCGAGGTCGGCATTCAGCTGACGGATTTCGGCCTGCCAGTGCCGCAGTTGGCTGCGGCCGAGTTCGAGCGAGCCCGGCAAACTGTAGAACACGTCGCTGGCGTCCTGTGTGTCGAGGTCGGGAAACAGCTGCTGGGTGGTTTCGATATCCGCCGCGTCGGCGAGTACGGCGAAGTCCTGGCCGGTTTCGCGGCAGTACTGCTTGATCCGCTCGCGAGTGCCGGCGCTCAGCGGATTGTTTGAAAGGTCGTAGCTGTCACCGGCCTGGGCCGATAGCTCAAACAGGGCTTCGGGCAACTCGGTGATCTGGTTCTCGCTGAGGATGGCGGTCTTGATTTTCGGGTGGTCGAGGAGGCCGGGCGGGACTTCCAACAAGCCTGTACGTGACAGATCAAGGTAGGTCAGGGTGATCAGGGTTTGCAGGTCGGGCACCAGATTCAGCGGATTGCCCGGCAGTTCCAGTGATTCGAGTCTGGGCATCGCGGCCAGTGCTGTCAGTGATTCGGCAGTGAAGCTCACGCCGCAATTATCCAGCACCAATACCTCCAGCATCGGCAGGCTATTGAGCGTCCGGGTCAGTTGATCCAGTTCGCCGTTACGCAGAATCAAGCGCTTCAGCCGAGAGAAACTGCGCAGGAACGGCGCGTCACCGCGCAGGCCTTTGTTGCCGTTGAGGGTCAGTGCGGTGATGTGGCTGAAGTCGGCGCTCAGCTCCGGCAGGTCACCGATGAACGTGGCATCGGCCGTGAAGACATCGGCCCTGGCGTGCGGATGGATTTTCGAGCGGTGACGCCACAGGCGCAGCAACTTGCCGGCGAAAGTCTCGCGTGCGTCCTGCTCCGTGAAGCGCTCGTTGGCCTCAAGCATTGCGCCACTTACCGGGTGGCGGTCGGGGGTATCCCGTGCCCAAACGTTCAGGTCCGCGTTCAATGTGGCCAGCTCGGTTTCCCACGCGGTCAGTTGCAAGCGACCCTGGATCAGTGAACCGGGCAAGCGATAAATCAGGTTGCTGGCCTGGCCTTCGTCGATATCCGGAAAAAGCGCCCTGGTGCGGGTGATATCGGCTTGTTCGGCGCGCACACCGAAATTGACGCCGGTGCCTGTGAAATAGGTCTTCACTTGCTCGCGTGTGACAGCGGAGAGTGGATTGCCGGAGAAGTCGTATCCGGCGCCGGCGACGGGCGAGAACTCGAACAGCGCTGGCGGCAGCGTGCTGATCCGGTTGTCGGTCAGCCAGGCGCTTCTGATCTGCGGATGGTCGATCAAACCGGGTGGGGTTTCGGAAATCCCGGTGCGGGACAGGTTGAGGTAGGTCAGCGATGGCATGAAGGTCACGTCAAAGCTCGTCCCCAGCGGATTGTCCTTGAGATCCAGCTCAACCAGCTCGTCGAGTGACGTCAGCAGCGCCTGGTTTTCCGGGGTCAGAACGATTCCACATTGACGCAGGCGCAATTGGCGCAGGGTCGGCATGGTCGAGAGGCCTTGCGGCAGGTTGTGCAGGTCGAAGTGCTGTAGATCCAGACGGGTCAGTCGAGGGAAGCGACCAATAAAGTTCTCGATGTCCGCCGATGTTCCACTGCCGCAGAGCTCCAGGCTGACGACGTGACTGAAGTCTGCCGTCAGCTCCGGCAGATCGCCCAGCAACGGTTCGATAAAACGCATGCGGTAGCCAAAGCGCTGCGGGGTTTCCCGACGCCAGCAACTGAGCAGGGTTCGGGAGAAAAGCTGTCGATCGCGTGCGGCCGCTGCTCGCCGGGCTAGAGACAGTTCCTGGCCGGTTACAGGATCGACCAGCACGTCTCTCAGTCGCCACTGATCAAGGTCGATCTCCAGACGTGCGTATTCGAGGCGCAGGCGCGACAGCTCGGCAATCGGGTTCTCCAGATGGCTTTGCAGATGCTGCACCATCGCCCGCTGCCCATCCTCGGTGATGCCGGGAAAAACATCGCGCACCCGCGCTTCCAGAGTGGGCGGAGAATCGTCGGGTGACACATTGCGTGAATAACCTTCAGCGCCCAGCAGTCGCAAGGTGTCGACCTCACTGGCGTGAGCGCTTTCGACTGCCAGAGTGAGGCGCAGATTGGCCCGAGGCAGGGGATTGTCGCGAATCAGTTGCCGGAGTTTTGGTCCTTCGCCGATCTGCAGGTTCAGGGCCTGGCGCTGGGCATCAGGCAAGGCTTGCAGCACGCTGGTGTAGAAATCTGTCGGGCCGTGCAACTCCAGTCCGGTCTGATCAAACGGCTGCCACGTGCCATCGGCCCGGCGTACCAGAATTTTCTCGATGGCCGCACCCACGGGGCCGGTGGTGTCGATTCTGTTCCCTGTAAACGACTGGTCGCGGACTTCCAGACTCACAGCATCTGACCAACCCGACACTAGCGGCAGGCTGTGCAGTGCCAGGGTTTCGGAATCCGGGTTGCGCACCGAATCGATTTCCAGTCCTTCATAGGCGCGGGTGATGCGCAGTTCGTGCAGGGCGGTTTCGCAAAGCTGCTGCTGACGCTCTGGAATTTGCCCCTCGCCCAGTTGCAGCAGCTCGGTGCCGGTGGCGGTGTGAATGAGTTCTTCGATGATTCGGGCAGGCAGCTCTGGTGCGTATCTGGCTACCTGTTGTTCGAGAGGGACACTGCGCGGCTGGCGTGACGCATAACGTTGTTCGAACAGGGCTGGTCGCTGTTGTCCGGCAATTTGCGCGAGCCGGGTTCGGAGTTGGCGAGTGCGTACATCGAGGGCGATCTTTTGCCCGAAGTCTTCATTGAGCAGGATGTTGATTTCGCCCTCGTCGAGGGTCAGCAACAGGGTCTTGAGCAAGTCGCCGTCTACCAGTCGATCAGCGTGAATCTCGGTCAGCGTGAGCTGCGCATCGCCGGAGGATTGCCAGACTGTTTTGCCCCCGGCATCGATCAGGCGCAGACGCCGGGAGTCCGGCCACAAGTCCTGTTCGTGGAGTAACTGAAGCTGGATCAGCGGATCGGCCTTTCGATAAGTCGCTGGATCGTCGCTGCTCATCTGCTCGATGAACGTCTGCAAATCCTGGTCGATCCTGAAACGCTCGAGGGTGTCGGCCAGCAGCGGCGGTATGCGCTCCTGATTCACGTGCATTTTGCGCAAACCGTCTTCGGTGTAACCGCTGACTTTCAGAATGCGTTCGCGCTGCGTCGGGGTAAACGACTCCACGCTGTGACCGATTCGATGCAACGTAGTGGTGCTGTCCCACTGCAGCGGGTTTTCCAGCTCGGTGTGAAACGCCCCCTTGCCGTTATGCCGCACGACGGGTTCATAGGCGTCGGTGCGTGCAGGGTGTTCGATGCGCCACTTACCGGGTATTTCGTGATCGCTGACGACGTAATGTGCCTGATCCAGCGGTAGCAGTTTTTTACCCTCGTGCCGGTGCAGGCCCTGCGTGTCGGGTGTGGAATCTGCCGCTGGCACGGTGTCGCGGGCGTAGTTTTGCAGATCCGGCTTCCAGTACAGGGTTTTGCCGTTGCGCAGTTTCACCGGCTGGAAGCGGTCCATGAACGCCACGACTTCGGCCGGCAACACCTTGGGTAGCTCGGCCATGGCAATGCCGGTGCCACCGCCGAAAGCGCCGAGCTGGATCAGTGATTCGAGCGCAGCAAAGAAATGCTCGCAGGCTTCGGTTGTCTGGCCTTCAGCCCATTCGATGACCGATTCGAAAACCTCGTCGAGCAGTTGGTAAGTGATGTACGCCATCATCATTTCGCCCAGAAACGGGATGAACGGCAGGACGACGAACGCGGCGGTTTCCAGGACCGACGCCGCGACACTGACAAACGAATCCCAGCGTTTCCAGCGTGCGTTGCGATCGACCATGGCAGTGGGAACTGCGATCACTGCGGCATCGTTGAGAATCTTGTTCAACTTGCCTTGGTAAAGGTGTTCCAAAAATTGGCCGACGACGGGCGTGACTGCCAATTGCAGGTCAGGCTTTTCGATGGGGGTGTCGCGCCAGGGCGGCAATTGGCTGTCGGCCTGTGGTGGGTGCCATTTGGTTTCGCTCAGTCGTTGTTTGAGCTGGCCGAAAAAATGTCCACGCTGTTTGTGAGCGACGAAGCGGCTGAAGAATCGTTGGTACTCCGTATCGCGCAATTGCCGGGTCAGTTCCTTGGCAAGGTCTGCGGTGGAGCGGTATTCCTTTACCGGATGTTCAGGGTCATCCGGAAAGTAAGCCACCACCGTGACTGCGGTTTTTGCGCGTTCGAGGTCTGGTGCAAATATCACGACTCCGGTCAGAGCGACCGACATCATCGTCAAGTCGTGGCAGCGCATTGGCTGACCGTTCATCAATACGGTAGACGCACCATCCAGCAATCGTTCAATCGAATGCCGATTCGCATGTCCGATATCGCCCTGCATGCGCGCCATCTTCAGCGCCGCGCGCAATGCGGTTTTTTGCGCTGTATTGACTCTGTGCCGCAGGACCGCAGCCGCTACCGGGCTGGAGATGGCGAGATTTTCTTCGAGATAAACCTTGTAGCGAGCGCCGATATCCAGCTCCCGGCAAAGATGGGAGAAAGCCGGGATACCGGGTTTTGCGTTCAGCGGTACCAGCGTTTCGAATTGCCCTGTCGCCGACGGCCGGGTGATGAACGAGGAGCCGCCGGTGTAGGCATCTGCTTCTGTTTCGCCAGCCTCGAAGTTATGCAGGGCTGCATCCAGCAGTGACACCGTCCACGTCCGGGTGCCGGTGGTGATGCCTGCTGCCTTCACCGGGATGTACAACTGCAGAAAGGTGTCGTTGACGTTCAGATCCAGGTCGAAACGCGATTTCAGCGCCTCGGTCAGAATCGGCTCGGCGAAGCTGCTGGCGTTCTGTACCCGTTCGAGCATCTGATCGACGGCATTCTGCGCGGTCATGTGCCGCGTTATGGCGCTTCTAAGCGCTTGATGTTCATCTGCGGGTGCTGACCTGATCGGATCGGGGAGGGCGCGATGGCTGTTCTTCAAGGCCGTGCGCCGGGCGGGCGACGCCTTGCCCAGCCATTCGGGGATCGCGTTCACCAGCGGTTCATAGTGCGAAGCGGGGTTTTGCGCGGTCGCACCGGGCGTGGGCGAACTGGCGGGCGATTGCCCGGTGGTGGATGGCATCGTTGGCGTCCTTGAGCGTCGAAAAAGAGCTCAAGCAGAGCAAAATGCATCCCGTGTCAGGTGGTACA
Source organism: Pseudomonas sp. RIT778 (assembly GCF_019718735.1). Taxonomy (NCBI): domain Bacteria; kingdom Pseudomonadati; phylum Pseudomonadota; class Gammaproteobacteria; order Pseudomonadales; family Pseudomonadaceae; genus Pseudomonas; species Pseudomonas sp. RIT778. The sequence goes on along the minus strand of NZ_JAIHBA010000045.1, from coordinate 17,658 downwards.
TATGTATGACAGGCCAGCCCTTCGCAATTGATAGGCTCGCAGGACTGCTGAAATGGCTGGCGGCAGTTTAAACTGCGCCTTTGCGACGCTATATGTCGCATTGCCGTAAACCCGGGAAAATCCGGGGTTTGCGCTATAAGAAGTTGTCGCTTGGCGACAAGGCCGGGCTGAAAACTGTCCTTACAATCCCCCCATCGCTCGCCAGTTTCAGGCGGGTGGCCCTCATCAGGAGACTCCGATGTCCGTTGAGCACGCTGCGGTACAACGCGCCGATTTCGACCAGGTTATGGTTCCCAACTACGCGCCTGCCGCTTTCATTCCTGTGCGTGGCGCCGGTTCCCGCGTCTGGGACCAGTCCGGCCGCGAGCTGATCGACTTCGCCGGCGGCATCGCCGTCAACGTATTGGGCCATGCGCATCCGGCGCTGGTCGGTGCCTTGACCGAGCAAGCGAACAAGCTGTGGCACGTGTCCAACGTGTTCACCAACGAGCCGGCCCTGCGCCTGGCGCACAAGCTGATCGACGCCACCTTTGCCGAGCGCGTGTTCTTCTGCAACTCCGGCGCCGAAGCCAACGAGGCCGCCTTCAAGCTGGCCCGTCGTGTCGCGTTCGACCGTTTCGGCACCGAGAAGTACGAAATCATCGCCGCGCTCAACAGCTTCCACGGCCGTACTCTGTTCACCGTGAACGTCGGTGGCCAGTCGAAGTACTCCGACGGTTTCGGCCCGAAAATCACCGGCATCACCCACGTGCCGTACAACGATCTGGCGGCACTAAAAGCCGCTGTTTCCGACAAGACCTGCGCGGTTGTTCTGGAGCCGATTCAGGGCGAGGGCGGCGTGCTGCCGGCCGAGCTGGCTTACCTGCAAGGTGCCCGTGAACTGTGCGACGCGAACAACGCGCTGCTGGTGTTCGACGAAGTGCAGACCGGCATGGGCCGCACCGGCAACCTGTTCGCCTACCAGCATTTCGGTGTGGTTCCGGACATCCTGACCAGCGCCAAGAGCCTGGGCGGCGGTTTCCCGATCGCCGCGATGCTGACCACCGAAGCGCTGGCCAAACATCTGGTCGTCGGCACGCACGGCACCACTTACGGCGGCAACCCGCTGGCGTGCGCCGTGGCTGAAGCGGTGATCGACGTGATCAACACCCCTGAGGTGCTGAACGGCGTCAACGCCAAGCACGACAAGTTCAAGACTCGCCTGCAACAGATCGGCGAGAAGTACGGCCTGTTCACCCAGGTGCGTGGTCTCGGTCTGCTGATCGGTTGCGTGCTGAGCGATGCCTGGAAAGGCAAGGCCAAGGACATCTTCAACGCCGCTGAACAAGAAGGCCTGATGATTCTGCAAGCTGGCCCGGACGTGATCCGTTTCGCCCCGAGCCTGGTGGTTGAAGACGCGGACATCGACGCCGGTCTGGATCGCTTCGAACGTGCTGCGGCGAAACTGACTCAAGCCTGATAGACCCTTCGGCACCTGACTTGATCAGGCGCCGAACCCAATTTTGATGCCGGGCAAAATCAAATGTGGGAGCGGGCTTGCTCGCGAAGAGGGAGTGGCAGTCGCCATCTACGCTGACTGATACACCGCCTTCGCGAGCAAGCCCGCTCCCACACTGATCTCTGTTTATGCAGTCAGTGCCTGGTTTTTTTTCTGTGAATTTATAAGAGAAAGGAGTGACACCATGCTGGTGATGCGCCCTGCGCAAATGGCTGATCTGGGCGAGGTACAGCGTCTGGCTGCGGACAGCCCGATTGGTGTCACTTCCTTGCCGGATGACGTTGAACGCCTGAGCGACAAGATCGCTGCGAGCGAAGCCTCGTTTGCTGCCGAAGTGAGCTTCAACGGTGAAGAAAGTTACTTCTTCGTCCTCGAAGACACCGCCACCGGCAAACTGGTGGGCTGCTCGGCAATCGTCGCGTCGGCCGGTTATTCCGAGCCGTTCTACAGCTTTCGCAACGAGACCTTCGTGCACGCCTCCCGCGAGCTGAAGATCCACAACAAGATCCACGTGCTCTCGCAATGCCACGACCTGACCGGCAACAGCTTGCTGACCAGTTTCTACGTGCAGCGCGAGCTGGTGGGTTCGCCGTGGTCTGAGCTCAACTCCCGTGGCCGTCTGCTGTTCGTCGCCAGCCACCCGGAGCGGTTCGCCGATTCGGTGGTGACCGAGATCGTCGGTTACAGCGACGAGAACGGCGACTCGCCATTCTGGGACGCCATCGGTCGCAACTTCTTCGACCTGAACTACGCCGAGGCCGAGCGTCTGTGTGGCCTGAAAAGCCGTACATTCCTCGCCGAGCTGATGCCGCATTACCCGATCTACGTGCCGCTGCTGCCGGACTCCGCTCAGGAAGCGATGGGCCAGGTGCACCCGCGTGCGCAGATCACCTTCGACATCCTGATGCGCGAAGGCTTCGAGACCGATCACTACATCGACATCTTCGACGGTGGCCCGACCCTACATGCGCGCGTTTCGGGGATCCGTTCGATCGCCCAGAGCCGCGTGGTGCCGGTGAAGATCGGCGAGCCGGTCAAAGGTGCCGGTCGCCAGTATCTGGTGGCCAATGCCCAGTTGCAGGATTACCGCGCGGTATTGCTTGAACTGGATTACGCGCCGGGCAAACCGGTGACCCTGGATCTGGAAGCGGCCGAAGCCCTGGGCGTCGGTGAAGGTGCCAGCGTGCGCCTGGTGGCGGTTTAACGCCTTAGCGAGTTTCACGGGTGGCCACGGCGGCCCGTTTGAGGAGATAGCATGATTGTTCGTCCCGTACGCAGCAGCGATTTGTCCGCTCTGATCGACCTGGCCCGCAGCACCGGCACCGGCCTGACCACCTTGCCGGCCAACGAAGAGCGCCTGACCCATCGGGTCGGCTGGGCCGAGAAGACCTTTCGCGGTGAAGCCGGCCGTGGCGACGCGGACTACCTGTTCGTGCTCGAAGACGATGACGGTCGCGTGGTGGGGATTTCCGCCATCGCCGGCGCCGTCGGTCTGCGCGAGCCTTGGTACAACTTCCGCGTCGGCCTGACCGTCAGCGCCTCGCAGGAACTGAACATCTACCGCGAGATCCCGACGCTGTTCCTGGCCAACGACCTGACCGGCAACTCCGAACTGTGCTCGCTGTTCCTGCACGCCGATTACCGCACCGGCCTCAATGGCCGCATGCTGTCCAAGGCGCGGATGCTGTTCATCGCCGAATTCCCGCAACTGTTCGGCAACAAGATCATCGCCGAGATGCGCGGTGTGTCGGATGATGCTGGCCGTTCGCCGTTCTGGGAAAGCCTGGGCCGTCACTTCTTCAAGATGGAATTCAGCCAGGCCGATTACCTGACCGGTGTCGGCAACAAGGCGTTCATCGCTGAACTGATGCCGAAATTCCCGCTGTACACCTGCTTCCTGTCGCCGGACGCGCGCAACGTCATCGGTCAGGTGCACCCGGACACCGAGCCGGCGCTGGCGATGCTCAAGAGCGAAGGCTTCAGCTATCAGGGTTACGTCGATATCTTCGACGCAGGTCCAGCCATCGAGTGCGAGACCAGCAAGATCCGCGCGGTGCGTGACAGCGAAGCGCTGGTGCTGGCCATCGGCACGCCGGGCGACGACGCCACGCCGTTCATCATCCATAACCGCAAACGCGAAGACTGCCGCATCACGGCTGCGCCGGCCCGTCTGGCTGCCGGCACTCTGGTGGTCGATCCGCTGACCGCCAAACGTCTTCAACTCAACGCTGGCGATCAGGTTCGCGCCGTGGCGTTGTCTGCTGCCCGGGAGTCGAAATAATGAATTCGCTATACATCGCAGGTGAGTGGCTGGCCGGTCAGGGCGAGGCCTTTCAATCGCTGAACCCGGTGACCCAGCAAGTGCTGTGGTCGGGGGAGGGCGCCACCGCCGCTCAGGTCGAGTCGGCCGTGCAGGCGGCGCGTCAGGCGTTCCCGAGCTGGGCCCGTCGTACCCTGGAAGATCGCATCAGCGTGCTCGAAGCGTTCGCCGCTGCGCTGAAAAACCACGCCGACGAGCTGGCCCGCACCATCGGTGAGGAAACCGGCAAACCGCTGTGGGAAGCGACGACCGAAGTCACCAGCATGGTCAACAAGATCGCGATCTCGGTGCAGAGCTACCGCGAACGCACCGGCGAGAAGAGCGGCCCACTGGGCGACGCCACCGCCGTGTTGCGCCACAAGCCGCACGGTGTGGTTGCGGTGTTCGGCCCTTACAACTTCCCTGGCCATTTGCCGAACGGCCACATCGTGCCGGCGCTGCTGGCCGGTAACAGCGTGCTGTTCAAACCGAGTGAGCTGACCCCGAAAGTCGCCGAGCTGACGGTCAAGTGCTGGATCGAAGCTGGCCTGCCGGCCGGTGTCCTGAACCTGCTGCAAGGCGCCCGTGAAACCGGTATCGCACTGGCGGCGAACCCGGGCATCGATGGTCTGTTCTTCACCGGTTCGAGCCGTACCGGCAATCACCTGCACCAGCAGTTCGCCGGTCGTCCGGACAAGATCCTTGCGCTGGAAATGGGCGGCAACAATCCGTTGGTGGTCGATCAGGTCGCTGATCTTGATGCGGCGGTGTACACGATCGTTCAATCTGCATTCATTTCCGCCGGTCAGCGTTGCACCTGCGCCCGTCGTCTGCTGGTGCCGGAAGGCGCGTGGGGCGACAGCCTGCTCAAGCGTCTGGTGGAGGTCAGCTCGACCATCGAAGTCGGCGCGTTCGATCAGCAACCGGCGCCGTTTATGGGCTCGGTGGTTTCCCTCGGCGCGGCAAAAGCGTTGATGGATGCCCAGGCGCACCTGCTGGCCAATGGCGCGGTGTCGCTGCTGGCGATGACTCAGCCACAGGCGCAGTCGGCGCTGCTGACCCCGGGCATCGTTGATGTGACGGCGGTTGCCGATCGCTCCGACGAAGAACTGTTCGGCCCGTTGCTGCAAGTGATCCGCTACGCCGATTTCGCGGCGGCGATTGCCGAAGCCAACGACACCGCGTTTGGTCTGGCCGCTGGCCTGCTGTCGGATTCCGAAGAGCGCTACCAGCAATTCTGGCTGGAAAGCCGTGCCGGGATCGTCAACTGGAACAAGCAACTGACCGGTGCTGCGAGCAGCGCACCGTTCGGCGGTGTCGGCGCTTCGGGCAACCACCGCGCCAGCGCTTACTACGCGGCGGATTACTGCGCGTACCCGGTGGCCTCGCTGGAAACTCCAAGCCTGGTGTTGCCGGCGGCCCTGACGCCTGGCGTGAAGATGGCGTGAGGCGCGTTGCGCCTCGATTGCACTCGATTGTTATTTGATGCCTATAAAAACAGATTCTCGTGGAGCCTCGCTGATGAAATCCTATGAAGTCAATTTTGACGGTCTAGTGGGGCCGACCCATAACTACGGTGGTCTGTCCTACGGCAACGTTGCGTCCCAGAGCAACAGCCAGCAGTCTTCGAACCCGAAGGAAGCGGCGCTGCAAGGTCTGGCGAAAATGAAAGCGCTGATGGAAATGGGCTTTCAGCAGGGCGTTCTCGCACCGCAGGAGCGTCCGGACGTGACTGCTCTGCGCCGTCTGGGTTTCAGCGGCACCGATGCTCAGGTGATCGAGCGCGCCGCCAAAGAAGCGATGCCGTTGCTGGTTGCCAGCTGCTCGGCGTCGAGCATGTGGGTGGCCAACGCCGCCACGGTCAGCCCGAGCGCCGACACCGCTGACGGTCGCGTGCACTTCACCGCCGCCAACCTGAACTGCAAATACCACCGCAGCATCGAGCACCCGACCACCAGTCGCGTGCTGGGCGCGATGTTCGCCAACCAGCAGCACTTCGCTCATCACGCCGCATTGCCGGCAGTGGCGCAGTTCGGCGACGAAGGCGCGGCGAACCACACGCGTTTCTGCCGTGAGTACGGCGAGGCCGGCGTCGAGTTCTTCGTGTTCGGTCGCAGTGCGTTCGACACCCGTTACCCGGCGCCGCAGAAATACCCGGCGCGCCAGACCCTCGAAGCGTCGCAAGCAGTCGCTCGTTTGCACGGCCTGCGTGACGACGGCGTGGTCTACGCGCAACAGAATCCTGCGGTGATCGATCAGGGCGTGTTCCATAACGACGTGATCGCGGTGGGCAACGGCGAGGTGCTGTTCTATCACGAGGACGCGTTCCTCGACACCGATCAGATGCTGGCCGAACTGCAAGCCAAACTGGCCAAGGTCGGCGGCAACTTCCAGTCGGTCTGCGTACCGCGTTCGGCGGTCACCGTGGACGACGCGGTGCGTTCCTATCTGTTCAACAGCCAGCTGCTGTCGCGCCCTGACGGTTCGATGCTGCTGATCGTGCCGGAAGAGTGCCGTGGCAACGAGCGCGTGTGGAATTACCTGCAAGGCCTGACCAGCTCCGGCGGCCTGATCCGCGAAGTAAAAGTCTTTGATCTCAAGCAAAGCATGCAGAACGGCGGTGGCCCGGCGTGCCTGCGACTGCGCGTCGCGCTCAACGAAACCGAGCTGGCGGCCGTCAACCCAGGGGTTATCATGACCGCCCCGTTGTACGGTTCGTTGACCGCATGGGTTGAAAAGCACTACCGCGACCGCCTGACCGAAAGTGATCTGGCGGATCCGCAATTGCTGCTTGAATGCCGGACGGCACTGGATGAACTGACGCAAATCCTTAAACTGGGCGCGGTTTATCCATTCCAGATCAATTGATGGCCGGCGCGCCGCCTGAACGCGGTGCGCGGCTTGTCTCCCCAACAGAGCGTAAAAAAGACATGAGCGATTCCCTGCGGCTGATCCTTGAAGACACCGACGGCAAGCAACTGGAAACTTCCTGCACCCGCGTTGCGGTCATGTGGCAAGGCAAAGAGCTGTGGATCCAGCAGGACGGCCGCGGCCAACTGTTGATCGGCGTGGACGTCGAAGAGGGCGACGAAGAGTACGCCAACCTGCTGTTGCGCCCATTGGCGACTAATCTGGTAAGTCTGCAACTGGAGATGGAACCGGCTGATCTCGGCGACGATGACGGCCACGTGCACGGCCCGGATTGCAATCACGACCATTAAGGAAACCGCTCTATGCTCGCCCTCGGCAAACTGCTTGAACTGACCCTCGCCGGCCGCGAACCGGCGGAGAAGACTCAACTGACTGTCGAAGGCGTGCGCATGCGCTGGCTGAGCGAAGGTGCGCTGGAAGTCCGGCCACCCGAAGCGCGCGACAATGGCCTGGACCTGCTGCTGTCGGCAGGAATCCACGGCAACGAAACGGCACCGATCGAATTGCTCGACCGGTTGCTGCATGACATCGCTCGCGGCGATCTGAAGCCGCGCGCACGCATTCTGTTCCTGTTCGGCAACCCGGAAGCGATTCGCAAGGGCGAGCGTTTCGTCGAGCAGGACGTCAATCGGCTGTTCAACGGCCGTCACGAACAAAGCAGCGGTTCCGAAGCCCTGCGCGCCTGCGAGCTGGAACGCCTGGCGGCGAGTTTCTTCAGTCTTCCTGATCGTCAGCGCCTGCACTACGACCTGCACACCGCGATTCGTGGTTCGAAGATCGAGCAGTTCGCTTTATATCCGTGGAAGGAAGGTCGCCAGCATTCCCGTCTTGAGCTGGCCCGCCTGCGCGCCGCCGGCATGGAAGCGGTGCTGTTGCAGAACAAGCCGTCGATCGTGTTCAGCTCCTACACCTACGACAAGCTGGGGGCCGAGTCCTTCACGCTGGAACTGGGCAAGGCGCGGCCGTTCGGGCAGAACGCCGGGGTCAATGTGTCACTGCTGGAAACCCGCCTGAAGCAGATCATCGAAGGCACTGAGCCGGAAATGGCAGAGCAGGGCCTGGACGGTCTGCAACTGTTCAGCGTGGCACGGGAAATCATCAAGCACAGCGATGCGTTCCGTCTGAACCTGCCGGCGGACATCGAAAACTTTTCGGAACTGGATGTGGGTTATGTGCTGGCCGAAGATCTGGCCAATACCCGCTGGATCATCGAAGAGCAGGGCGCGCGGATCATCTTCCCCAACCCCAAGGTCAAGAACGGCCTGCGGGCGGGCATTCTGATCGTGCCGACCACTGACGAAAATCTTGCCTGAAACTGAATCTCCCCCGCGCAGCGCGCGGGGGAGATCGTTATTGCATCAGACCGCTACGGCGCGCGGCTCGGTGCGGCGCAACGCACGCACTTTCTGCAGCGTATCCGCGCAGGTCTTCGCCGCTTCCTGACCCTTGTGCACGAAATGCTCGAAGAAGAACTTCAGGTGTTCTTCGCCGGCATGGAAGTGGTGCGGGGTCAGCGATACCGAGAACACTGGCACTTCGGTTTCCAGCTGAACCTGCATCAGGCCGCTGACCACCGACTGGGCGACGAACTCGTGACGGTAGATTCCGCCGTCCACCACCAGGGCGGCGGCAACGATACCGGCATAACGACCGGTCTTGGCCAGCAGCTTGGCGTGCAGAGGCATTTCAAAGGCGCCGCCGACTTCGAAGAAATCGATGTCCGATTCCTGATAACCCTGAGCGATCATTTCGGCGAGGAAGCCTTTACGGCTCTGGTCGACGATTTCCTTGTGCCAGCAGGCCTGGATGAACGCGACGCGCTCGCCGTGAGTGTGTTTGCTTTTGCTGTCGATAGCGGTGGGTTGCATGTTCTGACTCCTGTTTGTGTGAAAAACAGGGCGTTATGAATCGAAAGGGATTCAAGGGTACGCACGCTCGCGCGAACACGGCGGACGGCCCTTTGGCGTCAATCCCGTTCTCTCTTCATCCGGACTATGACCGTCGGCCCCGGAATCACACCGGGTCTGCTGACCTTGCCGCCGCTCACGGTTTTTGCCGTGTCCGTCACCAAGCGCTCGCGGGCTATGCGCATTGCGCGCAATTACCGCCGGTGGGGAATTGCACCCCGCCCTGAGAACGTTTCGCCGCCCTTTATCGGGCGGCGCAGCGTTTTTAACACAGATTGCCGGACTGTGCATTGCGCCTTTGTGATGATTGTCATCGGATTTTTCGAAGCGCAGGAAACGACTTTTCCTTGCGCAAGGGTTGATTAATCCGCGCCATGCCCGCAGTAATTCCTCTTCGTAAAGGGATTTCCCCTACTGACTTGAGGCCAGGTTCATGAGCGTTATCGATCTTCGCAGCGACACCGTCACTCAACCGACTCCCGCCATGCTCGACGCGATGACCCGCGCCGACACCGGCGATGACGTGTATGGCGAAGATCCGACGGTCAATCGTCTGGAAGGCGAACTGGCGAAACGGCTGGGTTTCGCCGCCGCGCTGTTCGTTCCGACCGGCACCATGAGCAACCTGCTGGGCCTGATGGCGCACTGCGAGCGCGGTGACGAGTACATCGTCGGTCAACAGGCGCACACCTATAAGTACGAGGGCGGCGGCGCAGCGGTGCTCGGTTCGATCCAGCCGCAGCCGCTGGAAGTGCAGGCCGATGGTTCGCTGGACCTGGATCAGGTGGCAGCGGCGATCAAGCCTGATGACTTCCACTTCGCCCGCACCCGCCTGCTGGCGCTGGAAAACACCATGCAGGGCAAAGTGCTGCCGCTGGACTATCTGGCCCGGGCCCGTCAGTTCACTCAGGACAATGGCCTGCAGCTGCATCTGGACGGCGCGCGGCTGTACAACGCGGCGGTCAAGCTAGGGGTCGATGCCCGGGAAATCACCCAATATTTCGATTCGGTCTCGGTGTGCCTGTCCAAAGGCCTCGGCGCGCCGGTCGGCTCGGTGCTGTGCGGTTCGTCGGCGTTGATTGCAAAGGCCCGGCGCCTTCGCAAAATGGTCGGTGGCGGTATGCGCCAGGCCGGATTGCTGGCGGCGGCGGGGCTGTATGCGTTGGATCACCACGTTGAGCGTCTTGCGGATGACCATGCCAACGCCCAGTTTCTGGCCGATGGCCTGCGCGAGGCCGGTTTCAGTGTCGAGCCGGTGCAGACCAACATGGTTTACGTGCAGATGGGCGACCGTGCCGAGGCGATCAAGGCGTTCGCTGCCGAGCGCGGGATAAAATTGAGCGCTGCCGCCCGGCTGCGGATGGTCACGCACATGGACGTCAACCGCTCGCAAATCGAGCAAGTGATCGCGACATTCGTCGAGTTTTCGCGCAAGTGACAGCGTTAGCCACCCAATTGACCGTTTCTATCGTATAAACACGCTGTACCCCGCGCGCAGGGCCGATATAATGCGGCCCTTTGCCGTCGTTTCGTCTGTTGACGTTTCGTACAGGCCTTTGGCCGCAGCCTCCGTGGAAGAACCTAATGAAAAGCGCAGAAATCCGTGAAGCCTTCCTTCGCTTCTTCGAAGAGCAAGGCCACACTCGTGTAGCCTCCAGCTCTTTGATTCCGGGCAACGACCCAACCCTGCTGTTCACCAACGCGGGGATGAACCAGTTCAAGGACTGCTTCCTGGGCCAGGAAAAACGCGCGTACACCCGTGCGACCAGCAGCCAGAAATGCGTGCGTGCCGGTGGCAAGAACAGCGACCTGGAAAACGTCGGTTATACCGCCCGTCACCACACTTTCTTCGAAATGCTGGGCAACTTCAGCTTCGGTGACTATTTCAAGCACGACGCGATTACCTTCGCCTGGACGTTCCTGACCGGTGTCCTGAAGCTGCCGAAGGAAAAACTCTGGGTGACCGTCTACGCCTCCGACGACGAAGCGTATGACATCTGGACCCAGCAAGTCGGTGTGCCGGTCGAGCGCATGATCCGCATCGGCGACAACAAAGGCGCGCCTTACGCGTCCGACAACTTCTGGACCATGGGCGATACCGGCCCGTGCGGCCCATGCACCGAGATTTTCTACGATCACGGCGACCACATCTGGGGCGGCCCTCCGGGTTCGCCGGAAGAAGACGGCGACCGTTACATCGAGATCTGGAACAACGTGTTCATGCAGTTCAACCGCACCGCCGACGGCGTGTTGCATCCGTTGCCAGCGCCGTCGGTCGACACCGGCATGGGCCTGGAGCGGATCAGTGCGGTGATGCAGCACGTCAACTCCAACTATGACATCGATCTGTTCAAGAACCTGCTGAAAGCTTCGGCTGAGGCAATCGGTTGCGAAAATGGCGATCAGTCGTCGCTCAAGGTTGTTTCCGACCACATCCGTTCGTGCGGTTTCCTGATCGCTGACGGCGTGCTGCCGTCCAACGAAGGCCGTGGCTACGTGCTGCGCCGGATCATCCGTCGTGCCTGCCGTCACGGTAACAAGCTGGGCGCCACCGGCAGCTTCTTCTACAAGATCGTTGCAGCGCTGGTCGCCGAGATGGGCGAAGCGTTCCCGGAACTGAAAAAGCAGCAATCCAACATCGAACGCGTGCTCAAGGCTGAAGAGGAACAATTCTCCAAGACCCTGGATCACGGCCTGAAGATCCTCGAGCAGGATCTGCTGGAACTCAAAGGCACCGTGGTGCCGGGTGACGTGGTGTTCAAACTCTACGACACCTACGGTTTCCCGATGGACCTGACGGCGGACATCGCTCGCGAGCGCAGCCTGACCATCGACGAAGTCGGTTTCGAACGCGAGATGGAAGCCCAGCGTGTTCGTGCACGTTCGGCCAGTTCGTTCGGTCTGGACTACAACACGCTGGTCAAGGTGGATGTGGCCACCGAGTTCACCGGTTACACCGACACCAGCGGTTCGGCGAAAATTGTCGCTATCTATAAAGATGGCCAGTCGGTCGACGTCTTGAATGAAGGCGAAGAGGCGGTGATCGTTCTGAATCAGACGCCGTTCTACGCTGAATCCGGCGGCCAGGTGGGCGATTGCGGTTACCTGCAGGCCGGCAACAGCCGTTTTGATGTGCGCGACACCACCAAGACCGGCGGCGCGTTCCTGCACCACGGCGTGCTGGCGTCCGGCAGCCTGACTATCGCTGCACCGGTTGAAACGCATGTCGATGCTGAAGTGCGTCATGCGACTTCGTTGAATCACTCGGCCACCCACTTGCTGCACGCTGCGCTGCGTCAGGTATTGGGCGAGCACGTTCAGCAGAAAGGTTCGTTGGTTGATAGCCAGCGCCTGCGCTTCGACTTCAGCCACTTCGAAGCGATCAAGCCTGAGCAGATCAAGGCGCTGGAAGACATCGTCAACGCCGAGATTCGCAAGAACTCCGCTGTTGAAACCGAAGAAACCGACATCGAAACCGCCAAGCAGAAAGGCGCGATGGCGCTGTTCGGCGAGAAGTACGGCGACAACGTGCGCGTGCTGAGCATGGGCGGTGATTTCTCCGTCGAGCTGTGCGGCGGTATTCACGCCAACCGTACCGGCGACATCGGCCTGCTGAAAATCATCAGCGAAGGCGGTGTGGCATCGGGCGTGCGTCGTATCGAAGCGGTCACCGGCGCTGCGGCGCTGGCTTACTTGAACGCTGCTGAAGAACAACTCAAGGAAGCGGCCAGCCTGGTCAAGGGCAGCCGCGACAACCTGATCGACAAGCTGTCGGCTGTGCTGGAGCGCAACCGTGCGCTTGAAAAGCAGCTCGAGCAGTTGCAGGCCAAGGCCGCTGCTGCCGCAGGCGACGATCTGTCGGCTTCGGCCGTGGACGTCAAGGGCGTGAAAGTGCTGGCCGTGCGTCTGGATGGTCAGGACGGCAAGGCGCTGCTGGCGCTGGTCGATCAGCTGAAAAACAAACTCGGCCGCGCAGTGATCCTGCTCGGCAGTGTCCATGAGGAAAAGGTCGTATTGGTTGCAGGCGTAACCAAGGACCTGACTGGCCAACTCAAAGCCGGTGATTTGATGAAACAGGCTGCTGCGGCAGTGGGCGGGAAGGGCGGTGGTCGTCCGGACATGGCGCAGGGCGGCGGTGTCGACGCCGGCGCGCTTGATGGCGCACTGGCGCTGACCGTTCCATTCGTCGAGCAGGGTTTATAAGACGGCCCGTCGGGCCCGCAGTCTAGTGGCGGGCCCGGCGGCTGTTCGAGTGATTATTGGGCGCCCTTCATGGGCAGAGGCGGCTTTGAAATGGCTTTGATCGTACAGAAATTTGGAGGCACCTCGGTCGGCACTGTCGAGAGAATCGAGCAGGTCGCCGACAAGGTTAAGAAATTCCGCGATGCCGGCGATGACCTGGTGGTTGTGCTGTCTGCAATGAGCGGCGAAACCAACCGTCTGATCGATCTGGCCAAGCAAATCAGTGGCGAAGATCAACCGGTTCCCCGTGAACTGGACGTGATCGTTTCCACCGGTGAGCAGGTGACAATCGCCTTGTTGGCGATGGCGCTGATCAAGCGCGGTGTGCCGGCGGTGTCGTATACCGGCAACCAGGTACGGATCCTGACGGACAGCGCGCACAATAAAGCGCGTATCTTGCAGATTGATGACCAGAAGATCCGCGGTGACTTGAAAGCAGGTCGCGTGGTGGTGGTCGCCGGTTTCCAGGGCGTCGACGAGCACGGCAACATCACGACCCTGGGTCGTGGCGGTTCCGACACCACCGGCGTGGCGCTGGCCGCTGCGCTGAAGGCTGACGAATGCCAGATCTACACCGACGTCGATGGTGTCTACACCACTGACCCGCGTGTGGTATCGGTCGCTCAGCGTCTGGACAAGATCACCTTCGAAGAGATGCTGGAAATGGCCAGCCTCGGTTCCAAGGTGCTGCAGATCCGCGCCGTGGAGTTCGCCGGCAAGTACAACGTTCCGCTGCGCGTACTGCACAGCTTCAAGGAGGGTCCGGGCACCCTCATTACTATTGATGAAGAGGAAACCATGGAACAGCCGATCATTTCCGGCATCGCTTTCAACCGCGATGAAGCCAAGCTGACCATCCGTGGCGTGCCAGACACCCCGGGCGTGGCGTTCAAGATTCTCGGCCCGATCAGTGCCGCGAACATCGAAGTCGACATGATCGTGCAGAACGTCGCGCACGATAACACCACCGACTTCACCTTCACCGTGCACCGCAACGACTACCAGTCCGCGCAAACCGTGCTGGAAAACACCGCTCGCGAGATCGGTGCCCGTGAAGTGGTTGGCGACACCAAGATTGCCAAGGTCTCGATTGTCGGCGTCGGCATGCGTTCCCACGCAGGCGTGGCCAGCCGCATGTTCGAATCCCTGGCAAAAGAAAGCATCAACATCCAGATGATCTCGACCTCGGAAATCAAGGTTTCCGTGGTGATCGAAGAGAAGTACCTGGAACTGGCCGTGCGCGCCCTGCACACGGCTTTCGAACTGGACGCTCCGGCCCGTCAGGGCGAGTAATCCTGGTCAATGAAGGGCGCGGTCTGACCGCGCCCTTTATTTTTTGAATGGCGTGAGCCCTGAACTGTTCTTTTGCTCGCGCTGGTCAATACTCAGGCATGTAGGGCTACGATCGCTCCGGTTGTAGGTCGGGTGCCTTTTTTTTGCAGACTGTTGTCCCTGAAATGATTCGCGTGAGGAGAAAGGTATGCTGATTCTGACTCGTCGGTGCGCAGAAAGCCTGATTATCGGTGATGGCGAAATCACCGTGACCGTGCTCGGCGTTAAAGGAAATCAAGTGCGTATCGGCGTCAACGCCCCGAAAGAGGTGGCCGTGCACCGTGAAGAAATCTATCTGCGTATAAAGAAAGAGAAGGACGAAGAACCAAGCCATTAATTTTTATCGATTTTTATGTTTGCAAACGGGGAAGAAGGTGGTTAATATACGCCCCGTGTTGCGGAGAGCTGGCCGAGTGGCCGAAGGCGCTCCCCTGCTAAGGGAGTACACCTCAAAAGGGTGTCGGGGGTTCGAATCCCCCGTTCTCCGCCATTATTTGCTTAGTACGTTGTAATCTGGCTTTTTCTGTAAGTTGTTGAAATTTATAGAAAAAGTGGTTGGAATAGAGATTAGACGGGCTATAATGCGGCGCAACAAATGCACTCGTAGCTCAGCTGGATAGAGTACTCGGCTACGAACCGAGCGGTCACAGGTTCGAATCCTGTCGAGTGCACCATTTAAGAGTCAATTGCAGCGATGCAGATGACTCGGCTTCAACCAGTTGTGATCTGGTCTAAAAACACAAAATGCACTCGTAGCTCAGCTGGATAGAGTACTCGGCTACGAACCGAGCGGTCACAGGTTCGAATCCTGTCGAGTGCACCATTTAAGAGTCAGTTGCAGCAATGCAGATGACTTGGTTACAGCCAGTTGTGGTCTGGTCTAAAAACACAAATTGCACTCGTAGCTCAGCTGGATAGAGTACTCGGCTACGAACCGAGCGGTCACAGGTTCGAATCCTGTCGAGTGCACCATATACCGAAAAGCCCGCGTTTAACGCGGGCTTTTTGCTGTCCGGGATTTGGCTTTTCCCGTCACGCATCCTTTCTCATCAAAATCGATTTGAGCACTGCGGCCTCGCTTGAGGTCGTAACGATAACTCGTTGCCGAATTTCGGATGCTCACCTTGTCGGGTTTGCCCAAGGCGCTTTCAACATCCTGTTGGCTCATGCCGGCGATGATTCGTTGATTGATGATTGCCTCGCGTTTCTGTCGCGCGTCGATCAGATCTCCACATTTATCGTGAGTGCGCCCGACGACGGCCATTTCTCGTTTTTTGATATTCATACCGGATATTTCTTCGTGCCGTGCTTCGGGTATCAGTGTCACGGTCGAGCCAGGCGAGTAGGGGCGAACTTCCTGCAGTGAAAGGTGCTCATCGTTTGCGCAGCTCAATGTGGTGAACGTGACGCGACCATCAGAAGCTTCGCAGCGATGAAGTGCCGTTGCGCTCCCGATGGCGGGCAGGCAGAGCAGGGTGGTCAGCATGAATCGGGATGTTTTCGATGGCATTCGGCGTCCTCCGTGACGATTGTCCCCAAGCGTAGTCGGCAGTTTTTTCACCGCCGGTGTGTTTTCTTTTCAGGATGAGTCGTCGCAGTGTGAAGGATCAGGACAGCGCTCAGCTTTGTCTCGCAAGCGCTTGTTTCAGCCACTATTTTTTAACGTTTAAAACCGTCAGGCGGTGTATCATTGCGCCCGTCAGCCCCGCCGGGGCTTATGGAAAACCTCCATGGACTTACCCAGTAGTTATTCAGTAACCCGTTTCACCAATCATGAATTGACTGATTGATCCTTCCGGCGTGCCCCGCTGCTGGGAGTGGAGTTCGCCTATGTCCGAAATCGAAGTAAAGAAAACACAGGAAAGCCTGCAGGATCGCCTGGCTCAGGTCGTCGAACTGCTGCAGCGCCAGCGGGTCGTCGAAGACCTGACTCATCGCCAGGAAGGCCCGCATCATGACCGGGTCGAGAACCTGGTCCACCGGCAAAATCTCGTCGAGCTGCAACGCAAGCTCGATGATCTGCACTCCGCTGACGTCGCCTACATTCTTGAAGCCCTGCCGCTGGACGATCGTCTGACGCTCTGGCAACTGGTCAAGGCCGATCGCGACGGCGACATTCTTCTCGAAGTATCCGATTCCGTCCGTGAAACGCTGATCGCCGACATGGACGATCACGAGCTCCTGGCTGCGGCCAAGGACATGGATGCCGACGAACTTGCTGACCTGGCCTCCGAGCTGCCGCGAGACGTCGTCCATGAGCTGATGGAGACTCTGGACCAGCAACAACGCGAACGTGTGCGTTCGGCCCTCTCCTACGACGAGGAACAGGTCGGTGCGCTGATGGACTTCGAGATGGTGACCATCCGTGAGGATGTCAGTCTCGAAGTGGTTCTGCGTTACCTGCGTCGCCTCAAAGAATTGCCGGGCCATACCGACAAACTGTTCGTCGTCGACTACGACGGCGTGCTCAAGGGCGTGCTGCCGATCAAGCGTTTGCTGGTGAATGACCCGGAGAAACAGGTTTCCGAAGTCATGGCGAGTGACCCGGTGAGTTTTCACCCGGATGAAGACGCCTACGACGCTGCTCAGGCGTTCGAGCGTTACGACTTGATCTCGGCCCCGGTGGTCGACAAGAACGGCAAGCTGATCGGCCGTCTGACCATCGACGAGATGGTCGACCTGATTCGTGAGGAGAGCGAAAGCGAAGTCCTCAACATGGCGGGTCTGCGTGAAGAGGAAGACATCTTCGCCTCCGTCTGGAAATCCCTGCGCAACCGTTGGGCGTGGCTGGCGATCAACCTGATCACTGCATTCGTCGCATCGCGGGTGATCGGCCTGTTCGAAGGTTCGATCGAGAAGCTGGTGGCTCTGGCGGCGCTGATGCCGATCGTGGCAGGCATTGGCGGCAACTCCGGCAACCAGACGATCACCATGATCGTTCGCGCCATGGCGCTCGATCAGGTCAGTACTGGCAATACTTCGCGCCTGATGCGCAAAGAGCTGGCCGTCGCGTTGATCAATGGCCTGGTCTGGGGTGGCGTGATCGGCGTGGTCGCTTACTTGCTGTATGGCAGCTGGTCACTGGGCGTAGTGATGACCGCCGCCATGACGTTGAACCTGTTGCTGGCGGCATTGATGGGCGTGTTGATCCCGATGACCCTGGCCAAGATGGGCCGCGATCCGGCGATGGGCGCCAGTGTGATGATCACGGCCATGACCGACAGTGGTGGCTTCTTCATCTTCCTGGGATTGGCGACGATTTTCCTGCTCTGACCGACTGCATTGAAACAGCCCGCCGATTGGCGGGCTTTTTTTCGTCCTTTGTCTCGTCCTGAATAAGGTTTACACCTTCTGGCTTCTTATCAGGAGTGTGCAATGGATTCGGGCGCAAAACGCAGTCAACGCGATTACACGCTGACTTTTAAATTGTCGGTTGTCGACCAAGTCGA
>NZ_JAIHBA010000044.1:0-47784 GCF_019718735.1 Pseudomonas sp. RIT778 | reverse complement strand
TTTCACCCCAGGACTCACCCGTTCCCCCTGCAAAAAACTCCTAGGTGGTCCGTCGTTGAGGCTGAGTATCGCCACCGCCCCGCGACTCCCCGCCATCACGCCGCTGACTTTGATTTCCACCGGCGCCGTGCGGTTGGAAAACCATTGCAACGCCGGGTTGTCGCTGCGTGCGGCGAGCAGTTGCGGCGTGGCCGCCGGGGTGTGGGATTCGGCGGTGGTCAGGAGCAGGGATGACCAGGTGGCGATGCCGACCAGGGCGGTCAGCAGCGCGGCGGCCTGGATGATTTCGGGGGGTGAAAAGCGTGCGGTGAACCTCATGGGCTGAATCTCCTTTTAGTCCCGGTGACCAGACTACGCGGCAATTCTCACGGTTTTATTTCACACACCTTACATGTTGGCCGTGCAGGATGGTTTTTTGGGACGGGGCTGGACGCAAGGGAGTGCGCATTCGATGAACCGGTGCAGGCAGCAGGGTTTTACGCTGATCGAGTTGATGGTGGTGCTGGTGATCATCGGCATCGCCAGTGCGGCGATCAGTTTGAGTATCAAGCCCGATCCGTTGCAGTTGCTGCGCAAGGACGCCGAGCGCGTGGCGCAGTTGCTGCAGATTGCCCAGGCTGAGGCCCGCGCCGATGGCCGGCCGATTGCGTGGTTGAGCGATGGCAAGGGGTTTCGGTTCAGTCGGCGCAGTGACAGTGGCAAGGGCTTTGATCATTTCGATCGGGACCCGCAGTTGCGGCCGCGTCCCTGGCAGAGTCCGAAGCTGGAAGTACGGGTGGAGCCGAAGCAGAAAGTGGTGCTGAACGCGGAGTGGATCAATCCGCCGCTGCAGTTGACGCTGTCTGACGGGCTCAATCGGTTGAGTGTGCTGCGCGATGCTTCGGGCCGGATTAGCGTGCAATGAACAGACAACACGGTTTTACGCTGATCGAGGTGATGGTCGCGATTCTGTTGATGGCGGTGGTCAGTCTGATTGCCTGGAAGGGGCTGGACAGTGTCACCCGCGCCGACAGCCATTTGCAGGCCAGTGGTGAGCAGAGCGACAGCCTGTTGCGGGCGTTGAATCAGATGCAGCGGGATGTGGAGATGCGCGCGGGGATCGAGCTGACGGAGCCGAAGAAGGTCGGCACCGAGGATGAACCGGCGACGGCCCCGCCTGCCGTTACGGTGCGCAGCAGTGACAGTAAGGGGTTTCGGCTGGACATCATTCGGAGTGCGGCGGATCAGCCGGGAGCGTTGCAGCGGGTGCGCTGGTGGCTCAAGGGGGACACGTTGTATCGCGCGGTGGCGCCGGCGCGGAGTCGGTATCCGTTGCCGGCGCCTACGGCGGGGGTGGCGGTTTTGGGTGAGGTGAGTGATTTGCAGGTGCGGGTTTGGGAGATGGATAAGGGGTGGCGGCAGTTGAGCGGGAATCGGCGGGAGGATCCGTTGGGGTTGGAGGTGCGGTTGACCCGGCAAACACCGCAAGGGCCGGAGAAGTACCGGCAAGTCATGGGGCCCTTGCAGTGATCAGCTGAGAACGACTACACCGCCCGGCAGTTCGGTGCATTTGACGCCGTAGGCATCGCGGATCAGCGCGCCTACCCCGGCCAGTTGGTCGAGGGAGAAACGTGCCTGTACGCGGCGTTGGCCGAGTGCGCGATTGAGCAGCAGCAACATGCCTGGGCGGTAGCGGTTGATCTCGTCGATCATCTGGCTCAGGGTCGCGCCGTTGAACACCAGCACCTGCTGCCGCCAGTTCATCACCGCTGCGGTGTCGACGCTTTGCACGGTGCCGACCTGTTGCGCGTCATAGGTCAATTGCTGGCCCGGCTCCAGGCGCAGGCTGCGGCCTTCAACTTCCACTTCTACCGCGCCATCGAGGCACGTCACGCAAACCTGTTGATCTAGGTTACGCAGGTTGAACCGCGCCCTGCTCGCCCGCAGCCAACCGCCACCGGCCTGCATCGCCATCGGCAGCCGCGCGGTCTGCACTTCGACTTCGCCGCTGACCAGTTCAAAACCTTGCACGCCCTCATCCACCGAGCGTTGGTTGATGCGTGTCTGGGTGTTCAGTTCCAGGCTCAAGCCATCGGCCGGTTCGACGCGACGTTGCTGGCCGACTTCGGTGATGTAATCGGCGCCAAGCCCGGAGAACCCGCCCGGAATCGTGCCGCGCACCAGCAGGAACGCGGCCGATGCGGCAATCGCGCCGCCAAGAAAGGCCCGGCGTCCAAACCGGCGTGGCGCTTGCGTCGCTTCGGCTGCCGGTTGCAGCAGGTGCCACAACGCCTTGCACTCTTCGAAGGCGCGGGCGTGTTCCGGGCTTTGCGCACACCACTGGCGCAGCGCTCGGGCGTCGGCGACCGTGGCGCGGCCGGAGGTCAGCAGGATCAGCCAGTCGCGGGCTTCGCTTTGCAGACGCTCGGCAGGCGTGGGCTCGGCAGGTGTCAGACGGAAGATGTTCAAACGCGCAGGTACTCGACGGGTTGATCGGGACACTCAATCGGAGCTTCATTCACTAGACGGTTTTCCGGCCCCGCGACCGAACCGCTGAAACACTTTTCTTTCCAGTTTGGCCGCGCAGTGTCCGAGGGCAGCCTTGATTTCCTTCTCGACCATGCGCGTGGAGATGCCGAAACGCTGGGAGATTTCCAGGTGCGGCGCTTCTTCCAGCCGTGCGGCGATGAAGATCCGGCGCCGCCGGGCCGGCAGTTCGTAGAGGGCGCTGAGCAGGGACTGGATTTCCTTTTGGCCGCCGACCACGCGCATCGGGTCCAGCGCTTCGTCGCTGACTTGCAGCAGTTCTTCGACTTCGCTGCCGGTGAGCAATCGCGCATCGGCCTGGCGGCGGTCGGCGGCGATGTTGAGGGCCATGCGATAGAGGTAGGCGTTGGGCCGCAGCAGGTTCGGCGGCGCTTCCATGCGGTCGACCCGCAGGTAGGTTTCGTGCAGCACGTCGTTGGCCAGGTCCTCCGAGCCGAGACGGCGTCGCAGGCGCACCCGAAAGTCCTCGTAGGACGTCAGGAACAGCTGGACCATCGAACTTTGTCCGGCGTCTTTCATCCCCCGGAAACTCCTTCCCATTGTGTGCATTCCATGCGCTTTCCTGACGATTCGGGTAACAACAGCAACGTGACTGGCTGGCGCAATGCGCCGGGTGTGGGCCGGTCGATCTTGAGCGTGTGAAAACTGTCTACCAGCGCTGCATCGCGCCGAACATCGCCAGTGGTGGTGACCAACCGGTTGTGCTGCACCACGCCGTCGCGGCCGATCCACAGCTGCAACACCGCGCGAAAACTGCCGGGCCGGGTCAGCGGCGAGCGGCACAGGTTGCGTTCAATCGCGGCCTGCACCGCTGTGGCGTAACTGCGGTTGACGGCTGCGCTGGCGGGGGGCGGTTTCTCCGCCGGCATTGGCACTTCCTCGACTTGCGCAACCTGCAAGGTGAACGCGTCGTCGCGGCTGTACTTGGCCATCAAGCCGCTGCCGCCGAGCATCCGGCGCAATGCTTCGGCGGCAGTGAATTCGCCATCTACCGCCAAGGAACGTCGACCGCGGCTCAACTGGCTGTCGACCAGCACCGCCATGCCCGTGGCGCGGCTGAACTGATCGAGGGCGCGGGCCAGTTCCTGGGCCGGGATGTGCAGCGTCATACGCATCGTCGCCGGCACCGGATCGGCGCTGGCGCGGCTCAGAAACAAGCCAAGCAGCAGCCCCAGACAGAGCTGGCGCATGAGCGCTGAGCGCACGACATCCTCCCTGGCACGGCCTCGCTGCACGGCTGATGTATCCCTGAAAACCGTCATCCTGAGGGCTGTTTATGAATCTGGTGTGACGGCCACTGCAAAAAAACCATCACGGGATCGGCGCCGCCGTTGCACTAGACTCTTGAGCTAGAGCGGCCCCTTCGGGCCGGCCAGGAGGCAGGCATGAAATCAGTCTGGAAAGTCGTCTTCGGCGGGTTGTTGCTGATGGCGTTTGGCGGTGCGCACGCGGAGGAACCGCTGGGCTGCGTCGAGGTGACGGTGGGTGGCTACAAGGCGCCGAATTACGATTGCCTGAGCCAGCAGATGGGCAACAACCCCGATGGCGCGGCGGCTGCGCAGAAGAATCAGGAAGCGATGAATGTGCCGGTCAACAAGCGCCCGCCGAATCAGGTGGGGCTGGCGACGCCGGCGGCCACGGCTACGCGGATGGGCAACACCTTTGGTACGTCGGTGAAACCGCAGCGGCCACCGAACTAACTTTTACCTGATCGTTCCCACGCTCCTGCGTGGGAATGCAGCCGTGACGCTCTGCGTCACTGGACGCGGAGCGTCCCTAGAGGCATTCCCACGCGGAGCGTGGGAACGATCAGCGTGTTAGGGGGCGCAGCGATTGATGGCTCGTGATCAATCGCTGGGAATCTGGCGAAAGCTCACCGCCAGACGATTCCAGCTGTTGATGGTGCTCACGGCCATGGTCAGGTCCACCAGTTCAGTCTCGTTGAACTGTTCCCGCGCCTGCTGGTAAACATCGTCGGGCACCCGGCTGTCCGCCAGCAGCGTCACTGCCTCGGTCCAGGCCAGCGCCGCACGTTCGCGCAGGTTGAAGAAGCCGCTGTCGCGCCAGACTGCGATCGCGTACAGGCGCCGGTCCGTCTCCCCTGCCCGCCGTGCTTCCACCGAATGCATGTCGGTGCAGAACGCACAGCCGTTGAGCTGCGAGGCACGGATCTTGATCAGGTGCAGCAGCGGCGGTTCGATGCTCAGGCTGCTGGTCAGCGCTTCCAGGGCAATCATCGCTTTCATGGCTTTGGGTGAAGCGCTGTAGTAATCCAGACGCGGGGACATGGGCGGGCCTCGGGCAGCAGAAGAGTCATTTCACGGTAAGCGCTGATTCGACAACGTTACAGCCCCAATTCCACGAAAAAACGGCAGACCACTGAACCCGAGCCAAACACGATACCTGTGGGAGCGAGCTTGCTCGCGATGGGGGCATTAAATTCAACATCGATGTCGACTGAGACACCGCTTTCGCGAGCAAGCTCGCTCCCACAGGGTTTTGCGCCAATTCCGGATAATTGCACTACGCAACTTCTGCCCCGCCCGCATTCGGGAGTAATCTGGCCGGCACACTCAATCGCCCGGAGAGCCCCCTCGGTATGGAACTTCATGTCGTGATCAACGGCCGCAAGGACCTGGCCGGCCAGTTGTATCAGCAACTGCGCGGCGCCATTGAATCCGGGCGTCTGGCCGCCGGCACGCAGTTGCCGCCCAGCCGTTTGCTCGCCGAGCAACTGGGGATTTCGCGCAAGACCATTTCCGACACTTACGCGCAGCTCACCTACGAGAATTTCCTCACCGGCGTGATCGGCAAAGGCACTTACGTCAACGCCCGTTCGACGCCGGTCCAGCGCAAGCAAAGCCATTCCGAACTGGCCAGTTCCGAGGTTATCGAGAGTTGGCGCAATCTGCCGGTGTTCCTGCGCCATCCAACGCTTGAGGGTTCGCTGCGCTATGACTTCATCGGCGGCGCCACCAGCAAGGGCCAGTTTCCCCAGGATGACTGGCGCCGCTGCGTCTCTCACGCGCTGCGGCAGATGGCCAATTCCAAAGGTTTTTACAGCGTGCCGGAAGGCCTGCCGGCGCTGCGCAATGCGATTGCCCGGCACATCGCGTTTTCCCGTGGCGTGAACTGTCAGGACGAGGACATCGTAGTGTGCAACGGCGCGCAACAGGCGCTGGATTTGATCACCCGCGTGTTGATCCGTCCCGGCAGTCTGGTGGCGATGGAAGATCCCGGTTACCCGCCGGCGCGGCTGTTGTTCGGCACTCACGGGGCGACGGTGGTCGGCGTGCCGGTGGATGCGGAAGGGATTCAGGTCGAGCGGATTCCCGAGGGCACACGGCTGATCTACGTGACGCCGTCGCACCAGTTCCCGCTGGGCATGCCGATGAGTCAGGCGCGGCGCGAAGCCCTGCTCGAACGGGCTTATGAACTCGGCGCGATCATCATCGAGGACGACTATGACAGCGAGTTCCGCTACGAGGGTCGCCCGACGGATTCGCTGCACAAGCTCGATCAGCGCGGCATCGTTGCCTACGTCGGAACCTTCTCGAAAACCCTCTTGCCCGAGCTGCGCCTCGGCTACGCGATCCTGCCGCCGGCGATCCTCGAAGCGGTGATCCGCGCCAAGCAGCTCACCGACCTGCACGCCTCTACCCTGCCGCAATGGGCGCTGGCCAAGTTCATTGCCGAAGGCTGTCTGCTCAAGCACATCCGCCGCTGCCATACCATTTATGCCCAGCGCCGCGAGCGGATTCTGGCGCGCATGGCCACCGACCTTTCGCCGTGGCTGGAAGCCGTGCCGCCCAGCGCGGGGTTTCACATGGCGGTGTTCTGCAAGGTGCCGATCGATTTGCCGCTGGTGATCGAACTGGCGAAGAAGGTCGAAGTCGGGCTGTACGCCATCGACGGCTTCTATTACCAGCAACCGGCCAAAAGCGGGATGTACTTCGGTTTCGGCGCCATCGAGACGCTGGACATCGACATTGCGCTCGACCGCCTGCGCGACATTCTGCAACAGGTCGTTGGTTAGATTGGACTAAACGATTAACCGCCGATTGGTTATTGGTGATCCGGGGGTGCAGGCCTATCCTGCACAAGCGTTATCCCTCAATGAGCAGGATTCGTCCGGCCTGATTCAGGAGTGTGAGCAATGTCCAACGAAGTGATCAACACCGTACAGGTGCAGGCTGCAGCCGGCCGATCGGAGGAGCTGGGCAAGCAGTTGCAGAAGATCGTCGAAACCCTGCGCGAAACGCCGGGCTGCGATTCCTACATGGTCGACCGCTGCCCCGAGGACAGCCACCGCTGGACGGTCAGCGCCCGCTGGCAGTCGGAAGCGGCAATGCAGGCGCATTTCAATCGCCCGGAAGCCCAGGGCTTCATCGACCTGATCGACAGTCGTCTGGCCAATAGCGTCGATTTCAACTCCTTTCCGATCGTTTGACCTTAAAGACCCATCGCGAGCAGGCTCGCTCCCACATTTGAATACGGTTGAATGTGGGAGCGAGCTTGCTCGCGAAGGCGTATTCGAAAGCGCAGAATCCCCCAGATTGGTCACCCGAACTTCCCGAATATTGGCCGTTTGAATACCCCGGCACGCGGACTACTGTGATTACCGACTCCCCCAACTTATCAGGTGATCACCATGAAAGTCCTGCACTTGCTTGCCGCCCCGTTCGCCGCTCTGGCCCTTACCATCAGCGCTTCGGCACTGGCCCACGGCACCGATGCCCCGTCCGAGAAAATCTCGGTGCTGCAGGATCAGATGCTGAAAAACGTCCCCGGCAAAAAAGCCATGATGATCGAAGTCGATTACAAACCCGGCCAGTCCTCGATCGCCCACAAACACGACGGCACCGCCATGGCCTACGTGCTTGAAGGCGAGATCGTTTCCCAGGTCAAAGGTGAACAACCGATCACCTACAAGAAGGGCCAGTACTGGTACGAGCCGGCCGGTTCCGAGCATTTGGTCTCGAAAAACGCCAGCAAGAGCAAGCCGGCCAAGTTGTTGGTGTTCATGGTGCTGTCGCCCGATGAGAAAGTGTTGATCCCTCTGGAAAACTGATTGCTGTTACGTCAGCCATAAATAAAAACGCTCAAATCGTCGATTTGGGCGTTTTTAATGCTGGTCGCAATTAACCTGCGCGGCTTACAGCAAATCAAACTATTGGTCTCCTGATAACTTCACTGATTGGTCGTTTCATAAAACCGCCACAGGTTTAGTCTGATTCAACTGCCGCGAAGAGTGGCAACTTAAACTTTCCGACTGAAGTTGTTTCACGGGAGAAACACCATGAAACCTGCGTTCGCCAGCACTCTGTTCCTTTCACTGCTGACACTGACGGCCTGCTCGGTCCCCACCGCGCCCAAAGCGGTATCGTCGCTCGACACCTTGCTGCCCCACCCGGTGGGTCGCAGCCACATGACCACCGTGAAGGCCGGCCCTGGCGTGTCGCTGGGCGTGATTTATAGCCCGAGCACCCAGACCAACCGCGACTACCTGCGCAACTATCAGGCCAACGCCGGCACCGGTTTCGGCCAGAGCCTGCTGGTGCAGCCGATCCACGATGCCTACGTCGCCACCTCGAAACCGGACATGGCGGTGGATTGGGTCAAAACCTCGCTGCAACGCCAGTTTGGCTCGGTTACGGTGTATCCCGACATGCAGAGCCTGCGCGCGGCCAACCCGGATGTGGTGGCGATCGTCGACACTCACAGCCAGTTGATTACGTCGCGCAGTTCGGACGTCAAGGCGGATGTGAGTGCGGACTTTTATGACGGGAAGTTCAACTATATCGGCACGGCCCAAGGGACGGACGCCAGAGCTCTGAGTCCGTTATGGGCGGATTACAAACGTTCGGAAGATATCGTGGCGGATATTAATGAACAGCAGAATGTGCAAGTTCGGGCGTTGCAGAAGTTTGACCAGTCGCTCAGTAATTTATTGACCAGGTCGGCAGGTAACGTGTCGATGCTTGATCACAAGCAGGGGCAAAACCTGCACTGACAGCCCCCTTTGACCCCTGGCATCTCCCGAAAAGGAGATCGCCAGGGAGAGGTATTGGTTCGAAATACACATATTAAAATAGAAGTATAAAACAACATTCAAACCCGCTTTAAAACTGCCCTCAGCCGTCATGTCCCTCACACAGCAATACCTCGCAACGCTTGCAGACTTCCATCTGAAAAAACCTCAATTAGATTAGTCGCCACACCACGCAAGACCCACTCGACATCATGGAAGATCATTATGAGCCTGAATCAAAAAAGATCGTTTTACGCACACCTGGAATATAACGGCAGCCGTTTGACTTTCCGGAATCTGCTGAATGAAAGTTACCCTGCCAGCGAAGCCAATGTCCTCACCACGCTGCCGTCCCAACCGCGTCACCCGGCTGGACCGACACGAACCTACCCCAAGTTCATTGCCTACTTCGCATGTTACGAGGATTACTACAACATCGAGATTCGTGGTCATGGTTACTTTGCTCACTACATCAGCAAAGGCGCTACCGGGAAGCTCAGCGCCATGCCGGGTGCTGGCGGAAAAACAACCTCCTTCAACTTGCTGGATGACAACAAAAGAATCATCACACTTGATGACCTGGGCACAAACAACGCAAATATTTACCTGAAAGCCCGAAATGCCGGAATCATCCAGTCCAATAGCAACGCTCAATATTTCAGTGAGCGCGCAGGTACAACCCTGAAGTTCAACCTCGAAATCCTGCAAAGGAATGTTGATTACCCCGGCGCTACGCCGGACACGTACGAGGATTTGGTTGACGAGGATTGATATCTCGCAGACCCGCGCATAAACCCGCCATAAATAAAAAGCCCCGCCTCTTTCGAGAGCGGGGCTTTTTCATTCAACGGCTACTCAAGCAAGCTCAAGCTCCGCAGTCGCCGCAGCAGGGACAACTGCCTGACCGCTCAGCGCCACGTCGTTCAGCTCGCGGTTGGCCACCGCGTACATGGCGTAGTCGGTGCCGCTGGCGGCACGGATTTCCACCAGCATGGCGCGCCAGCGTTCGATCATGGCGTCGTTCTGCTTCATCCACAATGCCAGACGGGTTTCCACGTCCGAATCACCGCCGCCCGCTTGCAGCACGGCGATGGTGATCGCGCGTTGCTGCCAGTCGACGTCGTCGCGGAACGCTTCACGGGCCAGCGCTTGCCAGTTGTTTTCAACCGGCAAGGCGCTGATCTGCGAAATGTACCAGGTGATGTCCAGCGCGCTGCCCACGGCGAAGTACGCCTTGGCCACTTCGGCTGGGTCCTGACCGGTGACGTCGGCCGCTTCGATGATCGGCAGCAGCGTGTAGAGGTGGGTAGTCCCCGCCACCATACGCGCCAGCAACTCCGGAACACCGGCTGCGACGTACGCCTGATAACGCTCTTGCCAGTTTTCGCGGATTTCGCCGCTCAGCAGCTCGTCCAGCTTCAGGCCCAGCTCTTTCAGGTGCGGACCGAAATGCGCGACGTCACGGGCAGCGTTCTGCTCGTTGCGGCGGGCACGCAGGAACCAGCGCGTAGCGCGACGGCCCAGACGCATCAGCTCGTCCATCAGCTCCAGTTGCACATCAGCGGAAACCTGGTAGTCCAGGGCTTCTATTTGGCGGAACCAGTGCGGGAGGTGGAAGATGTCGCGCACGATCACATAAGCGCCAGCCACGTTCGCCGGGGTCATGCCGGTGGACTCTTTGAGTCGCTGAACGAAGGTGATGCCCATGTGGTTGACCAGATCGTTGGCGATCTGGGTGCTGACGATCTCGCGCTTCAGGCGGTGACGACGCATGGCTTCGGAGAACTTGCTGACCAGAGTCGGCGGGAACGCCGTTTCCATGTCGCGGGTCAGGTAGTCGTCGTCCGGCACCAGGGAGCCCAGCAGCTGCTCCTTGAGGTCGATCTTGCTGTACGAGATCAGCACCGACAGCTCTGGACGGGTCAGGCCATGGCCTTCGGCAACGCGTTCGGCCAGTTGCTCTTCGGTCGGCAGGAACTCGATGGCGCGATCCAGCTTGCCACGGCCTTCCAGGTCGCCCATCAGACGTTTGTACTCGGCGATGCGCGCATAAGCGCGGCGGGCCGCCAGAGACAGGGCCTGAGTCTGCTTGTAGTTGTTGCCCAGCACCAGACCACCGACTTCGTCGGTCATGCTCGCCAGCAACTGGTTGCGTTGCTTGTCGGTCATGTCGCCGGCCTGAACCACTTCGTTCAGCAGGATCTTGATGTTCACTTCGTGGTCGGAGCAGTCCACGCCACCGGCGTTGTCGATGAAGTCGGTGTTGGAACCGCCGCCATTGAGACCGAATTCCACACGACCCAGTTGGGTCATGCCGAGGTTACCGCCCTCGCCCACCACTTTGCAGCGCAGTTCGTTGCCGTTCACGCGCAGTGCATCGTTGGCCTTGTCGCCGACATCGGCGTGGCTTTCGGTGCTGGCTTTGACGTAAGTACCGATACCGCCGTTCCACAGCAGATCCACCGGCGCCTTGAGCAAGGCGTTCAGCAGTTCGGTCGGGGTCAGCTTGTCGGCCTGGATGTCGAAGCGCTCTTTCATCTGTGGCGAGATGGCGATGCTCTTCGCGCTGCGCGAGAAGATGCCGCCGCCTTCGGACATGATGCTGGTGTCGTAGTCGGACCAGGCCGAACGCGGCAGGTCGAACATGCGCTGACGCTCGACGAAGCTGGTGGCCGGGTTCGGGTTCGGGTCGATGAAGATGTGCATGTGGTTGAACGCGGCAACCAGTTGCAGCTTGTCGGACATCAGCAAGCCGTTACCGAACACGTCACCGGCCATGTCACCCACGCCGACCACTGTGATGCTGTCTTCCTGGACATTGATGCCGCGCTCGCGGAAGTGGCGCTGTACGCCAACCCACGCGCCCTTGGCGGTGATGCCCATTTTCTTGTGGTCGTAACCGGCCGAACCACCGGACGCAAACGCGTCACCTAGCCAGAAGCCGTAGTCGATGGCGATGCCGTTGGCGATGTCGGAGAAGGTTGCAGTGCCCTTGTCCGCAGCAACCACCAGGTACGGGTCATCGTCGTCATGACGCACGACGTTGGCCGGCGGTACCAGTTTGCCGTCCTTCAGGTTGTCGGTGATGTCCAGCAGACCCGAGATGAAGATGCGGTAGCAGGCGATACCCTCGGCCGCGATCTCGTCACGGCTGCCGCCCAGTGGCAGGCGACGCGGCAGGAAGCCGCCCTTCGCACCCACCGGCACGATGACCGAGTTCTTCACTTGCTGGGCTTTTACCAGGCCGAGGACTTCAGTACGGAAGTCTTCTTCACGGTCGGACCAGCGCAGACCACCACGAGCGACGTTGCCGAAGCGCAGGTGCACGCCTTCGACGCGTGGCGAGTAAACGAAAATTTCGAACTTCGGAACCGGTTTCGGCAGCTCAGGGATCAAGTGCGGGTTGAACTTGAAGCTGAAGTACGACTTGTTCTGGCCGTTGGCGTCGGTCTGGTAGAAGTTGGTACGCAGGGTCGCTTTGATCAGGTCCAGGTAACGACGCAGGATGCGGTCTTCGTTGAGGACTTGAACGTCGTCCAGCGCGGTCAGGATGGCCTGCTCCAGACGCTGTTGCTTGTCGTCCAGATCATCGCTGCCGAGCTTGCGCGCCAGGTAGAAACGGGTCTTGAACAACCGGGTCAGTTCGCGAGCGATGTCGGTGTGGTTGTTCAGGGTGCTGGCGATGTAGCCGAGGTCGAAGCCCAGGCGGATCTGCTTCAGGTAGCGGGCGTAGGCACGCAGCAGCGCAACGTCGCGCCATGGCAGGCCGGCGGTCAGCACCAGACGGTTGAACGCATCGTTCTCGGCATCGCCACGGACGATGTGGACGAACGCGTCCTGCAGGGTGTCGTTGAGTTGCTGGATGTCCAGGTCCAGACCTTCGGCGGCGGTGAACGCGAAGTCGTGGATCCAGAACTCGCGACCGTTGGTGTGACGCAGACGGTACGGGAATTCACCCAGCACGCGCAGGCCGAGGTTTTCCAGAATCGGCAGCACGTCGGACAGTGCTAGCGGGGTATCGGCGTGATACAGCTTGCAGTGCAGCTCGCGTGGGCCGGAGGCCAGCGGCTGGTAGAAGCTCATGGCCAGCGGCTTCTTCTCGCTCAGGTTGAGCAGGTGCTGCATGTCGACCACGGCCGAATGCGCAGCGAAACGCTCGCGGTAGCCGGCCGGGAAGCCTTTCGGGAAGTCGGCCAGCACGTTGGTGCCGTTGGCTTCGCCGAAGGTTTCGACGGTCAGGGCGGCGTAGTCGTCCTGCCAACTGCGGCAGGCCTGGATGACTTCGTTTTCCAGTTGCAGCGGGTCGATGTCGATGCGGTTTTTCGGGTCGACGCGCAGGATCAGTTGCACGCGGGCCAGCACGGACTCGGAGAAGAAGGTCCAGAATTCGCAGTCGGAGGCTTTCAGGCGCTCCATCAATACTTGCTGGATCTTCTGGCGAACTTCGGTGGAGTAGATGTCGCGCGGCACGTAGGCCAGGCAGTAGCAGAAACGACCGTACGGGTCTTTGCGCAGGAACACGCGGATCTTGTTGCGTTCCTGGATCTGCACGATCGACATCACGGTGCTGAACAGTTCGTCGACCGGAGTCTGGAACAGATCGTCACGCGGCAGCACTTCCAGAACCTGTGCCAGTTCCTTGCCCAGGTGAGCCTTGGCCTGGAAGCCCGAGCGACGCTCGATTTCCTCGACCTTGCGGCGAATGAACGGGATGACCCGCACGCTTTCGCCATACACCGACGAGGTGTACAGGCCCATGAAGCGGTGTTCCTTGATCACTTTGCCGTCGGCGTCGAGTTCACGGATCGACACGTAATCCGGGTAGGCCGGACGGTGTACGCGGCTCGGGTGCGCGGCTTTAGCGAACGACAGCAGGGTCGGTTCGCGCAGGTAATTGACGGCGTAGTCTTCGATGCGCAGCTCGTCATAGGTCATGCCGGTGCGCAGCAGTTTGGTCAGGCCAAGGAAGGAATCCTGGTCGTACTTGATGTGGCCGCCATCCGGCTCATCGGTCACGGTGAATTCTTCGTAGCCGAGGAAGGTGAAGTGGTTGCCCACCAGCCATTCCAGGAAGCTCTTGATTTCGTTCTTTTCGTCGGCATCGACGGCGAATGCGCTGTTATCGAGCTTGGTGAGGATTTCCTGCACCTTGGCCTTCATCGGCTCGAAATCGGCGACCGCGACGCGGACTTCACCCAGGACCTGTTCCAGTTCCTTGGTCAGCACATTCAGTTCGGCCGCGTTGGCGCAGCGGTCGATTTCCAGGTACATCAGCGACTCGTGCAGCACGCCTTCGCCGGTCGAACCTTTTGGCAGGATTTCCAGCAACTCGCCCTTGCTGCCACGACGCACGCTGAGCACGGTGGTCTGCAGGGTGTGGATGCTGTAGCCGCGACGGTTCAGCTCGGTACGCACCGAGTCCACCAGGAACGGCAAGTCATGGTGCAGCACTTCGACCGCGGTGTGGGTCGACTGCCAGCCGTGACGTTCGTAATCGGGGTTGTAGACGCGCACTTGTGGTTGCGCGTGATCGAAGCGCTCAAGCAGGCGCCACGCAGAAAGAGTACAGCCAGCGAGGTCGGAGAGGCGACGTTGGGTCAGCTCGTCCAGGGAAATGATGCCGAAGAATTGTTCAGCGAACAGCGCCACTTGTGGCAGTGCCTGTTCACTGATGTGCTGCGCCAGTGCCGCTTGCAGTTGGTGCTGGAAGTCGGCTTTGCTGGCTGCGGTGAAGAACGCCATCTGTGGTACTCCGCTTGGGCTTGTTATTGATGGAAAGCGTCGCGTACAAAACCCCTTTCGGGGCGTTCCGTCGCCCTGTTCCTGATTCTCGGGCAGAGGAAACAGGGTGACAGGTGGGTGAAGCTGGACGAGACACTCAGGTCACATTCACCTTCCATGAATGGGCATCTGCAAAAACGACTGCCCGGCGCCGCTCGCGGGGCCCTGGCAATGCCTTTACGGGTGCTCATCCGTTGCGCAGCTTAATGGGTGCGACAATGTGTCTGCTTGCGGTGCTGCGACATATTCGGTCATTGGCACGTAAACCAAGGCCTGCGCATCGGTAAACACTAGCATTCATAGGGCGGAACGCCGGTCTGAATGCCCGTTTTTACGGTACAGGCGTGCCAGGAATGACCATTGACCTGTGTCGCGTTCACGACACATCCTCTGACACTCTCACATGCAGAAATTCCCGAGGGCTGGCAGAATCGCGCCCAATTGCGACCAACAAGCCCGCCGAGGCAGGAATTCCCCATGCAAATGACCACCGCCCTTTTGATCGTCAACCCGTGCGACGACGAAGAAGACAACATGGCCATGCTCTGCTGCCACAGCGACAAGGGCGACATGTTCCTGATGAGCCGCTACCCGGACGAGGACGAGCTGGAGATCACGCTGGATGGCGAGCCGTCGACCCTTGATGGCGTCAAGGTCACCTTGACCAAGACCCTGCTGAAGATCGAAATCGCGGCCGCGGATGCCGATGCGCTGAATGGGGATGATGTGCTGGAAATCACCTTCAATCCGGACATGGTGGATCTGGCTGAGGTTGA
Organism: Pseudomonas sp. RIT778; assembly: GCF_019718735.1. Taxonomy (NCBI): domain Bacteria; kingdom Pseudomonadati; phylum Pseudomonadota; class Gammaproteobacteria; order Pseudomonadales; family Pseudomonadaceae; genus Pseudomonas; species Pseudomonas sp. RIT778. The sequence continues at coordinate 32,670 of NZ_JAIHBA010000044.1, read as the reverse complement.
GGAAACCCTGAAGAACATTCTTGATGGTACTGGCACCTATATCAGCCAGATTTGAGGGTGTCTGAACTGGCGCCTTCGCGAGCAAGCCCGCTCCCACAGTGACCGCGTTCTGTCAGGAGAACATGGTTCATTGTGGGAGCGAGCTTGCTCGCGAAAGGGTCCGAAAGAACACCGCACCTCCCCCACCCTACAAAATTCCAACAATTGCCCCGGTCATTTCCCGCACTTTGCGCAAAATGCCGTTAGTCGCCACCCCCTGCGATGGATTAAAGTAACGCCCCCAGCCCCGGCGTTATCCGAACGCCTGTGGCCACCCTTTCCAGGAACAGTCATCGATGGAACATCGTGAAGCGCTGCTGGCGCTGCGAACCTTTCTTTCAACGCAGATTCTCGGCCAGGAAAAACTCATCGAGCGCTTGCTCATTGCCCTGCTCGCCGACGGCCACATGCTGGTCGAGGGCGCTCCGGGCCTGGCCAAGACCAAAGCGATCAAAGAGCTCGCCGAGGGCATCGAAGCCCAGTTCCATCGCATCCAGTTCACCCCGGACCTGCTGCCCGCCGACATCACCGGCACCGAGATCTATCGCCCGGAAACCGGCAGTTTCGTGTTCCAGCAAGGCCCGATCTTCCACAACCTGGTGCTGGCGGACGAAATCAACCGTGCCCCGGCCAAGGTTCAGTCGGCGCTGCTTGAGGCCATGGCCGAACGTCAGGTCAGCGTCGGGCGCAGTACTTACGAGCTGTCGCCGCTGTTTCTGGTGATGGCCACGCAGAACCCGATCGAGCAGGAAGGCACCTATCCGCTGCCCGAAGCCCAGCTCGACCGGTTCCTGATGCACGTGAAAATCGGTTTCCCGGACGCCGCCGTCGAACGCCGGATCCTGCAACAGGCCCGTGGCGAAGCCCTGAACGGCGAAACCAAGCCCGAACGCCGGGTCAGCCAGCAGGCGATCTTCGCCGCGCGCAAGGAAATCCTCGGTCTGTACATGGCGGACGCCGTGGAGGAATACCTCGTGCAACTGGTCATGGCCACGCGCAACCCGGCCAAGTTCGACCCGGAAATGGCCGAGTGGATCGCCTACGGCGCCAGCCCCCGTGGCTCCATTGCCCTCGACCGCTGCGCCCGCGCCCATGCCTGGCTGGCCGGTCGCGACTTCGTCAGCCCGGAAGACATCCAGGCTGTGCTGTTCGACGTATTGCGTCACCGCATTATTCTGTCGTTCGAGGCCGAAGCCGCTGGCATCGACCAGGATCGGGTGGTGCAACGGATTCTCGACGTCGTAGCCGTCGCTTGACCCCGATGAACGCCTCTCTGCCGTCCGAACCGGGCATCCGCATCAGCCTCGCCGAGCTGATCGAGATGCGTCACCGCGTGCGCGAAGTGCAGCTGTTTTCCACGCCGAGCCAGCGCAGTCCGCTGATCGGCCTGCACCACTCGAAATTTCGTGGTCGTGGCGTCGACTTCGATCAGGTGCGGGTCTATCAGGCCGGCGACGACGTGCGCACCATCGACTGGCGCGTCACCGCGCGGACGCAGGAACCGCACACCAAACTGTTCCATGAAGAACGTGAACGGCCGATTTTCATCATGGTCGAGCAAAGCACGCGGCTGTTTTTCGGTTCCGGGCTGATGTTCAAGTCGGTGCTCGCAGCGCAGGCAGCGGCGCTGATCGGCTGGGCCGCGCTGGGTCACAACGACCGGGTGGGCGGGCTGGTGTTCGGCGACAACGAGCACTACGAAATCAAACCGCGTCGCAGCAAGCAGAGCCTTTTGCAACTGCTCAACCGGCTGGTGAAGGTCAATCAGTCGCTGCACAGCGAGCGGGAGCCGGATCGCGATGCGTTTGGCGTGGCGTTGCGCCGGGCCCGCGAAGTGCTGCGACCGGGCAGTCTGGTGATCGTGATCTGCGACGAGCGCGCACTGTCCGACAGCGCCGAGCAGCAATTGAGCCTGTTGTCGCGCCATTGCGACCTTTTGATGCTGCCGCTTTCCGATCCGCTGGACCACGCCCTGCCCGCTGCTGGGCTGCTGAGATTCGCCGAACGCGGCGCGCAGCTGGAACTCGACACCCTCAACTTCGACCTGCGCCAGACCTACCGCGCCCAGGCCGAAGCGCGCATCGCCCGCTGGGAGTTGCTCGCGCAGAAGCTGCGCGTACTGCTGATGCCGCTGAGCACCCAGAGCGAAATGGTCGAACAGATGCGCGAATTCCTTAACCCGCAGCGTCCGGGGAAAGGTCGATGAACGGCCTCGAACAACTGCAACCGCTGATCTCCCCGCCACCGATTGCCTTCTGGCCGCCGGCGCCGGGCTGGTGGCTGCTGCTTTTGCTGCTGCCGGTGATTGGTTTCGCGGTCTGGCGACTGCGGCGTTTCATTCCGATCAAGAAAAAACCGGTCGTGCGCGCCGAACTGCCGCTCGATCCGGTGCGCATCGCCGCACTCGCCGAACTGGCGCAGATGCCCAAACCCTACGACGGCGCCCCGGCCGGGGCCTGGCTGCAGCAGCTCAACGGCCTGCTCAAGCGCCTGTGCCGCAACCACTATCCCTACAGTCAGAGCCATACCCTCAACGGCCGCAAATGGCTGGCGTTTCTCGACAACCGTTGCCCCGCCGCCGGCCTGACCCGCTGGATGGTGCTCGTCGAAGGCGCCTACAAACCCGAGTGCAAACTCGACGACAAAGCCATCGCCGGCCTGACCCAGGCAGTCGACACCTGGATCCGCAAACATGTTTGAGTTCGCCTGGCCGTGGATCTTTCTGCTGTTGCCGCTGCCGTGGCTGATGCGCCTCGTGCTGCCGGTGGCCGACAGTGGCGAGCCGGCGTTGAAAGTGAGTTTCCTGGGCGACCTGGAAGGCCTCGCTCGCCGCCGCGCCCGGGCCAATCTGCCAGCCTGGCGCCAGCAAGCGCCGTTCATGCTGCTGTGGTTGTTTCTGCTGATCGCCGCCGCCCGCCCGCAATGGCTCGGTGAACCGCTGCCGATTGCCGCCAGCGGTCGTGATCTGTTGGTGGCGGTGGACGTGTCCGGCTCGATGGATTTCCCCGACATGCAATGGAAAGACGAAGACGTCAGTCGCCTGTCGCTGGTTCAGCATTTGCTCGGCGATTTTCTCGAAAGCCGCGATGGCGACCGCGTCGGTCTGATCCTGTTTGGCAGCCAGGCTTATCTGCAAGCACCCCTGACGTTTGACCGGCGCACCGTTCGAGTCTGGCTTGATGAAGCGCGGATCGGCATTGCCGGCAAGAACACCGCAATTGGTGACGCCATCGGCCTGGCCCTGAAGCGTCTGCGCATGCGCCCGGCCCAGAGCCGAGTGCTGATTCTGGTCACCGACGGCGCGAACAATGGCGGCGAAATCGACCCGCTGACCGCCGCAAAACTGGCCGCCAGCGAAGGCGTGAAAATCTATCCGATCGGCATCGGCGCCGATCCTGAAGAAAGCGGCGCCACGGCGTTGCTCGGCGGCAACCCGACCCTCGATCTCGACGAACCGGCGCTCAAGGCCATCGCCGAGGTCACCGGCGGCCAGTACTTCCGCGCTCGCGACGGCCAGCAACTGCAAGCGATCAAGGACACCCTCGACCAGCTCGAGCCGGTGACTCAACAACCGACCCAGGCCCGTCCGGCGCAGGCGTTGTATCAGTGGCCGCTGGCGTTCGCCCTGCTGCTGAGCATCTTGCTGGTGGCCCGTGTGTTGTGGCCGGACAACCCGCTGCAACGGCTGTTCACCAAGGAGCTGTATCTGCAAAGCCCCCTGCCTGACTGGCGCGAGCGCCTCAAGCGCCTGCGTTTGCGGAGGCGCCGATGATCGCCCTCTGGCCGCACTGGTTCCGTCCTTGGTGGCTGTTGCTGCTGCCGTTGCTCGGATGGCTGATCTGGCAGCTCTGGCACCGGCAGAAACGCGCCGGTCGCTGGCAGATGATTCTGCCGCCGGCCTTCCACGCTACGCTGCTCAGTGGTGGCAGCGGTCGCGACAGCAAGTTGCCGTGGGTCGCCCTGAGCGTGGCCTGGCTGCTGACGATTCTGGCGTTGCTCGGGCCGAGCTGGGAGCGGGTCGAACAGACCAGCCAGAAACCCGCCGATCCGTTGGTGGTGGTGCTGGAGCTGACCCCGGAAATGCTCGCCACCGATTCGCCGCCGACGCGACTGGAACAGGCCCGGCGCAAGCTGTTCGACCTGCTGAAAGTGCGCAGCGACGCCCAGACCGCCATCGTCGTTTACGCCGGCAGCGCCCACACGCTGGTGCCGCTGTCGGATGACCTGGCGACCAGTCGCAATCTGCTCGACGCGCTCAAGCCTTCGCTGATGCCGGAAAGCGGCCATCGCGCCGATCTGGCGGTGAGCAAAGCGCTGGCGTTGCTCAAGCAGGGTGCGTTGGGTCAGGGGCGGATTCTGCTGATCGGTTCTTCGCTGTCGGAAGAAGAACGCCAGGGCATTCGCCATGCACTCAGCGGCCAATCGGCGCAGTTGTTGATGCTCGGCGTCGGCACCGCCGAGGGCGCGCCGATTGCTCAGGAGGACGGCAGTTTCCTCAAGGACGCCCAGGGCGCGATCCGGGTGCCGCAACTCGACAGCCCGGGCCTCGGCGCATTCCTCAACGCGGTCGGCGGCGAATACCGCAGCGCACGGCTGGATGAATCCGATCTGGGCGACCTCGGCCTGCTCGATGGCCCGCGCAGCCTGCGTAACGATGGCCAGACCGTGCGCCTCGACACCTGGGCCGATCAGGGTTACTGGCTGCTGTTGCCGCTGTTGTTGCTCGCCGCGTGCGCCGGGCGGCGTGGCTGGCTGTTCTGCCTACCGTTGCTGCTGGCATTGCCGCAACCGAGCTATGCCTTCGACTTCGAGGACCTGTGGCTGCGCCCCGATCAACAAGGCCTGCATCTGCTCAAACAGAAGCGCCCGGCCGAAGCGGCAAAGCATTTCGAAGATCCGCAATGGCAAGGGGTGGCGTTGTACGAGGCCGGCGACTACAGTGGCGCCGCTCAGCGTTTCGCCGAGGGCAATGACGCCCACGCCCACTACAATCGTGGCAACGCCCTGGCCAGAGGCGGCGAGCTGGAAGCAGCGCTGGACGCCTACGAACAGGCTCTGGAACGCCAGCCGGATCTGCGTCCGGCGCTGACCAACAAGGCGCTGGTGGAGAACCTGCTGAAACAGAAAAACGCCCCGCCGCCGGCCGAACCGCAAGACAAACCGGCGCAGCAAAACATACCGGGCGATGAACCACCGCCAGCGACCGCTCCGCCGCCAGCGGTCAAAAGCGAAACCCACAGCGAGCCGCAAACCGGCGAGTCCGCCAGCGAGCCGCCGCCGACCACCCCGCCGCTGCCGGGTGCCAACGAGCTGCCGGAAAGCGAACCGGGCGAAGAACAGAACACACCGCCGCTGCTGCGCCCCAATGAGGACAACCTCGAAGGCGAGCAACAGCAGGCGCTGGAACAATGGCTGGGCAAGATCCCGGATGATCCGGGCGAACTGCTGCGACGCAAATTCTGGTACGAACAGCAACAACATCAGGATCAGGAAAACATTCGATGACCCGTTTCACCGCTCTCTTGCTGCCCCTGCTGATCTGCACGGCCACCGCTCAGGCGGCCGAGCTGACGGCCAGTGTGGATCGCAGTCGCCTGAATTCCGGCGAGACGGTCGAACTCACCCTCGAATCCAACGATGTCACGCAGTTCGGCAAACCGGATCTGAGCCCGCTGGAGCCGCTGTTCGAAGTGCGCGGCACGCGTCAGGTCAACCAGTTGAACACGCTCAACGGTGACAACCGCGCCACCACTCGCTGGATCATCACGTTGCTGCCCAAGCAGAACGGCAGCGTCGAAATCCCGCCGCTGAAACTGGGCGATGTCGAGAGCCAGCCGATCACCGTGCAGGTGATCGAGAGCGACACCCGCGAAGAGAACAATGCCCGCGAACCGGTGTTCATCGAAGCCAGCCTCGACCAGACCAACGTCTATGTGCAGGCCCAGGCCATCCTGACGTTGCGCATCTACCATTCGGTGTCGCTGTACGACGACAGCAGCCTGACGCCGTTGCAGATCGCCGACGCGCGCATCGAGCAACTGGGCGACATGCGCACCTATGAAAAAGACATCAACGGTGTGCGCCATGGCGTGATCGAGATGCGTTATGCGATCTATCCGCAGCACAGCGGTTTACTGAGCATCGCCCCGCAGACGTTCAGCGCCACACTGGTCGACACCCAGCCCTCGCAGGACCCCACGGCGCAGGGGCCCAAGCCTGGCAAACTGATGCGCGTCAGCTCCAGCGCCACGTCGCTGACGGTCAAACCGAAACCGATGACCTACCCCAGCGACGCACCGTGGCTGCCGGCCCGCAGCCTGAGCCTGAGCGAGAGCTGGAACCCGGAGCCGGAACACACTCAGGTCGGCGACTCCCTGACCCGCAGCCTGACCCTCAAGGTCGAAGGCCTGGCCAGCTCGCAGCTGCCCGCCCTGCCCGCCACCGAGGCCAATGGCCTGCGCCGCTATCCGGATCAACCGGTGCTGAACAACCAGAGCAGCGACCGCGGCCTGATCGGCAGCCGAGAAGAACGCGAAGCGCTGGTGCCGAGCCGCAGTGGCTCGATCGAATTGCCAACGGTAGACGTGGTCTGGTGGAACACCTTCGAAGATCACCTGGAACACACCAGCCTGCCGGCGCGCACCCTGCAAGTGGCGAACAACCCGAGCCTGCAAGTCGACACCCCGGCCGGCAGCGCGCAACCGCTCAGCGCGGCCGACAGCGAAGCCTTGTGGTGGTGGAAACTCAGCACGTTCGTTTTCGCCTGCACCACCCTGCTCGGCTTCGGCCTCTGGTGGCGTGCCCGCTGGCAACCGGCAATTCTGCGCGCCGCACAAACCGGCCCGAGCCCGCGCACCCTGCTCGACGACATCAAACGCGCCAGCCAGGCCAACGACCCCCACGCCACCCGCCAGGCCCTCGACGCCTGGGCCCGCCAACAGCCGGAAACCCTGGCGGATATGGCGGCGCGGTTTGTCCCCCTGTCGGATGCACTCGACGGCTTGAACGGCGCGCTGTACAGCGAGACCGGGCAGCATTGGCAGGGTGAGGATCTGTGGCGGGCGATCCGGACGATTCCGACGGCGGAACGGGTGCAGGATCCGGTCGGGGACAGCGGGTTGCCGCCGCTTTATCCGAAGTAGTTGCAGTCCGATCGAGGCTTTTGCCCGTAAACTCTCTTCTTTTTCGCCGCGCCTTTTTCCTGCGGCCATCACCTCTTTATATTGCGGAGTCAGCCTTGCGTCTGTTTCACACCTCCGACTGGCACCTTGGGCAGAACCTGCACGGCCAGGAGCGCGATTTCGAGCACGCCTGTTTTCTCGAGTGGCTGCTGCGCCAATTGAAGCTGGCGCAGCCGGACGTGCTGCTGATCGCCGGCGACATCTTCGACACGGTCAATCCACCGGTCAAAGCCCAGGAACGCCTCTACGACTTCATCGTCAGCGCCCACGAGCAGCAGCCGTTGCTGACCATCGTGATGATCGCCGGCAACCACGATTCCGGCTCGCGGATCGAGCTGCCCGCGCCGTTGATGCGGCGTTTGCGCACCCATGCGCTGGGCCGGGTGTTGTGGCTGGATGACGGGCAACTGGATGCGGAGCGTCTGCTGTTGCCGCTGCCGGACGCCACCGGTGAAATCGCCGCATGGTGCCTGGCGCTGCCGTTCCTGCGGCCTGCCGAAGTGACCGGTGCGCATCTGGGTGACAACTATCTGCGTGGCATTGGTCAGGTGCATGAATGGCTGATCGAAGCGGCGAATGCCAAGCGCCAGCCGGGCCAGGCACTGGTCGCCATCAGCCACGCGCACATGGCCGGCGGCTCGGTGTCGGAAGACTCCGAGCGCAGCCTGATCATCGGCAACGCCGAAGCTTTGCCCGCCAGCCTGTTCGGGCCGAGCATCAGCTATGTCGCGCTCGGCCATTTGCACAAGCCGCAGAAGGTCAACGGTGAAGAGCGGATTCGCTACAGCGGCTCGCCGATCCCGTTGTCGTTTTCGGAGATCAGTTATCAGCATCAGGTGCTCGACGTCGTTCTGGACGGCGAAACCCTGGTCAGCGTCGAGCCGATGCTGATCCCCCGCTCCGTCAATCTTCAGCGCCTCGGCCCTGCGCCACTGGCGGAAGTTCTGCTGCAACTGGCCGACCTGCCGAACATCGACCTGCTGGCCGAAACCCAGCGCCAGCCGTGGCTGGAAGTGCGGGTGCGCCTCGACGAACCGCAGCCGGATCTGCGCCATCAGGTCGAAAGCGCCCTGCAAGGCAAGGCTGTGCGACTGGTGCGAATTGCCGCCGAATACGCCGGCAACCGGGGAGCTGACGGCGCTGAGGACGGCAGCGCGCTGATCGAACTGGACCAACTCACGCCGCAGGAATTGTTCAGTCGTGCCTGGCTCGACAACTACGGCAGCGAGGTCGACGAGCAAACGCTCAAGGACTTCGCCGAGCTGCTGCAAGACGTACAAATGGAGGGCGAGCAGCCATGAAGATTCTCGCCATTCGCTTGAAGAACCTCGCCTCGTTGGCCGGCCCGTTCGAGATCGACTTCACCGCCGAACCGCTGGCCAGCGCCGGTCTGTTCGCGATCACCGGCCCGACCGGCGCCGGCAAAAGTACTCTGCTCGATGCGCTGTGCCTGGCGCTGTTCGGCGCCGTGCCGCGTCTGAACAACACCGGGCGTGACGCCAAGGTGCCGGACGCCGACGGCGAAATCGCCACCGGCGACCCGCGCACCCTGCTGCGTCGCGGCACCGGTGAAGGTTTTGCCGAAGTGGATTTTGTCGGCGTCGATGGCCGTCGCTATCGCGCGCGCTGGGAAGCCAACCGCGCCCGGGAAAAGGCCGGCGGCAAGTTGCAAGCCAGCCGTCAGAGCCTGCGCGACATCGATCAGGATCAACTGCTCGCCAGCCAGAAAGGCGAGTACAAGACTCAGCTTGAAGCCGCGCTGGGCCTGAACTTCGAACAATTCACCCGCGCCGTGCTGCTGGCCCAGAGCGAATTCAGTGCGTTCCTCAAAGCCGACGACAACGACCGCAGCGAACTGCTGGAAAAACTCACCGACACCGCGCTCTACACCCGCCTCGGCCGCCGCGCATTCGACAAGACCAAGGAGGCCCGCGAAGCCCACAAGCAGTTGCAGGATCAGGCCACCGGCGTAACCCCGCTGGCCCCCGAGGCTCGCGCAGAACTCGACGAGCGCTTCAATGCCGCCCAGCAACAACTCAAGTTGCAGCAGGCGCAGCTCAAACAAATCGAGCAGCAGCATGACTGGCTCAAGGAACTGCTGCGGCTGCAAGACTCGCAACAAGCCGCCGCCGAACAACTGCGCAGCGCCGAGCACGAAAGGGAGTCGCTGGCCGGTGAGCGTCTGAAGCTCACCCGCCTCGAACAACTTGCCCCGCAACGGCACCAGTTCGCCCGCAAAACCGAACTTGATACCCAGCTGACGCCGCTGGCCGCACAGATTCACGCGCACACCCAGCAACAAGGCGAACTGGCTGAGCGCCAGACTCGACTGGAACAGGATCTCGCCGCAGCGCAGATTGCCCTGACCCAGGCGCAAACGCAGCAGAGCGAAGGCGCGCCGCTGTTGCGTCAGGCGTTCGAGGAGCAAAGCACCCTCGCCCGCCTCGCCAAGGATGTCGCAACCGGCACCGAAGCGAAGCACGCCGCAGAACAAGCCTGCACTCAGGGCCAAAGCGCGATCCAGACCCTGCTCGATCAGCAGAAACAGGTCGCCGAACGCTTGCAGCGCATTGCCGCCGATCTTGAGCAAAGCACTCATCTGGCACCGTTGAGCGAAGCGTGGAATGCCTATCGCGACCGCTTGCAGCAACTGATGCTGATTGGCAATCGGTTGAACAAGGGCCAAAGCGAACTCGCTTCCCTCGAAGAAAACGCCACTCGCGCCACCGAAGCGCTCGCCACGCAAAAGCAGCAGCTGGAAGTGCTGTTCAAGGAGGCCGGCGCCGAGCCGGACGCCGTCGCCGAGCAGATCGGCATCCTCGGCACTCTGTTGCAGGACAACCGCAAGCAACTGCGCGCCATCGAAGACATGACGCGCCTGTGGGCCAGTCAGCAGGATCTGGACAAGCGCAATGCCGAACTGCAACAGCGTCAGCTCGATGCGCAACAGGAGCGCGAGCGCCTGACCCAGGACGGGGTGAAAACCAAGTCCGAGCTGACCGTCGCCGAACAGACTCTTAGCGTCACCCGTGAACTGCTCGAGCGTCAGCGTCTGGCCCGCAGTGCCAGTGTCGAAGAGCTGCGCGCGCAGTTGCAGGACGACCAGCCGTGCCCGGTTTGCGGCAGCAACGAGCATCCGTATCACCAGCCGGAAGCCCTGTTGCAAAGTCTTGGCCGTCATGATGAAAGCGAGCAGGCCCGCGCGCAGCAAGCGGTCGATCAACTGAAGGAAAAACTCACCGAACTGCGTGCCAGTGTCGGTGGCGTGATTGCCCAACAGAAAGAGTTGCTGCAACAGCAGGAACAACTGGCGGCACAACAGCAAACGCTGACGCCAAGCATCGAGGCGCATCCGCTGGCGGCATCGTTGCTGAATCAGGACAGTGACAAGCGAGCTGCGTGGCTAACCCGCCAGAACGATCAACTGAACCAGAGCATCACCCAGGACGAACAGCGCCAGACCGCCCTGCTCACGCTGCAACAGGATGCGGCGCGCCTGACCCAGCAATTGCGTCAGGCCGAAACCGCACACCAGCAAGCGTCGCAGCACCTGAGCAATCAGCAGCGCGAGCTGAGCGCTGACCGCCAGCGTCTGGACGAGGAGCTGGCGGCCTTCGCCACACTGCTACCGAGCGACACCCTCGACGCCTTGCGCGCCGAGCCGGCCGCGACCTTCATGCAGCTTGACCGGCAGATTGCCGAACGTCTGGCGCAAGTCGATCAGCAGAAGGAAGAGCTGGCCGAACAGCAACAACGCCAGCAAACGCTCGAGAAAGAACAGGATCGCCAACAGGGCCGTGCACAGCTGCTGCAAAACGCTGAGCAGCAGCTCAACGCGCTGACTGAACAGCAACTCGCCAGCCAGCAGAAGCTTGCGCAATTACTGGGCGATCACACCTGCGCCGAGCATTGGCAGCAGCAACTGGAACAGGCCGTGGAACAGGCGCGCAACGCCGAATCCACGACGACTCAGGCGCTGCAGGAAGCGCGTACGCAGCTCGTGCAAATCGCCGCCGAGCTGAAAGCGCAGCAGGAACGTCTGCAAGCGCTGGAAAGCGAAGACCGCGATCTGGCCGGCAAGATTGCCGACTGGCGCGCACGCCATCCGGAGCTGGATGACGGTGGCCTCGAAGACCTGCTGCGGGTCGATGATGCGCAAGTCGACGAACTGCACCAGCGCTTGCAGCGCAACGAAAAAGCCGTTGAACAGGCCAAGGTGTTGTTCCAGGAACGCGATCAGCGCCTGCTCGACCATCAGGCCCAGCACAACGGCAACCTGGATGCCGAACAACTCGCCAGCGCCCTCGCCGACCTGCAAAACCAGTGCACGGCCAGCGAACAGCAATGCGCCGAACTGCGCGCCGAGCAAGCCGAAGACCAGCGCCGCCAGAACGCCAATCAGGCGCTCGCGCAGCAGATCGCCGACGCCTATGCCGAGTATCAGCGCTGGGCGCGACTCAATGCGCTGATCGGCTCGGCCACCGGCGACACCTTCCGCAAGATCGCCCAGGCCTACAACCTCGACCTGCTGGTACATCACGCCAACGTGCAGCTGCGGCAACTGGTCAAGCGCTATCGCCTCAAGCGCGGCGGCAGCATGCTCGGCCTGCTGGTGATGGACACGGAGATGGGCGACGAACTGCGTTCGGTGCATTCGCTGTCCGGCGGCGAAACCTTCCTCGTGTCGCTGGCCCTCGCGCTGGGTCTGGCCTCGATGGCGTCGAGCACGTTGAAGATCGAATCGCTGTTCATCGACGAGGGCTTCGGCAGCCTCGATCCGGAATCCCTGCAACTGGCCATGGACGCCCTCGACGGTTTGCAGGCGCAGGGCCGCAAGGTCGCGGTGATTTCCCACGTGCAGGAAATGCACGAGCGGATTCCGGTGCAGATTCAGGTACAGCGCCAGGGCAACGGTTTGAGCACACTGGAGGTGAAATGAACACGCTGTATTCCTTCCGCCGCTGCCCGTACGCGATGCGGGCGCGGATGGCCCTGCGTTATTCGGGTGTGCCGGTGGAGATCGTCGAAGTCAGCCTGAAAGCCAAACCGGCCCAGATGCTGGCGATCTCGCCCAAGGGCACGGTGCCGGTGCTGGATGCGGGCGGTCAGGTGATCGATGAAAGCCTGGAGATCATGCGCTGGGCGCTGGCGCAGAATGATCCGGATGACTGGTTGCTAGGTGGCGATTCAAGGATCGCCGAGTTGATCGAAGCCAACGATCAAGTGTTCAAGGTTCACTTGAATCGCTACAAGTACGCCGAGCGCTATCCGGAACAGCCGATGGAGGTTTATCGCGCCGAAGGTGCTCTGTTCTTGCAGAAACTGGATGAATTGCTTGAGGGTCGCGTTTACTTGCTGGCCAATCATCCGAGCCTGGCCGATATCGCGCTGTTGCCGTTCGTTCGCCAGTTCGCCCATGTTGATCGTGACTGGTTTGCACAGACGCCTTACGTGCGGTTGCAGGCCTGGTTGCAGCGGTTTCTGGAGTCGGAGCTGTTCACCGGCATCATGAAAAAGTAGGCGCGTTACGCCAGCACTTCACACATGCCGATGGCCGAGCAATCCACTTCGAACGGGCCGAGAAAACCGCTGGGGGTTTTCACCGGTGGGTTGCCGGCCAGCAGCCCCAGCGCATTGGCCCGTTCGATGTTGTGAGCGATGGTGTGGTTGGCCTCTATGGCCCGGGCCAGTCCGCCGACCGAACCCTGGCCGAATCCCAACAGGGAAGCGCCGTTGGTCATGAACGCCAGTCCGGCGATGACCCAGAGTCTGTAGCCTTTCATGCTCCGCCGACTCCCGCGAGTTCAGCCGAATCTACCGCCGCGTTTTGCGAGCGAAGTTCGAACTGGATGCCGGGATGGGCGACGTCGATCGGTGCTTCGAAGCTGTGTTGCGACTGCGACGCCAGACTGACAAACAGCACCATGACCAGGTACAGACCGATGGCCACGTAGGCGCCGCGTTTGGCGGAAGTGATGATTGAAGTGGCCATGATGTGTGCTCCGTGGACAATGTTTCGAGGCCCACAGAATCGATCAAAAAAGCCGGGGTAACCACTCAGGGTTTTCCATAGTAACCATCAGCTTCGTTGATTATTTAGCCGGTCTATCTCGCCGTTTGAAAATAGCTATCGCCGGTCATTAAGCAGGCAAAAAACTGCCCAAGGCTGCGATCTTTTGATTTTGCTTTTTGATAAACAAGATCAAAGGATCGCAGCCTTGGGCAGTTCCAGGGCGTGACGGAAATTTCAGTGTTGAGCTTTGTGATCCAGCGCGGCGTAGAAGTTGGCGCTTTGTTGCAGGTATTTCTGGGTGTAGCTCTGGGTGTGGGATTTTTTGTCGCTGATTTCAACGTTGGCACTGGCTGGCAGAGCCACGGTGGCGGAGATGGCGGAGGCGGCAATCACGGAGAAGAGATTGAAGTTCATGGCGGTAACCCTCGTGTTCAGTTGGCTTGCTTGCCCGGTTGGGCCGTGAAGCAAACTTAACGCTCGAGGGTTGATCGCTTGAAATGCTTTGCAACATTACCTGTTATCAGCAGGATTAATACAAAGCTTCAGGCCCCGCAGACCGGGGCCTGCGGCTTATTGACGCACGAGAAACTTGAGGTCGCTCGGGGCGTCCATCGGCAGTTTTTGCACGGTTTTGCCCAGCAGACCGGTCTTGCCGTCGCGCTCGACCACGACAATCTGGTTGCTCTTCTGGTTGGCGATCAGCAGGAATTTGCCGCTCGGATCGAGGCTGAACTCACGCGGGTGATCGCCTTCCACCGAACGTCGTTGCAGTTCCTTGAGCTGGCCGCTGGCCGGGTCGATTGCGAACACCAGCAACTGATTGGCGGTGCCACGGTTGCTGACGTAGAGGAATTTGCCGTCGGCAGACGCGTGCAGCGCGGCGGCAGCCTTGTCCGACGTCGGCTGGCCGGCAGCCAGATCGACCATTTGCGTCTGGGTCAGGACGCCGTCCTTGTAGTCGAATACTGCGACCTGAGCGCTCATTTCCATGGTCAGCCAGGCGTGTTTGCCGTCAGCGCTGAACAGCAGATGACGCGGGCCGCTGCCGGCTGGCAGTTGCACCGACGCGGTTTTCGCCGGGGTCAGCGGCAGATCCGGGTTGGCTTTCGGGTCGAATTGGTAGATGAAGACCTTGTCGGCGCCCAGATCATTGGAGAACACGTAACGACCGTCCGGCGAGGACACCGTCGAGTGCACGTGGTTCGAGGCCTGACGCTCGGGATTGACCCGGCTCGCCGGGTGCGCGCTCATCTGCACCACCGGTTTGAGCTTGCCGTCGCTGCCCACCGGCAACACCGCGAGGGTGCCACCCGGATCTTCAACCACCGAGTAGTTGCTGACGAACAGATGGCTGGCGTCGCCGCTGAGGCTCGAATGGGTCGGCTCGTTGCCCAGGCTCTGGACCTGATTGATCAGGGTCAGGACGTGGGTCTTCGGATCGATAGAATAACTGCTGACGCGGCCGACCGGATCTGTCTGGCCAGGACCGTTTTCATTGACCACGAACACCCGGTGCTGATCCTTGGACAGGGTCAGCCACGACGGGTTTTCGCTCTTGATCACTTGCAGCGGCTTGGCGTCGATCTGGCCGGTGGCGCTGTCGAAGTTCATCCGGTAGATGCCTTCGCTGGTGCCGGCGGTGTAGGAGCCGACCAGCAACTGGAAGCTTTCGGCCGAGGCACTGGAAAGCCCCATCGCGCCGACGCTGCCGGCCATCAGCAATGGCCAGAATTTACGCATGTTCATTCGGTTTCATCCTCGTCGTCGGCGCTGCTCAGTACATCGCCAAGGCAGACCAGACGGTGTTCGCCAACGGTTTTGGTGTCGCTGGAAAAACCGACGATCAGCCAGCTCTGCAGATCTTCATCAAACGTCGCCGCTGCCACCTGAGCCGGGGTGAACTCCCAATGCTTGGCTGCCCGGCCATCGATGCATTCGATGTGCAGGTTGTCGTCTTCGTCGAGGGCGAATTCGAAAGCGTGCAGGCCGTCGATTTCGACCATACCGCAGTGTTCGAGGGCGTTGAGAAGGGTGTCGGTTACGGCAGTCATGGCAATCATGTCTTTCAGGGGGAAAGGGCCAATGATAGCTCAAAGCAGGCGCTGAGCTCCCGCCCTGATCGCTCCAACGCTCCAGCTCTTGATCGTTCCCACGCTCTGCGTGGGAATGCAGCCCGGGACGCTCCGCGTCCCTTCCAGAGCTGGAACGCGGAGCGTCCCTCGAGGCATTCCCACGCGGACGGTTCGACGCCTCGACGTGGGAACGATCATGTGGCGTGAGTTAGAGGGCGTCGCGCGATGGCTTGCAGTCGACCAGCCGCTGAATACGCAACGGGTTGGCGTTTTTCAGCGGTTCCGGCAGCAGGCTGTCGGGGTAGTTCTGGAAGCACACCGGGCGCAGGAAGCGATCGATCGCCAACGTACCCACCGAGGTGCCGCGGGCATCGGACGTCGCCGGATACGGCCCGCCGTGAACCATCGAATCACAGACTTCGACACCGGTCGGATAACCATTGAGCAGGATCCGCCCGACCTTCTGTTCCAGCAAAGGCGTCAGTTCCGGGAAGCGTTCGAAATCCGCCTGCTCGCCGATGATTGTCGCCGTCAGTTGTCCATGCAGGCCCTGCAACGCCGCGCTCAGCTGCGCCTTGTCGGCCACTTCGACGATCACCGTGGTCGGGCCGAACACTTCTTCCTGCAGCACTTCATCGCCATCGATCAGCAGGCTGACTTCCGCCTTGAACAACTGCGGCTGCGCCTGATTGCCCTGTTGCGGATTGCCCGCCAGATGCTCGATGCCGGCGTGCGCCAGGAGTTTTTCCAGGCCCTTGCCGTAGCTGCCCAGCGTGCCGGCATTGAGCATGGTTTGCGCCGGTTGATCACCGATCAGCGCCGCGACTTGCTCAACGAATGCCGTGAATTGTGGCGAGCGGATGCCGATCACCAAGCCCGGATTGGTACAGAACTGACCGCAGCCCTGCACCACCGACGCGGTCAGATCGCGGGCGACAGTTTCCGAACGCACGGCCAGGGCCTGAGGCAGCACGATCACCGGATTGATGCTCGACATCTCGGCGAACACCGGGATCGGCTGCGGACGGGCGGCGGCCATGTCGCACAGCGCCCGTCCGCCCCGCAGCGAACCGGTGAAACCTACCGCCTGAATGGCCGGATGTTTGACCAGCCATTCGCCGACACCGCCGCCGTAGATCATGTTGAACACGCCAGCGGGCATGGCGGTTTTTTCTGCTGCACGGATCAGTGCATCGGCGACCAGCTCAGCGGTGGCCATATGACCGCTGTGGGCCTTGAACACCACCGGGCAACCGGCCGCCAGCGCCGATGCGGTATCGCCGCCGGCGGTGGAGAATGCCAGCGGAAAATTGCTCGCACCGAACACCGCCACTGGGCCGAGGCCGATGCGGTACTGGCGCAGATCCGGACGTGGCAGCGGTTGACGATCCGGCAACGGCAGGTCGATGCGCGCACCGTAGAAATCACCGCGCCGCAGGACTTTGGCGAACAAGCGCATCTGGCCGCTGGTGCGCCCTCTTTCACCTTGAATCCGCCCGGCCGGCAGTGCGGTTTCGCGGCAGACTACGGCGACGAAATCATCGCCCAGTGCGTCCAGCTCATCGGCAATCGCATCGAGAAACTGCGCGCGGCGTTCGGCGCTGAGGCTGCGATACGCCGGATACGCCGCCGCAGCGGCCTTGGCGGCGGCGTCCACTTCCGCTTCCGTGGCCTGAATGAAGTCGTGAGGCAGTGCCTCGCCCGTGGTGGCGTCGACGCTTTGCAGCTTGACGTCGCCCGCCGCACTGCGACGACCGCCGATGTAGTTGTGACCGAGAATCTGAGTCATGGGATCTCCTTAAAGGGTGCCGATGCTGTCCGGTTCGAATGCCGCTGCGACCGGAGCGATGCCGTTGACCAGCGGTGCGCCGAATTCGGCCTGGCTGATCTCGAACACGTCGCCGGGCTGAGTGCGGATGCCATCGGCGAACGACAGGGTCGCGGTGCCGAAAAAGTGAATGTGCACGTCACCGGGGCGCAGGAACTGGCTGTACTTGAAATGGTGGTATTCGAGGTTCGCGAGGCTGTGGCACATGTTGGCCTCGCCGCTGAGGAACTCGTTCTGCCAAAGCACTTCGCCGTCGCGCAGGATGCGGCTCGTACCGGCCAAGTGTTGCGGCAATTCACCGACGCGCAGCTCCGGGCCGTAGCTGCAACTGCGCAGTTTCGAGTGGGCGAGGTACAGGTAGTTCTTGCGCTCCATGACGTGATCGGAGAACTCGTTGCCCACCGCGAAACCGAGGCGATACGGCTTGCCGTCGTGGCCGATGATGTAGAGGCCGGCCATTTCCGGTTCCTCGCCGGCGTCTTCGGCAAACGGCGGCAGCGGGAACGGCTGACCGGGACGCACGACAATGCTGCCGTCGCCTTTGTAGAACCACTCCGGCTGCACGCCCGCCTGCCCCGCCGCCGGTTTGCCGCCCTCCACGCCCCACTTGAAGATACGCATGGTGTCGGTCATCGCCGCTTCATCGCCGGCCTGCTGGTGCATCTTGTCCCGGGCCGAGGCGCTGCCGAGGTGCGTGAGGCCGGTGCCGCTGACCAACAGGTGCGCCGGGTCCGGGTGATCCAGTGGCGGCAGGATGCGCAGGTTGGCCAGCAATTCGGCGTAATCGTGACTGATGCCCAGGCCCAGGGTTTGCACTTGCTGCGCGAGGGTGCTGCCGGCCTCGATCGCGGCCAGGGCCAGATCGCGAACCGTGCGCGCATCCTGCACTTCACGCACCAGACCGTCCTCGACCACCCCGACACGGCGCTCGCCGCTACTCAATTCGAATTGAACCAGATGCATGTTTTTCTCCTATTACCTCAAAAACACCGCTGATCCCTGTGGGAGCGAGCTTGCTCGCGAAGGCGGTGCATCAGTCACCACAAATGTTGAATGTGCCGACCACTTCGCGAGCAAGCTCGCTCCCACAGGGTCGGTGATAGTCATTCAGGTACGGGTAGCACCCCGTGCGCTGGCGGCGAATTGGTTAACCGGCAGTACATGCTTGCGCTCGAGCAAGCGATAGACGACGCCCGTCAGAATCAGCCCGAACACCATCACCCCGGACAGGAAGTACAGGCCCGAAGCGAGGTTGCCGGTGTATTCCTTCAAGGCGCCGATCACGAACGGGCCGATGTAGCCACCGAGGTTGCCCACCGAGTTGATCAAGGCAATCCCGGCCGCCGCGCTGGCGCCGGCAAAGAACCGCCCCGGCAGCGTCCAGAACACCGCCGTGCAGGAAAACAGCGCGAACGCCACCAGACACAACGCCGCCAGTTGCGCCACCGGCAACGACAGCCAGGCACTGAGGAACAGGCCGATCGCGCCCAGCACATAGAGCACCGCCAGATGGCCGTAGCGATCATTCAAACGGTCGGAACTGCGCGGAATGATCAGCAGGCCGATGATCCCGAAAATGTACGGCACCGATGACACGAAACCGGTCACCAGATCGCTGCCGCCAAACTGTTTGATCAGGGTCGGCAGCCACAGGCCCAGGCCATAAATGCTCAGGGTCACCGGCAGATAAAACAGCGCCAGCAGCAACACGCGTTTGTCTTTCAGCGCATGCAGCGGATTGCCGTGACGGGTCTGGCCGTATTCCTGCAGGTCCTTTTTCAGCTCGCCGGTCAGCCAGTCCTTCTCGGCCTGGTCCATCCATTTCACTTGCTGCGGGCCGTCCGGCAACCAGCGCAATACCGGCCAGGTCAGCAGGATCGCCGGGGTGCCGATGACGATGAACAGCCACTGCCAGCCATGCAGGCCGAGGATGCCGTCCATGCCCAGCAGGCCGCCGGACACGGGGCCGGTGATCATCATCGCGATGGGTTGGGAAAGGATGAACAGCCCGAGGATCTTGCCGCGATGGCGCACCGGGAACCATTGGGTGATGTAGTACAGAACGCCGGGAAAGAACCCCGCCTCCGCCGCGCCGAGCAGAAAGCGCATCACGTAGAAACTGTGCGGGCCCTGGACGAAGGCCATGCCGATGGTGATCGCGCCCCAGGTGATCATGATCCGCGCGAACCAGCGCCGTGCGCCAAAGCGTTCGAGCATCAGGTTGCTGGGGATTTCAAACAGAAAGTAGCCGATGAAAAACAGCCCGGCGCCGAGGCCGTAGGCGGCATCGCCGATACCGATGTCGGCGCCCATGTGCAGCTTGGCGAAGCCGACGGCGGAGCGATCCACATAGGCGATCAGGTACAGCAGGATCAGGAAGGGAATCAGTTTCAGCGTGATGCGCCGGACAAGCCGCAGTTCCTGGCTCATGAGATCGGTCTCCGATTGTTGTTTTTATGGAACCTCGGGGGACGCCTCTCGCGGAAAATCGCCAGGGCCATCCCTCCGTCGAAATCGACTATATAGTAATACTAATTACGCAACAACACTTCCAAACCGTCGATTTTGCGCTTATGTTTAGCCGAAGCTCGCAAACAATAGTCTTACAATAAGAGAATCGATCATGTCTGATAAGAAACCCACCCTGCGCTCCGCCCAATGGTTTGGCACGGCCGACAAGAACGGCTTCATGTACCGCAGCTGGATGAAGAATCAGGGCATCGCCGACCATCAGTTCCACGGCAAGCCGATCATCGGCATCTGCAACACCTGGTCGGAACTGACCCCGTGCAACGCGCACTTCCGCCAGATCGCGGAGCACGTCAAACGCGGGGTGATCGAGGCTGGTGGTTTTCCGGTGGAATTTCCGGTGTTCTCCAACGGCGAATCGAACCTGCGCCCGACCGCCATGCTCACCCGCAACCTGGCGAGCATGGACGTCGAGGAAGCGATTCGCGGCAACCCGATTGACGGCGTGGTGCTGCTGACCGGTTGCGACAAGACCACCCCGGCCCTGCTGATGGGCGCGGCCAGTTGCGACGTGCCGGCGATTGTCGTCACCGGCGGGCCGATGCTCAACGGCAAGCACAAGGGCAAGGACATCGGTTCCGGCACCGTGGTCTGGCAGCTCAGCGAGCAGGTCAAGGCCGGCACCATCACGATTGACGATTTCCTCGCGGCCGAGGGCGGCATGTCCCGCTCGGCCGGTACCTGCAACACCATGGGCACCGCGTCGACCATGGCCTGCATGGCCGAAGCACTGGGTACTTCGCTGCCGCACAACGCGGCGATTCCGGCGGTGGATGCGCGGCGTTATGTGCTGGCGCACATGTCCGGCATGCGTGCGGTCGAGATGGTTCGAGAGGATCTGAAACTGTCGAAGATCCTGACCAAGGAAGCCTTCGAAAACGCAATTCGGGTCAATGCGGCGATTGGCGGTTCGACCAACGCGGTAATCCACCTCAAAGCCATCGCCGGGCGCATCGGTGTCGAGCTGGATCTGGACGACTGGACCCGCATCGGTCGCGGCATGCCAACCATCGTCGACCTGCAACCGTCCGGGCGTTTCCTGATGGAAGAGTTCTACTACGCGGGCGGCTTGCCGGCCGTGCTGCGCCGCCTCGGTGAGGCCAATCTGATTCCGAATCCGAATGCGCTGACCGTCAACGGAAAATCCATCGGCGAGAACACCAAGGACGCGCCGATCTACGGTGAAGACGAAGTGATCCGCACCCTCGACAATCCGATCCGCGCCGACGGCGGCATCTGCGTGTTGCGCGGTAACCTGGCGCCACTGGGCGCGGTGCTCAAGCCGTCAGCCGCCACGCCGGAACTGATGCAGCATCGTGGCCGCGCGGTGGTGTTCGAGAACTTCGACATGTACAAGGCGCGGATCAACGACCCGGAACTGGACGTCGATGAGAACTCGATTCTGGTGATGAAGAACTGCGGGCCGAAGGGTTATCCGGGCATGGCCGAAGTCGGCAACATGGGGCTGCCGGCCAAGCTGCTGGCGCAGGGCGTGACCGACATGGTGCGTATTTCCGACGCGCGCATGAGCGGCACGGCATACGGCACGGTTGTGTTGCACGTCGCCCCGGAAGCAGCGGCCGGCGGGCCTTTGGCGGCGGTGCAGGAAGGCGACTGGATCGAGCTGGACTGCGCCAGCGGGCGTTTGCACCTGGATATTCCGGACGCTGAACTGGCAGCGCGCATGGCGGATCTGCAACCGCCGCAGCAGCTGTTGGTGGGTGGTTATCGTCAGCTGTACATCGACCATGTGCTGCAGGCGGATCAAGGTTGCGATTTCGACTTCCTGGTAGGTTGCCGAGGGGCTGAAGTCCCGCGCCATTCCCACTAACACCGCCGTCCCCTTGTGGGAGCGGGCTTGCTCGCGAAAGCGGATTGTCAGCAACCTGTGTTTGTCTGACACACCGCTTTCGCGAGCAAGCCCGCTCCCACATTTGCTCTGTATCTGCCTCAAGACTGTGTGGTGCCTGCTATGATGCGCGGCATCTCCATCGCTCAGGATCGCGCCACTCCCCATGGATTACCGCAAACCTTCCGACCGTAAAAGCATGCACTCGCGCATCGTCCAGGAACTGGGCATGCAGATTGTTTCCGGACGCTTTCTGCCCTGCGACAAGCTGCCCGCCGAAGCCTTGCTCTGCGAGGAATACGCGGTCAGCCGGCCGGTGTTGCGCGAAGCCACCCGAGTGCTGGTCGCCAAGGGCCTGGTGTATTCGAAACCGCGCGTCGGCACCGTGGTCAAGCCACGCCGCGAATGGCACATGCTAGACCCGGACGTGCTGCACTGGCTGATGCAAAGCAGCCCGCAGAACGAGTTCTTCAACGTCCTGACCAGCGTGCGCAGCATCATCGAACCGGCCGCCGCCGCCCTCGCCGCCCAGCACGCCACCGATGCCGACATTGCGTCGATTGCCGAGGCTTACCAGCGCATGGAAGCGGCGCCGACCCCGGAAGCCTTGCTGCAACCGGATCTGGACTTCCACAGCCGGATTGCCGACGCGACTCATAACGACTTGCTGGCGAACCTGTGCAACATGCTGTCGGTGGCGATTGCCGAGGCTCTGAAGCATTCGAATCAGCGGCCGAACCTGCATGAACTGGCGTTGCCTCGGCACAAGGCGATTTTGACGGCCATCGAGAATCGGGATGCGCTAGGCGCGCGGCATGCGACGTTGGTGCAGCTGGATGATGCGCGGAGTGCGCTTAGCGTCGTGCTAGGCACCGAACTTTCTTAAGCCTTGAGACCGCTTGCCCTCACCGCAGACATAAAAAAGCCGCAACCCTTAAAGGTTGCGGCTTTTTCATTTCAGCCAACCGGCTCAGTGAGCAAACAACGAATTCCCCTTCTGCCCCGCCAGTTTCTCCGGCTTGATCAGGAACTTCGCCAGTGCCGGCAGCAGCCACAGCGCACCGAACATGTTCCACAGCAGCATGAAGGTCAGCATCAGGCCCATGTCGGCCTGGAACTTGATCGCCGAGAAGATCCAGGTGCACACGCCGATGGCCAGGCACAGACCGGTGAACAGCACTGCTTTACCGGTGGATTTCAGGGTCTGGTAATAGGCTTCCTGCAACGGCAGGCCGGCACGCAGGAAACTTTCCAGACGGCTGTAGATGTAGATGCCGTAGTCCACGCCGATCCCCACGCCCAGCGCCACCACCGGCAACGTCGCAACCTTCACGCCGATACCCATGAACGCCATCAGCGCGTTGCCCAGCACCGAGGTCAACACCAGCGGCAGCACGATGCACAAGGTCGCCGCCCACGAGCGGAAGGTGATCATGCACATGACCGCCACGCAGATGTACACCAGGATCAGAATGGTCAGCTCGGACTTCTTGATCACTTCGTTGGTGGCCGCCTCGATCCCGGCGTTACCGGCCGCGAGGATGAATTCCAGGCCTTCCTTGTTGTTTTCCTTGGCGAAGTCCTGCACCGCATGCACCGCGCGATCCAGGGTTTCGGCCTTGTGGTCGTTGAGGAACACCAGCACCGGTGCCAGCGAGCAACTGTTGTTGTACAGGCCGTCGGCCCGGGCGATGGAGTTGTTCAGCACGTCCGGGTTGCGTGACAGGGTTTCCCATTTCAGGTTGCCCTCGTTCATGCCCTTGATCATCTGCTTGGACACGGTCACCAGCGAGATTGCCGACTGCACGCCCTCGGTGTTCTGCATCTTCCACATCAGCTCGTCGATCGGCGCCATGGCTTCATAGCGCGAGCAACCTTCGGACTTGGTCTTGACCATCACCACCAGCACGTCGGAACTGGTCGAGTAGTTGCTGATGATGAAGTTGTTGTCCTTGTTGTAGCGCGAGTCCGGACGCAGTTCCGGCGCGCCCTGGTCGAGGTCGCCGATCTTCAGGTTCTGGCTGTACCAGAGACCGCCACCGAAAGCGACCAGCGCCAAGGCGATGGAAATCGGGGCGACTTTCGGGTTGGCGAAGTTCGACAGCAGGCGCCAGAACGGATGCTCGCGGTGCGCGTCCTTCTTGCTCTTGGCGATGGCGCGCTTGCTGATGCCGACATAGGAAATCGCCACCGGCAGCAGAATCAGGTTGGTGAACACGATCACCGCCACACCGATGGAAGCGCCGATGGCCAGTTCGCGGATCACGCCGATGTCGATGATCAGCAGCGTGATGAAGCCGACGGCGTCCGCCAGAATCGCGATCATCCCCGGCAGGAACAGCTGACGGAATGTCCGCCGTGCAGCCGTCAACGCGTTGTCTGCCTCACCGGATTGCAGGGCGATACCGTTGATTTTCTGCACGCCGTGGGAAATGCCGATGGCGAAAATCAGGAACGGCACCAGCATCGAATACGGATCGAGGCCGAACCCGAAAAAGTGCATCAACCCCAGTTGCCAGACCACCGCCACCAGCGTGGTGCTCAACACCGCCACGGTGCTGCGCAGGCAGTTGGTGAACCACAGCAGCAGGATCAGGGTGATGACGAAAGCGATGCCGAAGAACATGACCACCATCACCAGGCCGTCGATCAGGTCACCGACCTTCTTGGCGAAGCCGACGATGTGGATCTTGACGTTGGGGTTCTGCGCTTCGAACTTGTTGCGGATCTTGTCTTCGAGCTCATGGGAGAACTGGCGATAATCCAGCGCCAACAGCTTGCCCTGATCCTGCGGGTCCGGGTAGGACTCCAGCAGCGGGATGTCGACGATGCTCGACTTGAAGTCGTTGGCCACCAGACGCCCGACCTGACCGGACTTGAGCACGTTGTTGCGCAGCAGATCGAGGCTGTCCTGGGAACCGTTGTAGCTCTGCGGGATCACTTCGCCGCCGGCAAAACCTTCCTCGGTCACTTCGGTCCAGCGCACGCTCGGGCTCCACAGCGACTTGAGGCCGGAACGGTCGACGCCGGAGATGTAGAACACCTCGTCGTTGATCTGACGCAGGGTCTCCATGTACTCCTTGGAGAAAATGTCGCCATCCTTCGCTTCCACCGAAATGCGCACGGTGTTGCCCAGGTTCGCCAGATCGTTACGGTGCTCCATCATCTTTTCAATGAACGGATGCTTGAGCGGGATCATCTTTTCGAAACTGGTGGACGGGCGGATCAGCGTGGCCTGCCAGAACAGGAAAATGCTGACCAGCAGGCAGATCACGATCACTGCCGGGCGGTTGTTGAAGATCAGGCGCTCGAGAAACGTCGCCTTGTCCTGATGATGAGTGCTCAAGGAAGTCATAGCCCCGCCTTCTTATTATTGATTCGGCTCATTTGCCCAGCTCGGCGCCGTTCGCAGTAGTCACGCGAACGCCACCCTGTCCGCTCAGGATCAGATTGCCGTTGCCGGCGGCGGTGACCGACGACAGCGAGATGCGATCCGGACGGTTGAACACGCTGAAGGTTTCGCCGTTGTCGCTGCTGCTGACCACTGAGCCGCCGTTGCCGACGATGACGATGGAGCCGTCTTCGAGCAGCGTGGCGCCGGACAGGCCGAACTCCAGCGAACCGCGCGCAGCTTTCAGTTCGACCTGCTCCCAGCTGCTGCCGAAATCGGTGGAGCGGTAAAGGTTGCCGCGCAGACCGTAAGCCAGCAGGGTTTGCGGTTGCGCCGTGCCGATCACGCCGAACAGCGAGCCTTCGTACGGGCCTTCGAGTTTTTCCCAGGTCTGGCCCCAGTCGGCGGAGCGGAACATGCTGCCCGACTCGCCGACGATGAACAGGCCGGCGTCTTTTACCGAAGCGATGGCGTTGAGGTGGAACTGGTCTTCGTTGTCGAGGCGATCGCTGACGTCTTCCCAGTTTTTGCCGCCGTCGGTGGTTTCCAGCAGCGCGCCGTAGGCACCCACGGCCAGACCACTGTTGACGTCCTTGAACCAGACGTCGAGCAGCGGCGATTCGCGCTTGAGGTCTTCGAACTGTTTGGTCCAGGTCAGGCCGCCGTCTTCGCTGGCGAGGATCTGCGCGTCGTGGCCGACGGCCCAGCCGTGCTTGTCATCGACGAAATACACGGCGGTCAGCAACTGGCGGCTCGGCACTTTGGCCTGGGTCCAGGTCTTGCCCTGGTCGTCGGAATAGAGAATGTGCCCGCGATCCCCGACCGCCACCAGCCGGGTTCCGGCGTGAACGACATCGAGCATCAGGCTTTTCGAGGCCTTGGCCGATTCGGTGGAATAGACCACATCGGCAGGCGCTTCGGCGGCGAGAACCGGCGCCGACAATGTGGCAAAGCCCAGCAGAGAGAGTGCTGTGGCCAGCAACGCGGTGTTGCGTAACGCCGGCGGGCGGCAACGACTCATAGACCTTCCCCTGTTTATTATTGTTGGTCATGGACCTTAAAGGGCGCCGCAAGGGTGCTCACGGTGACTGCCTGGTCACAAGCATAGTCCTGAAACCCGCCATCCAGAGCCCCTTCGGAAGCTGGCTCATCCTATCGGGCATTCGAAACGTCTGACAATCGGCGCAACGTTATCTTTTGTTAACCGAAAGGGACTACAGCGGCGGCTGAATACGCGGGCATTCGTCCGACTGATGGCAGGGATTCTTGCGAGGGGGACTTGCACGATCGGTATTATGGTATACCATCAGACGCACAGACACTCTTTATCCCCTACGGAGCAGCTCATGAGTTTCGAAATTCGCAAGATCGTCAGCTATGTCGAAGAAACCTTCATCGAAGGCGGCAAGGCGTCCGATACCCCGGTGACCATGGTCGGCCTGGCCGTCGTGATGAAGAACCCATGGGTCGGCAACGGCTTTGTCGAAGACCTCAAGCCGCAGATCCGCGCCAATTGCTCCGACCTCGGCGCGATGATGGTCGAGCGTCTGGTGGGCATCATCGGCGGTGCCGAGAAGATCGAGGCTTACGGCAAAGCCGCGGTGGTCGGCGCCGATGGCGAAATCGAGCACGCGTCGGCGGTGATCCACACCCTGCGCTTCGGCAATCACTACCGCGAAGCGGTCAAGGCCAAGAGTTACCTGAGCTTCACCAACAAGCGCGGCGGTCCGGGCACTTCGATTCAGATCCCGATGATGCACAAGGACGACGAAGGCCTGCGCTCGCACTACATCACCCTGGAAATGCAGATCGAAGACGCCCCGCGCGCCGACGAAATCGTCGTGGTGCTCGGTTGCGCCGACGGTGGTCGCCTGCACCCGCGCATCGGCAACCGCTACATCGATCTGGAAGAACTGGCCGCCGAAAAAGCCCAGTAATCACAATAAAAAAGGCATTGCAGGAGCGCTCCATGATTCGGCTCACCGCTGAACTCACCCCGGCCGGCACCAGTTATCTGGCGACCGGCCAAGGCCAACCCGTGGTGTTGATCCACGGCGTGGGCCTGAACAAAGAAATGTGGGGCGGCCAGATCGTTGGCCTGGCCACGCAATACCGGTTGATCGCCTACGACATGCTCGGCCATGGCGCCAGCCCGCGACCGGCCAGCGGCACCGCCCTGCTCGGCTATGCCGATCAGTTGCTGGAGCTGCTCGACCACCTGCAATTGCCCGAGGCGTCGGTGATCGGCTTCTCCATGGGCGGTCTGGTGGCGCGGGCGTTTGCCCTGCATTACCCGGAACGCCTGAAAAGCCTGGTGGTGCTCAACAGCGTGTTCAACCGCAGCGAAGAGCAGCGCGCCGGCGTCATCGCCCGCACCGCGCAAGCCGCCGAACACGGGCCGGACGCGAATGCCGAAGCGGCGCTGTCGCGCTGGTTCAGCCGCGAATATCAGGCGGCCAACCCGGCGCAGATCGCCGCGATCCGCCAGACCCTCGCCGGCAATGATCCGCAAGGCTACCTGACCACCTACGAACTGTTCGCCACCCAGGACATGTACCGCGCCGACGACTTGGGCAGCATCCAGGCGCCGACGCTGATCGCCACTGGCGAGCTGGACCCCGGATCGACCCCGGAAATGGCCGAGCAACTGGCCGCGCGCATTCCCGGCGCGAAGGTTGCCGTGCTGCCCGAACAACGGCATATGATGCCGGTAGAGTCGCCACGGCTGGTGAACCAGACGCTGCTGGAATTTCTCGACACCGCACACGCCCGACAAAACCATATAAAGGGGATCGTTGCATGACGCTCGCACGCTTCCAGATGTGCATCGGCGGAGAATGGGTCGACGCCCTCTCCGGCAAGACTTTCGAAAGCCTCAACCCGGCGCTGGCCGAACCCTGGGCCGAACTGCCCGACGCTGACGAAGCCGACGTCGAGCGCGCCGTGCAAGCCGCGCAGACCGCGTTCGACAGCCCGGCATGGCGTGGTTTGACCGCCACCGCGCGCGGCAAACTGCTGCGTCGTCTCGGTGACCTGATCGCTGAAAACAAGGAACAACTGGCGCAGCTGGAAAGCCGCGACAACGGCAAACTGATCCGCGAAACCCGGGGTCAGGTCGGCTATCTGCCGGAGTTCTTCCACTACACCGCCGGCCTCGCCGACAAGCTCGAAGGCGGCACCCTGCCGCTGGATAAACCCGATCTGTTCGCCTACACCGTGCACGAAGCCATGGGCGTGGTCGCCGCGATCATTCCGTGGAACAGCCCGCTTTATCTGACTGCGATCAAACTGGCGCCGGCGCTGGCGGCGGGCAACACCATCGTGATCAAACCCTCCGAGCACGCCTCGGCGACCATTCTGGAACTGGCGCGCCTGGCCCTCGAAGCCGGGATTCCGCCGGGTGTGGTCAACGTCGTCACCGGCTACGGCCCGAGCACCGGCGCCGCCCTCACCCGTCATCCGCTGATCCGCAAGATCGCCTTCACCGGCGGCGCGGCCACGGCCCGGCATGTGGTGCGCAGCAGTGCCGAGAACTTCGCCAAGCTATCGCTGGAACTGGGCGGCAAGTCGCCGAATATCATCTTCGCCGACGCCGATCTCGACAGCGCGATCAACGGCGCCATCGCCGGGATCTACGCGGCGTCCGGGCAGAGTTGCGTATCCGGTTCGCGACTGCTGGTGCAGGATGAAATCTACGACGAGTTCGTCAGCCGTTTGGTGGAGCGCGCCCAGCGCATCCGCATCGGCAACCCGCAGGACGACAGCAGCGAAATGGGCCCGATGGCCACCGCGCAGCAACTGGCGGTAGTTGAAGGTCTGGTGGCTGATGCGATTGCCGAAGGTGCGCGCCTGCGTCTGGGCGGCAAGCGGCCGAGCGGTGTGGGCGACGGCTGGTTCTATGAGCCGACGCTGTTCGAGTGCGATCGCAACTCGATGAAGATCATGCAGGAAGAAGTCTTCGGCCCGGTGGCCTCGGTGATCCGTTTCAAGGATGAAGCCGAAGCGCTGGCGATTGCCAACGACTCACAGTTCGGCCTCGCCGCCGGCATCTGGACCCGCGATCTGGGCCGCGCCCATCGCCTGGCCCGGGACGTGCGTTCGGGGATCATCTGGGTCAACACGTACCGCGCGGTGTCGGCAATGGCACCGATCGGTGGTTTCAAGAACAGTGGCTATGGACGCGAAAGCGGCATCGATTCGGTGCTGGCCTACACCGAACTGAAAACGGTGTGGATCAACCTCTCCCAGGCGCCGATGCCTGATCCGTTTGTGATGCGTTAGGAGTCCTGCGACATGATCGAACCCGGCATTTACAAAGACGTCATGAGCTCGTTTCCGTCCGGGGTCACGGTGGTCACCACCCTTGACCCGGATGGCGGCATCGTCGGCATCACCGCCAGCGCCTTCAGTGCGCTGTCGATTGACCCGGCGCTGGTGCTGTTCTGCCCCAACTACGCTTCCGACACCTACCCGGTGCTGCGCGACAGCAAGCGTTTCGCGATCCATTTGCTGTCCGCCGACCAGACCGCCGAGGCCTACGCCTTCGCCGGCAAAGGCAAGGACAAGGCCAACGGCATCGAGTGGCATTTGAGCGAGCTCGGTAACCCGATCCTCGCCAAAGCCACGGCGATCATCGAGTGCGAACTGTGGCGTGAATACGACGGTGGCGACCACGCGATCATCGTTGGCGCGGTGAAGAACCTGATCCTGCCGGAGCAGCCGGTGACGCCGATGATTTATCACAAGGGCAAGCTCGGCGCGTTGCCGACACTGGGTTGAGAAAATAATGCGAAACCCTGTGGGAACGAGCTTGCTCGCGAAGGCGTAGTGTCAGTCGACATCAATGTTGCGGGTGCTGACGCTATCGCGAGCAAGCTCGCTCCCACAGGGAATGGTGGTGTGAGGGGTAATGATGAACAACGACAAGTACGAAAAGGGCCTGAAGATCCGCACCCAGGTGCTGGGCGAAGCCTATGTGCAGCGCTCGATCGAGAACGCCGACGACTTCACCCGCCCGTTGCAGGAAATGGTCACCGAATACTGCTGGGGTCACGTCTGGGGACGCGAAGGCCTGTCGCTCAAGGAGCGCAGCATGATCAACCTGGCGATGATCTCGGCGCTCAACCGCCCGCACGAACTGAAACTGCATGTGCGCGGCGCCTTGCGTAACGGCCTGAGTCGTGAGCAAATACGCGAAATTCTGCTTCAGGTCGGTATTTATTGCGGCGTCCCGGCAGCCGTGGACAGTTTCCGGCTCGCCCGTGAAGCCTTCGCCGAAGCCGACGCCGAGGCCTCCAGTTAACCCCTCGGCTGTTTTGATGCCCGTCTGGCATGGACAGCCACCTTAAAGAGCGGACCCCATGAAACGCCTGCCACTCGACGACAGCTTCAAGGTCAATCGCAACCCCGTCACCCTGCGCGAAATCGTGCTGGATAAACTGCGAAGCGCCATCATGAACTTCCAGCTGCTGCCGGGCGATCGCCTGGTGGAGCGCGATCTGTGCGATCGCCTGGGCGTGAGCCGTACGTCGGTGCGTGAAGCCTTGCGTCACCTGGAATCCGAAGGTCTGGTCGAGTTCGCTGACGCCAAAGGCCCGCGCGTAGCGATCATCACCCTCGCCGATGCGGTCGACATCTATGAGCTGCGTTGCGTACTCGAAGGCCTGATCGTCCAGCTGTTCACCCTGCGCGCCAAGGCCAAGGACATCAAGGCCCTGGAAAAAGCTCTCGACGAGAACCGCAAGGCGCTCAAGGACGGCGAACTGCAACAGGTGATCGACTCGGTACAGGGTTTCTACGACGTGCTGCTGGAAGGCTCGGGCAACCATGTCGCGGCCACTCAGCTGCGTCAGTTGCAGGCGCGCATCAGCTACCTGCGGGCGACGTCGGTCTCCCAGGAAAACCGTCGCGGCGCCAGTAACCACGAAATGGAAAAAATGGTCGAGGCGATCAAGAGCGGCGATCCGCTGGCGGCGCATCAGGCGTGCGTCGATCACGTGCGCGCTGCGGCTGCCGTGGCCCTCGACTACCTCAAGCGCAAGCAGGAAGAGACCGGCGCCACTCCACCGATCACCCTGCCCATCGCGCTGAAAGAACCGCGCATAGGTCACTGACATGTTCAGCCCGAGCTTTTGCCCGAAATGCGGTGGCGCTGACCTCGGTCAGCAGGTGCCGCCGGGCGATACGCACGAGCGCCTGATGTGCCGCGGCTGCGGCTACATCCACTATGTAAACCCGAAGATCATCGCCGGCTGCATCATCGAGCAGGACGGCAAATACCTCTTGTGCCAACGAGCGATTCCCCCGCGCCCCGGCACCTGGACCTTGCCCGCCGGTTTCATGGAAAGCGGCGAGACCACCGAACAGGCTGCCCTGCGCGAAGTCTGGGAAGAAAGCGGCGTACGCGCGGAAATCGTCTCGCCGTACTCGATCTTCAGCGTGCCGAAGATCAGCGAGGTCTACATCATCTTCCGCGCCCTCGCGCTGGAGATCACCGGCCAGTACGGCCCGGAAACCCTCGCTTGCAAGTTCTTCGCCCCGGAAGACATCCCGTGGGAGCAGATCTATTACCCGGCGATCCGGCAGATCCTCGAACGCTACATCGAGGAACGCCAGGCCGGGGTTTATGGCATGTACATGGGCAATGACGACAGCGGCAAGATTCATTTCATGCGTTGATCGTCCTGCCCGCGCCGCTTACGGCGCCATCCCTTCCACAATAATGATCTCCGCCCGCGCCCACTCCTCGCGGTAGCTCTTCGCTTCCTGATACGCCGCCGAGTGGTAGCACGCCACGGCCTGCTCGTAGCTTTCGAATTCAATCACCACGCTGCGCTGCGGCGTCGCCCGACCTTCCATCGCTTCGCTGCGCCCGCCTCTGGCTAAAAACTTCGCGCCGAACTCGGCGAACGCTTTCGGCGCGCGCTGCGTGTATTGGATGTAGTGATCGGGATCGGTGATGTCCACGTGAGCAATCCAGTACGCCTTCATAGTGACCTCTTGGTTGATTTTGTATTATGGTATACCACGAATTTCACCCATATCGAGAGTCCAGCATGGCCTTCAACAGCATCGAAGAAATCATCGAAGATTATCGCCTCGGCAAAATGGTGTTGCTGGTCGATGACGAGGATCGGGAAAACGAAGGCGACCTGCTACTGGCCGCCGACCGTTGCACGCCCGAGGCGATCAGTTTCATGGCCCGTGAGGCTCGAGGGCTGATTTGTCTGACGTTGACCGACGATCATTGCCAGCGCCTGGGGCTGGAGCAAATGGTGCCGAGCAATGGCAGTGTATTCAGCACCGCGTTCACGGTCTCCATCGAAGCGGCGGTCGGCGTGACTACCGGGATTTCCGCGGCCGACCGCGCGTGTACGGTGGCCGCTGCGGTGGCGCCGAACGCACGCGCAGAAGACCTGGTGCAGCCGGGCCATATCTTTCCGCTGCGCGCCAAGGAAGGTGGCGTGTTGACCCGTGCCGGTCACACCGAGGCTGGTTGCGATCTGGCGCGGCTGGCTGGTTTCACGCCCGCCTCGGTGATCGTCGAAGTGATGAACGACGACGGCACCATGGCCCGTCGTCCGGATCTGGAAGTCTTCGCGCGCAAGCACGGGATCAAGATCGGCACTATCGCCGACCTGATCCACTATCGCCTGAGCACTGAACACACCATCGAGCGCATCGGCGAGCGGGAGTTGCCGACGGTGCATGGCACGTTCCGTTTGATTACTTTCGAAGATCGCATCGAGGGCGGCGTGCACATGGCGAT
>NZ_JAIHBA010000043.1:0-49202 GCF_019718735.1 Pseudomonas sp. RIT778 | reverse complement strand
CCACCGCCCGAACCGGAACAACCGGTGGAAGACGAGGACGCGGTCAAGCCACCGCCCAAACCGGTGGAGAAACCCAAGCCGATCGAAAAACCGAAACCGGTCGAGAAACCCAAACCGGTGAAAAAGGCCGATCCGCCGAAAGCGCCGCCCGCCCCTGCGCAACCGGCAGCGCCTGCCGCCCCGGCCACCCCGAGTGCGCCGCCGGCACCTGCGGCGGCACCGGGCCCGGTGAAAGAGTCGGCGGCGATTTCCGGCCTCGCCAGCCTCGGCAACCCGCCGCCGGAATACCCGTCGCTGGCCCTGCGGCGCAACTGGGAAGGCAGCGTGGTGCTGCGGATTCAGGTGCTGGCCAACGGTCGCGCAGGCTCGGTGACGGTGACCAAATCCAGCGGCAAGCCGCAACTGGATGACGCGGCGGTCGCAGCGGTGAAGGCCTGGAAGTTCATCCCGGCCAAGCGCGGCGACACGCCGATCGACGGCTTCGCCACCCAGACCATCGATTTCAAATTGCCGCAATGACGGCGCGACAACCGAACTCACAACCGATTAACGCAAGCGAGGTGTAGCCATGAACGATTCTTTGTCTTCGATGATTGTCCCCGGCGTGCTCTGGGGGCTGGTGCTGTTTTCCGTGGTCAGTTGGGCGATCCTGCTGGTCAAGTCGGCGCAGTACCTGCGCCAGAAAACCCAGAACCGGCAGTTCAGCAAAGCCTTCTGGGGCGCACCGGATCTACTCACCGCCGCCGAACACGCCAGCCAGTACCCGGGCTCGCTGGCGCGGATCGCCAGCAGCGGTTTCGAAGCCTTGCTGGTGGAAGAATCCCCGCGCACCACCCAACAACTGGCGCACACCATCAACCGTGCCGATCGACTGGAACGCAACCTGCGCCAGCAGATCCAGAAGGAACGCCGCTCACTGGAAAACGGCCAGGCGATCCTCGCCAGCATCGGCAGCACCGCGCCGTTCATTGGCCTGTTCGGCACGGTGTGGGGAATCATGGAAGCCCTGCAAAGCATCGGCGCCAGCGGTTCGGCCAGCCTGGAAACCGTGGCCGGGCCCATCGGCCACGCGCTGATCGCCACCGGTGTGGGCATTGCCGTCGCGGTGCCGGCGGTGCTGATTTACAACTTCTTCCTGCGGCGCCTGAAGCTGGCCTCGGCGGACATGGATGACTTCGCCCACGACTTCGACGCCCTCGCCTCGCGCAGTGCGTTTTCCATCAGCCGCCAGGCCATCGCCAAATCCACGGCCGCCGTGCGGGAGGCCAGCTGATGTCCTTTTCCACTCAAGACAGCGATGAAGTGCTCAGTGAAATGAACGTCACGCCGCTGGTGGACGTGATGCTCGTGCTGCTGGTGGTGTTCATCGTCACCGCGCCGCTGATGACCAACGCGATCAAGGTCAACCTGCCGAAAACCGACGCCGTCGCCCCTGCCGAAAAGAAGGATCCGGTGGTGGTCAGCGTCGATCAGGACGGCAAGTTCTTCCTGGCCAAGACCGAGCTGGCGCCGGAATCACTGGAGGCCAGCCTCAAGGAGGTCAAGGCCAAGGACGCCGAAGTGCGCGTGCAACTGCAGGCGGACTCCGCCGTGAATTACGGCCAGGTCGCCAAAGCCATGGCGTCCATCGAGCGCTCGGGCATCACCAAAATATCGGTGATGACCACCCGCTGACGGCGGTGCCGGGCGCGCAGTGAGGGACGCGCCCGACACCGTTCGTTGAATCCCGTCGCAATCGGCCGACCGAAAAAACGCAGCGCGTCTTCGGAGGGGATCGGCTTGCTTGAAGAAAGTGGTTTTCGCGGCGCGGCACCACCGTGCTCCGTGCAAAGAGGGCTCACAAGGCCATTTCGATAAACGTCTAACAAAGTCGGAAACAACCATGCTGATGAACACTCCACGCTTCACGCTCAAACCTTTGGTGGCGACGATTTCCCGCCACCGTTTCGTTCCGTTGTACCTGGTGGCCATGGGGATGGGCGCCGGGGTTCAGGCTGCCGAGGACGACAACAGCGTCCCGGCCGCCGCTGCGGTGGTCGCGCCGACCACGCAACTGCAACGGGTCGAAGTGACCGGTTCGGCGATCCGTCGGGTCGACGCGGAAACGGCGGTGCCGATCACCGTGCTCAAGGCTGAAGAGCTGCGCAAACAGGGCGTGACCACCACCGCCGAACTGGTGCAGCGCATCACCGGCAGCCAGTCGATCAACAACAGCGCAGGCTCGGTCGGCGCGGCCACCGGCGGCGCCTCGTTCGCCGACATGCGCGGTATCGGCGCGAACAAGACGCTGGTGCTGCTCAACGGTCGCCGGCTGGCCAACAACGCCCTGTCGGGTACCAACTCGGCCGGCGGCGCGGTGGATCTGAACATGATCCCGTTTGCTGCGATCGAGCGTGTGGAAGTACTGCGCGATGGCGCCTCGGCCCTGTACGGCACCGACGCCATCGGCGGCGTGATCAACTTCATCACCAAAAAATCCATGACCGACGGCCAGCTCACCCTCGGCGGCGAAACCCCGACCCACAGTGGCGGCGGTGCGACCAAGGACATGAGCGCCAGCTGGGGCTACGGCGACCTGGAGCAGGACCGTTTCAACGTGCTCGGCGTGTTCAACTACAACAAGCAGCAGAACCTCGACGCCAACGACCGCTCCTTCGCCCGCGACTACGTGCCCGGCCGTGGCCTGGACCAGACCTCCGGCACCGCGTTCCCCGGCAACTACAGCCAGAACGGCAACGCCACCAACCCGCTGGCCAACAGCAATTGCAACGGCCCCAACCTGGTGGCCCGCGACGGCCTCTGCCGCTTCAGCACCCGCGAGTACATCGACCTGGTGCCGCAGACCGAGAAGACGTCGTTCTTCGGCAAGACCACCGGCAAACTGGCGGACGACCACAACGTCAACCTCGAATACTTCTGGTCGCGCAACAACAACGCCACCGCTATTGGCCCAGCGCCATTGACCGGCCTGAGCCTGGATTCGTCCTCGCCCTACTACCCCGGCAACGGCATCACCCCGGCGCCCACCGGCTTCGCCCTCGACCCGACGCAACCGGTGGACGTGAACTGGCGCGAGACCGCCGCCGGCCCGCGCGAATCGAAAGACCAGAACACCAGCCAGCGCTTTTTGCTGAGTTTCGACGGTCTGGTCGGCGGCTGGGACTACAACGTCGGCGCTTCGTACAACCAGAACAAGATCGTCTCCAGCGTCACCAGCGGCTACGTCAGCGATCAGGCGATGATCGACGGTCTGGCCAGCGGCCTGCTCAACCCGTTCGGCCCGCAGACCAGCGCCGGTCAGCAATACATCGACCAGGCCGCGTACCACGGCGCCTATTCCACGGCGGTCGGTCGGGTCGCCGGTTTCGACGGGCGGATCAGCCGGGAGATCGGTGACTGGTTCGGTGCCGGCCCGTCGGGTCTGGCGCTGGGTGGCGAGTACCGCAAAGAGAAATTCCACCAGGACTTCGAGCCGTTCGCCGGCGACATCCAGAGCCTGGGCATCGACCCGGCCGGCAGCGTCGAGGGCGACCGCAGCGTGAAAGCCGCCTACGCGGAAATCAACGTGCCGGTGCTCGACAGCCTGGAATTGTCCGCCGCCGTGCGTCACGACAAATACAGCGACTTCGGCAGCACCACCAACCCGAAATATTCGTTCCGTTATCAGCCGCTCAAGGAACTGGTGGTGCGCGGCGCCTACAGCGAAGGCTTCCGCGCGCCGTCGCTGTATGAGTTGTATTCGCCGCGCAGCATCACCTACACCCAGGGCTACTACAACGACCCGGTACTGTGTACCGGCGGCGTGGTGCAACCGGGCGGCAACGGCGGGCGCGATTGCGGTCAGCAGTTCCTCAACCAGATCGGCGGCAACGAAGACCTGGCCCCGGAGAAGGCGCGCAACGTGACGCTGGGCTTCGTCTATCAACCGGTCAGTAATCTGTCCGTGGGACTGGATTTCTGGTGGATTCACATCTCCAACCAGATCCAGCCGTTCCCGGAATCCACCGTGTTCGATCAGGCCGGCAGTTACCCTGACCGCTTCGTGCGCAACGCCGATGGCACGCTCAATTACATCGTCACCGGCAACGCCAACCTCGGCATCGTCGAAACCAACGGCGTCGATGTGTCGCTGGACTATCGCTTCCCGAACACGCCGTACGGTCAATTCGGTCTGGGCCTGCAAGGCACCTATGTCGACGAGTACGACTTCCAGAGCACCATCAAGGGCCCGTTCACCGACAAGGTCGGCGACTTCAAGGGTGATGGGGTGATTGCCCGCTGGAAACACAACCTGACCGGTTCCTGGACCTTCGGCGCCGCCCGCGCGGCGCTGACCAACCGCTTCACCACCGGCTACAACGACTACGACCGCGAGACCAACGCGCGGGTCGCATCGTATTCGGTGTGGGACCTGTCGGCCGGCTACACCTTCGACAAGGTGCTGGACGTCGATGCCGGGGTGAAGAACCTGTTCGACCGCGATCCGCCGTTCTCCAACCAGGCCTACAACTTCCAGAGCGGTTATGACCCGCGCTACACCGATCCGCTGGGCCGCACGCTGTTTGCGCGCATGACGTACCACTTCTGAGTCCCGGTCGGGGCCGCGCAAGACTCCGGCCGGCCCCTTCCCCTTGCGAATTCGCATCCCGCAGCGGCCTGCCGCCGCTTCGGGTTTTTCCGGCTCAGAGGAACGACTTCATGACATTCATGCGCAACATGGCCGGCCTGCTGCTC
This sequence comes from Pseudomonas sp. RIT778, assembly GCF_019718735.1. NCBI lineage: Bacteria > Pseudomonadati > Pseudomonadota > Gammaproteobacteria > Pseudomonadales > Pseudomonadaceae > Pseudomonas > Pseudomonas sp. RIT778. The sequence continues at coordinate 44,468 of NZ_JAIHBA010000043.1, read as the reverse complement.
GGCAGCGCGCTGCTGTGCAACGCGGCAGCTGCGCTGGCCGGCGGCAGCTATGCGATGACGGTGTACGGCGAAGCGCCGAAATACCCCGCCGGTTTCCAGCACTTCGACTTCGTCAATCCCGACGCACCCAAGGGCGGCTCGCTCAGCCGCGCTTCGATGGAGATCGGTCAGTACAACTACATCACCCCGTATGCCGATCAGGGCATTTCCGTGGTGCAGGTCAACGACTGGGTGTATTCGCCGCTGGCGTTCCGCTCGCTGGACGAGCCCTACACTGTCTACGGTCTGGTGGCGCAATCCATGGAGCGCGATCCCGACGGCCTGTGGGTGCGTTTCAACCTGAACCCCAAGGCGCGTTTCGCCGACGGCACGCCGATCACCGCCGAAGACGTGCGCTACACCTTCGAGCTGTTGATGACCAAGGGCAGCCTGAGTTATCGCCAGCAATACGCCGATGTGCAGGACGTGCTGATCGAAGGCCCGCGACAGATTCGCTTCACCTTCAAGAACAACCTCAACCGCACCCTGGCGCTGGATCTGGCGTCGCTGCGACCGGTGCCCGAGCACTGGTGGAAGACCCGCGACTTCGCCAACGGCGGCGGTTTCGAACCACCGCTGGGCAGCGGCCCGTACCGGGTGAGCAAGGTCGACGCCGGACGCAGCATCGGTTTCCAGCGCGATCCGGATTGGTGGGGCAAAGACCTGCCGGTCAGTCGCGGGCTGTACAACTTCGACAGCCTGACCGTGAATTTCTACGGCGACACCGACGTCGCCCGACAACTGCTGCAGGCCGGCGCGTTCGACTACAACCGCGAGTTTTCCTCGTCCGGCTACGTGGTCGGCTACGACAGCCCGGCCCTGCGTGACGGTCGCCTGCAACAGGCGATTCTCGCCCCGGACAAACCGACCAGCGCCCAGGGGTTTGTGTTCAACCTGCAGAACCCGTTGTTCAAGGATCGCCGCGTGCGTCAGGCGCTGAGCCTGCTGTGGGATTTCGAGTGGACCAACAAGCAGATGATGCGCGGCTTCTACGTGCGCCAGAACAGCTACTGGCCGAAGAGTGAAATGGCCGCCACCGCCCTGCCCGACGCCGGCGAACTGGCGATCCTCGAACCGCTGCGCGGACAGATTCCGGACGAGGTTTTCAGCCGGGTCTATCAGGCGCCGAAAACCGATGGCAGCGGCTACATCCGCGACAAGCAGTTGCAGGCCTTGAAGCTGTTGGCCGAAGCCGGATGGACGCCGAAAAACAATCGACTGGTGAACGCCGCCGGCGAGCCATTCGAATTCACCTTCCTCGATGGTCAGGGCGGCTTCGACCGCATGCTGCTGCCGTACAAACGCACCTTGGCGCAGATCGGCATCACCCTGAATCTGCGACGAATCGATTCGGCGCAGTACATCAACCGGCTCAACGCCCGGGACTACGACATGATCGTCACCAGTTTCCCGCGCAGCGGCGACCCGATCGTCTCGCCGGGCCGCGAGTTGTACAGCCTGTTTGCCTCGCAGAGCGCCACGCAGGTCGGCAGCTCCAATTCGATGGTGCTGGCGGACCCGGCGGTGGACCGGCTGATCGACGGCCTGGTCCAGGCCAATACCCGCGACGCCATGGTGCGTTACGCCCGCGCCCTCGACCGGGTGCTGCAATGGGGTGACTACATGATTCCCAACTACTACTCCAAAGGCACGCCGACGGTGTTTCAGAACCGTTTCGGCAGGCCGCCGGTGCAGCCGATCTACAGCGAAGGCCTCGATACGTGGTGGGAGGTCTCGGCCAAGCCGCTGACCAACCAGCAGATGAGTGCCCTGCACCAACTCGCGGGGGGCCAGTGACATGTGGCGTTATCTGAGTCGACGTCTGTTGCTGATCATCCCGACGCTGCTGTGCATTCTGGTGGTCAACTTCGTCATCGTGCAGGCCGCGCCCGGCGGCCCGGTGGAACAGGCCATCGCCCGCCTGCAAGGTTTCGGCGGGCACAGCATGGGCGGCGCCAGCGAGGTCACCGCGATCGGCGGTGCCGGGCGCAGCAGCCGTGGCCTGGACCCGGCGCTGATCGAAGAGATCAAGCACCACTACGGCTTCGACAAGCCGATGCACGAACGCCTGTGGCTGATGCTCAAGAACTACGCGCAACTGGACCTGGGCAGCAGTTTCTTTCGCGGTGCGAAGGTCACCGATCTGATCGTGCAGAAGCTGCCGGTGTCGCTGTCCCTTGGCCTGTGGGCGACGTTGATCACCTACCTGATTTCGATCCCGCTGGGCATTCGCAAGGCGATCCGAAACGGCAGCGCGTTCGATGTCTGGAGCAGCACGGCGATCATCGTCGGTTACGCGATGCCGGCGTTTCTGTTCGCAATCCTGTTGATCGTGGTGTTCGCCGGGGGCAGCTACGTCAACTGGTTTCCGGTGCAAGGTCTGGTCTCTGACAACTTCGACAGCCTGAGCCTGTGGGGCAAGATCGGCGACTACCTCTGGCACCTGGTGTTGCCGGTGACGGCGCTGGTGATTGGCGGTTTTGCGACGCTGACGATCCTGACCAAAAACAGCTTCCTCAACGAGATCAGCCGCCAGTACGTGATCACCGCGCGCGCCAAGGGCCTGACCGAAAGACGCGTGCTCTACGGCCATGTGTTTCGCAACGCGATGCTGCTGGTGGTGGCCGGTGTGCCGTCGGCGTTGATCGAGGTGTTTTTCGCCGGTTCCCTGCTGATCGAAACCATCTTCAACCTCGACGGCCTCGGGCGCATGAGCTACGAAGCGGCGGTGTCTCGGGACTATCCGGTGGTGTTCGGCACGTTGTTTCTGTTCACCCTGTTCGGCCTGTTGATCAAGCTGATCGGCGACCTCTGCTACACCCTGCTCGACCCGCGCATCGACTTCTCGGCGAGGACTGCCTGATGTTCACACTCTCCCCTCTGGGCCGGCGGCGCATCGCGCAATTCAAGGCCAACCGTCGCGGGCGCTGGTCGCTGTGGATGTTCATCGGGCTGTGCCTGATCTGCCTCGGCGGCGAACTGATCGCCAACGACAAGCCGCTGGTGATCCGCTACCACGACGCCTTCTACTTCCCGATCCTCAGCGATTATCAGGAAACCGATTTCGGCGGCGAACTGCCGTTCCAGCCGGATTACGCCAGCAGCTACGTGCACAAACTGATCGAGGATCAGGGCGGCTGGATGCTGTTCCCGCCGATCCCGTTCAGCTACGACACGGTCAATTACGACCTCACGGAACCGGCACCAAGTCCGCCGTCCTCCAGCAACTGGCTGGGCACCGACGATCAGGCGCGGGATGTGTTGGCGCGAGTGATTTTCGGCACGCGGATTTCGATTCTGTTCGCGCTGATCCTCACCGCTGTCAGTGCGCTGGTCGGCATCGTCGCCGGAGCGTTGCAGGGTTATTACGGCGGCTGGGTCGACTTGCTCGGGCAACGAGTGCTGGAGATCTGGTCAGGGCTGCCGGTGTTGTACCTGCTGATCATTTTGTCGGGGTTCGTCTCGCCGAGTTTCTGGTGGCTGCTGGGGATCATGGCGCTGTTTTCCTGGCTGGCACTGGTGGACGTGGTGCGCGCCGAGTTCCTGCGCGGGCGCAGCCTGGAATACGTCAAGGCCGCGCGGGCGCTGGGCCTGACGGACAGCGAGCTGATGCGCCGGCACATTCTGCCCAACGCCATGACCTCCACCCTCACCTACCTGCCGTTCATTCTGACCGGCGCCATCGCCACCCTCACCGCGCTGGATTTTCTTGGCTTCGGCATGCCCGCCGGCACCGCGTCGCTGGGTGAACTGATCGGCCAGGCCAAGCGCAATCTGCAAGCGCCGTGGCTAGGGCTGACGGCGTTTTTTGCCCTGGCGCTGATTCTGTCCCTGCTGGTGTTTATCGGCGAAGCCTGCCGTGACGCGTTCGATCCGCGATCCTGATCCCCGGAGCTGAAATGACCGACAACCTGATTGAAATCCGCGACCTGCGCGTCGCCTTCGCCGGGCACGAAGTGGTGCACGGTGTGAACCTCGACATCCGCCGTGGCGAGTGCCTGGCACTGGTCGGCGAATCCGGCTCGGGCAAGTCGGTGACGGCGCACTCGATCCTGCGTTTGCTGCCGGCCAAGACCGTCAGCAGCACGGGCAGCATCCGCTACAACGGCGTGGACTTGCTGCACGCTAGCGAACAACAACTGCGCGGCTTGCGCGGCAATCGCATCGCGATGATTTTCCAGGAGCCGATGACCTCGCTGAACCCGCTGCACACGGTGGAAAAACAGATCAGCGAAGTGCTGGAGATCCACAAGGGACTCAAGGGCCGTGCCGCGCGCCAGCGCACGCTGGAGCTGCTGGAACTGGTGGGCATTCGCCAGCCGTTGCAGCGCTTGAAGGCCTATCCGCACCAGCTCTCCGGTGGCCAGCGGCAACGGGTGATGATCGCCATGGCGCTGGCCAACGAGCCGGAATTGCTGATTGCCGATGAGCCGACCACGGCGCTCGACGTGACCGTGCAGCAGAAGATTCTCGAGCTGCTGATCGAGTTGCAGCAACGCCTCGGCATGTCGCTGCTGCTGATCAGTCATGACCTCAATCTGGTGCGGCGCATCGCCCAGCGGGTGTGCGTGATGCGCCACGGGGAAATCGTCGAACAGGCCGACTGCGCAACGCTGTTCCGCACCCCGCAGCATCCTTACAGTCGCCTGCTGATCGAGGCCGAACCATCGGGCGCACCGGTGCCGAGCCGCTTCGATCACAACCTGCTGGAGGTGGATGATCTGAAAGTCTGGTTCCCGCTGCCCAAGGCGTTGTTCAGCCGCACCCAGGAATACATCAAGGCCGTGGACGGCGTGAGTTTCCGGCTGCAACGGGGCAAGACCCTGGGCATTGTCGGCGAGTCCGGCTCGGGCAAGTCGACACTGGGCCAGGCGATTCTGCGGCTGGTGGAATCCGAGGGCGACATTCGTTTCGGCAACAAGCAATTGAGCCTGCTCAATCAGCGATTGATGCGTCCGTTGCGGCGGCAGATTCAGGTGGTGTTCCAGGACCCGTTCGGCAGCCTCAGCCCTCGGATGTCGGTGCAACAAATCATCGCCGAAGGCCTGCTGACCCACGGCATCGGCACGGCCGAAGAGCGTGAAGCAGCGGTGATCCGCGTGCTGGAGGAAGTCGGCCTCGACCCGCAGAGCCGGCATCGTTATCCCCACGAATTCTCCGGTGGCCAGCGCCAGCGCATTTCCATCGCCCGGGCCCTGGTGCTGGAACCCGCTCTGATTCTGCTCGACGAACCGACCTCGGCGCTGGATCGCACGGTGCAGAAACAGGTGGTGGAATTGCTGCGGCAGTTGCAGATCCGCCATGGCTTGACGTACCTGTTCATCAGCCATGACCTGGCGGTGGTGCATGCGCTGGCGCACGACTTGATGGTGATCAAGGACGGCAAGGTTGTGGAACAGGGAGCGTCGCGCCAGATTTTTGCGGCGCCGCAGCATGCCTACACCCAGGCGTTGCTGAAAGCCTCCGGCCTGAAGTCTGACAAAGAACCCTGTGGGAGCGAGCTTGCTCCGGGCGGCGATCCGACGAAGGCGTCGGATCAGTCAGCATTTATGTGGCTGACACACCGTATTCGCGAGCAAGCTCGCTCCCACAGGGGGTAATCGATGGGGTTTGAAGTTTATTTTCCGGCCACTGCATCCAAACCGCTCCGTCACGGGTAGTCCCTGTAACAGCCCTCTTTCGGCTGTCAGCGGTTTACCCTTTTTCGGAGAAACACTGATGAACATCACCCAACTGATCGGCCTCACCGGTTTGCTCGCCGTCGCCTCGACAAGCTTCGCCCAAAGCAGTTATCCCGACGCGATCAAAGTCCCGGACGGCCACAAGATCGCGATGGAAACCACCGGGGTCGGCGAGATCACCTACGAATGCCGGGACAAGGCCAATGCCGCCGGCCAGACCGAATGGGTGTTCGTCGGCCCGAAAGCGGTGCTCAACGATCGCAGCGGCAAACAGGTCGGCACCTACTTCGGCCCGCCCGCCACCTGGCAGGCGCAGGACGGTTCGAAAGTCACCGGCACGCAACTGGCCGTAGCGCCCTCGAGCCCGGGCAACCTGCCCTATCAACTGGTCAAGGCCAACCCCGCCGAGGGCAAAGGCGCCATGAGCGGCGTGAGCTATATCCAGCGCGTCGCGCTCAAGGGTGGCGTGGCGCCGGGCAGCGAATGCACGGCGGCGAACAAGGGCAAACAGGAAGTGGTGAAGTACCAGGCCGACTACATTTTCTGGGCGGCGAACTGAGCCTGACTGGACGTTTGGCCGATGCTTGCTAGATTGCAGGACATGCCATTACCCGAAACCGCGTTCGATTACGAAGCCCGCCTCGCCGCCTGTGCCCGCGGCGAGCGCGGGGCCCTGCGCGAATTGTATGTGCAGGAAAGCCCGCGGCTGCTCGGTGTGGCCCGGCGTCTGGTGCGTGATACGGCGCTGGCCGAAGACATCGTTCACGACGCATTCATCAAGATCTGGGCCGGCGCGGCGGGTTTCGATCCGGCGCGCGGTTCGGCCCGGGGCTGGATGTTCAGCGTGACCCGGCATCTGGCGCTGAATGTGCTGCGCAATCACGACCGGGAAACGCCGTTGAACGACAGCAACGAATCTTTGGGGATTGATGACGACTTCGATGCGCTGGCGCAATCGACCCGCATCCATCGCTGCCTGCATCAACTGGAACCGCAACGCCGCCGCTGCATCCTTCACGCCTACGTCGACGGTTACAGCCACGCGCAGATCGCCCAACGCCTCGACGCGCCGCTGGGCACCGTCAAAGCCTGGATCAAGCGCAGCCTCAATGCGTTGCGGGAGTGCATGGGATGACCACCGAATCGGCGCAGGAACGCGATGAACTGGCCAGCGAATACGTGCTCGGCACGCTCTCGGCCGAAGCGCGCGCCGAAGTGCAACGGCGCTTGCCCAACGAGCCCGAGCTGCAGACGGCCGTGGATGCCTGGGAGCGGCGGCTGCTGGAGCTGACCGACCTCGCCCCGGCGCATCAGCCCTCGTCGCAGCTGTGGCAACGCATTGAACGCAGTGTCGGGCAACTCACCCATAAGGTGGCGCCCGAGATTTCATGGTGGAATCGCCTGTCGCTGTGGCGCGGTTTGAGCGCTGCCGGGCTGGCCGCGACTTTGTTGCTGGGTTCGATCCTGCTAACTCAAACCACACCGAAACCGAGCTTTCTGGTGGTGCTGGTCGCCCCGCAGGACAAGGCGCCGGGCTGGGTGATCCAGGCCAGCAATCCACGGGAGATTCAGTTGATTCCGCTGGGCGTGGTCGAGGTGCCGGCGGACAAGGCGCTGGAGTTCTGGACCAAGGCCGACGGCTGGCAGGGGCCGGTGTCGCTGGGGCTGGTCAAACCGGGCCAAGCGCTGTCGATCCCGCTGGACAAGCTGCCGCCGCTGCAACCGAACCAGTTGTTCGAACTGACGCTGGAAGGCGCCAACGGTTCGCCGATCGGCAAACCCACCGGGCCGATCCAGGCGATTGGCCGCGCAGTGAAGGTGTTGTGACAAACCATCATCGGCGTCGATGTTCACCATCACGTCAATGAAGTTCTCTTAAAAAATCCCGGGCGTAACATCGGCTCCATACCAAACAAACAACACCCCCGGAGCACACCATCATGAAACGCCAAGTCATCCTCAGCATTGCCCTCTCGGTTCTGGCCTTCAACGCATTTGCCGCCAAACCTGCCCACACCATGATCGCCGAAGGCGGTTCGGATCGTCTGATCGAACGCCGCGTTGCCGAAGGTGGCTCGGATCGTCTGATTGAACGTCGCGTTGCCGAAGGTGGCTCGGATCGTCTGATTGAACGTCGCGTCGCTGAAGGCGGTTCGGATCGTCTGATCGAACGCCGCGTTGCCGAAGGTGGTTCGGATCGTCTGATCGAACGCCGCGTTGCTGAAGGTGGCTCGGATCGTCTGATCGAACGTCGCGTCGCTGAAGGTGGTTCGGATCGCCTGATTGAACGCCGCGTTGCCGAAGGTGGTTCGGATCGTCTGATCGAACGCCGCGTTGCCTGAATGAATGGCTTGATCGCAACAACCCAGAAAAAACCCGGCTTCCGTCAGCCGGGTTTTTTTATTCCCTTTTGATCGTCCTCAGCCCTTGGCCATGCAGCGCCGATAGCGCTCGTCGACCCGTTTGGCAAACCACGCCGTGGTCAGTTTGCGGGTGATCTTCGGGCTCTGCAGCACGATCCCCGGCAACACCGCACGGGGCAGTGACTTGCCCTCCGCACGCTCCGCCAGTTCGAAGACCCGTTGATACAGTTTGGTCTCCTCGAAGGCCAGGCTATCGCCCTTCTCCAGTTGATCGCGGATCACCGGATTGCGCATGCCCAGCGATTTGCCGAGGGTGCGCACCGCCAGTTCAGTGCTGCCCGGCATGATCGCGCCCGGGCGGATCAGGTCGCCATCCAGCGCCAGCGGAATCCCCGACGCCCGGCTGACCGCGTTCTGAAACGCCGCGTTGCGACTGGCGTACCAGCCAGCATTGAAGTCGGCGAAGCGGTACAGCGGCTCGCGATAACTCACCGGATAACCCAGCAAATGGGCGATGCCGAAATACATCCCGCCGCGACGACTGAACACCTCGCGGCGAATCGTCCCGTCCACCGGGTACGGATAGTCCTTGGCATGCTTCTCGGCGAATTCGATGCTGACCTGCATCGGCCCGCCGGTGTGCACCGGGTTGAAACCGCTGAACAGCGTGCGGCCCATCGGCACCGAGCCGATAAAGTCGTCAAAAATCGCGCTCAATTCCTTTTCGCTGCGGGCGGCGCTGAGGCGTTCGCTGTAGGTCTTGCCGTTGGGCGAGCGCACCTGCAAGGCGCCGCTGACCAACAGGCTCGGGATATGCACCTTGGCGGCGCGGCGGTCGATTTCGTCACGGGCGATCTTGCCCAGGCCAGGCACCGGCGGATCGACCTGGAAAGTGGATTCCTGCTCGGCGACGGCCAGCACCGAACACAGGTTTTGCGTGGTCGGGCTGATGCCCTGGGCGGCGAACGCGGCGTAGATGTCGGTGGCCCAGCCCTGGCGGTCGACGGTTTTTGCCGGCAGCAGGCGCACGATCTGCGCCTTGACCTCGGCGGGCGGGCGCGGCGCCGGTTCTTCGCTGCGTTGACCGGCGCAACCGGCCAGCACCAGCAGTGCGGCGAGGCTGATGAATAATCGAGGGGTGTGCATAACGCTTCATCCAGTCCGTTGAGCCGGGTTAACCCTACGCGCAATCGCAGGGTGCAGGATAGGACTGCGGGCCGGCGGCACTGTTCCATCGTCCCGTTTGGCAGGCCGACTGGCCGCCCTCGCCGTCTGATCCATACTTGCTGCTGCACACTCAGTGGCAAGCCTGGGGTCAGGACACGCGAGGAGGACAGACCATGAACCGCAGTGATGTTCTGATCATCGGCGCAGGCCCCACCGGACTGGTGCTGGCCCTGTGGCTGAGCAAACTGGGCGTGCGCGTGCGAATCATCGACAAGGCTTCCGCGCCGGGCACCACGTCGCGGGCGCTGGCGGTGCAGGCGCGCACCCTTGAGCTGTACCGGCAACTGGACCTGGCCGATGCGGTGGTGCGCAACGGTCACCGGGTGGCCGCGGCGAATTTCTGGGTCAAGGGCAAACCCGTGGCGCAACTGCCGCTGAACCGGATCGGCGAAGGCCTGACGCCCTATGCCTTTCTGGAAATGTACCCGCAGGACGAACACGAGCGACTGTTGATCGACCGCCTCGAAGACTACGACGTGACGGTCGAGCGCAACACGACGCTTGAGAGTTTCACGGAGAACGGCGACGGCCTCACCGCGCATTTGCGCCTGCCGGATGGCGAGCAGGAAATCTGTCAGGCCTGCTATCTGGCCGGGTGTGACGGCGCCCGTTCGGTCGTGCGCAAAACCCTCGACACCGGTTTTCCCGGCGGCACTTATCAGCAGATTTTCTATGTCGCGGATGTGCAGGCCAGCGGCCCGGCGCTCAACGGCGAGTTGCATCTGGATCTGGATGAAGCGGACTTTCTGGCGGTATTCCCGCTGGCCGGCGAAGGCCGTGCGCGGTTGATCGGCACCGTGCGTGACGAACGTGCGGATCGCGCCGAAACCCTGGAGTTTTCCGATGTCAGCAGCCGCGCCATCGAGCATTTGAACGTGCACGTCGAGGACGTCAACTGGTTCTCCACCTACCGAGTGCATCACCGGGTGGCGGACCACTTTCGCCAGGGCCGGGCGTTTCTGCTCGGCGATGCGGCGCATGTGCACAGCCCGGCCGGCGGTCAGGGCATGAACACCGGCATCGGCGATGCGATCAATCTGGCGTGGAAACTCGCGGCAGTACTCGGCGGCGCGGCTACGCCCAAACTGCTCGACAGCTACGAAACCGAGCGCATCGCCTTCGCCCGGCGACTGGTGTCGACCACCGACAAGGTCTTCAGCTTCGTCACCGCTGAAGGCCGCATGGCCGATCTGTTGCGCACGCGGCTGGCGCCGTTCCTGATTCCGAAAATAGCCTCATTCGAGACCAGTCGCGAATTCCTGTTTCGCACGGTGTCGCAAATCACCGTCAACTATCGGGGCATGGCGTTGAGCGAAGGCGTGGCCGGGCACGTCCACGGTGGCGACCGCTTGCCGTGGGCCCATGATGGCGAGGGGGACAATTACGAGCCGTTGCGCCATCCGTGCTGGCAGGTGCATGTGTACGGCGACACCAGCGACGAGATGATCGCCTGGTGCAATGAACATCACTTGCCGCTGCATGTGTTCGACTGGCGTCCGGCGTTTGAAACGGCGGGACTGGGGCGCAACGGTTTTTACCTGTTGCGCCCGGATACCTATGTGGCGATTGCCGACAACAGCGCGGATCCGAAGGTGATCGAGCGGTATTTCCGTGACCACGGGATCCGGCTGTTTTTCAATTGCCCCTGACGGATCAGATCCCGGCCAGGGCCAGGTCCATCGCAAAGTAGGTGAAGATCAGATCCGCACCCGCGCGCTTGATCGCACCGAGGCTTTCGCGCACCACGCGATCTTCGTCGATGGCCCCGGCCTGGGCGCCGAACTTGATCATCGCGTACTCGCCGCTGACCTGATACGCGGCCAGCGGCAGGGTCGAGGCTTCACGGATGTCGCGGATGATGTCCAGGTACGCGCCGGCCGGTTTGACCATCAGCGCGTCGGCGCCTTCCTGCTCGTCGAGCAACGATTCGCGCAGGGCTTCGCGGCGGTTCATCGGGTTCATCTGATAGCTTTTGCGATCGCCTTTCAGCGCGCTGCCGCCAGCCTCGCGGAACGGGCCGTAGAGCGCCGAGGCGAATTTGGTCGAGTAGGCCATGATCGGAATCTGCGTGAAGCCGGCATCGTCCAGTGCCCGGCGAATCGCCCGCACCTGACCGTCCATCGCCGCCGACGGCGCGATCACGTCGGCACCGGCACGCGCTGCCGCCACCGCTTGCTTGCCGAGGTTGATCAGGGTCTGGTCGTTGTCGACTTCATGGTTATGCATCACGCCGCAATGGCCGTGGTCGGTGTACTCGCAGAAGCAGGTGTCGGACATCACGATCATTTCTGGCACGGCGTCCTTGGCGATCCGCGACATGCGCGACACCAGCCCGTTCTCGCGCCAGGTGTCGCTGCCGTTGGCATCCAGATGGTGGGACACACCGAAGGTCATCACCGACTTGATCCCAGCCCGGGCATAACGCTCGATTTCGCCGGCCAGTTTGCGCTCGGGAATACGCATCACGCCGGGCATGCTCTTGATCGGTACGAAGTCGTCGATCTCTTCTTCGACGAAGATCGGCAGCACCAGATCGTTGAGGGAAAACTCGGTTTCCTGGAACAGGCTGCGCAGGCTCGCATTGCGGCGCAGACGGCGTGGACGTGCTTCGGGGAACTGACTGGACATGGGGCCTTTCCTGAAAACAGCGGATGAGACGAAAGTCGTAGGGGGCGAAGCTTATGCCTTGCGGGGGACGGGGTACAAACCTGGATCAATCAACAGTGCGTTACCGGGCGCGCGACAATCTGCGGGCGTCATCACTATTCCTGTGGGAGCGAGCTTGCTCCGGGCGGCGATCCGACGAAGGAGGTGTATCAGAAAAAGATGTGTGACTGACACGACGCCTTCGCGAGCAAGCTCGCTCCCACAGGGTTATTTGTGGCGTCAGGACGGGATGGTCAGGCCGCGCACAACGGCCGGCCGCGCCAGGAAGCGCTCCAGCACCCGGGTGACGTTCGGGAAGTTGTTGATGCCGACCAGATCACCCGCCTCGTAGAAGCCGATCAGGTTGCGCACCCACGGGAACGTGGCGATGTCGGCGATGGTGTAGCGCTCGCCCATGATCCAGTCGCGCCCTTCCAGGCGGGTGTTCAGGACGCTGAGCAGGCGTTTGCTTTCGTCGACGTAGCGGTCACGGGGACGTTTGTCTTCGTAGTCCTTGCCGGCGAATTTGTTGAAGAAACCGAGCTGGCCGAACATCGGGCCGATACCGCCCATCTGGAACATCAGCCACTGGATGGTTTCGTAGCGCAGCGCGCCTTCCTGGGCCAGCAACTGGCCGCTCTTGTCGGCGAGGTAGATCAGGATCGCGCCGGATTCAAACAACGGCAGCGGTTTGTCCTCGGGACCGTGGGGGTCGAGGATCGCCGGGATCTTGTTGTTCGGGTTCAGCGACAGGAACTCCGGGGACATCTGGTCATTGGTGTCGAAGCCCACGCGGTGCGGCTCGTACGGCAGGCCGATCTCCTCGAGCATGATCGAGACCTTGACGCCGTTGGGGGTCGGCAGGGAATAGAGCTGAATCCAGTCAGGGTACTGCGCCGGCCATTTCTGGGTGATCGGGAACGCGGACAGATCAGTCATGTGTAGCATCCAGTCACAAAATGAAAGGCCTGAGCATAATCCACGTTCAGCGCTCTGGCTCGGGTTCTTTACGCCCTCGCCCGCCGGCTTACTTAAATCCGCAACATCCTGTGATTAACCTTCCCTTCAATCGCACGGGCTGAACGGTAAAGTGCGGCGCACGTAGCCGGATCGAACCAAACAGGCCTCAGGGGGCTCCAAGCAAGCCATTGATGACAGGGAAAACATCCGGCGCGCGAGCCCCGGTGCAGAGGTTTGTCAGCCTTAACCGAACAGACTGAAGAATCCTTATCCCATGACGAACTTGATGAAAGTCGCCAAACGCTTCAAGCAGCGCGCGTATGTGGCCCTGCCCACCCTGCTGGCGGTCAGCGCGCTGTTCCTGTCGCTGGAATCCAGCGAAAGCCGTGCGCAGCCAGTGGACGGCACCCAGACCCTGGTGTTCCTGCGCCACGCGGAAAAACCCGCCGGCGGTCTCGGCCAGCTCAACTGCCAGGGCCTGAACCGGGCGATCGACCTGTCGACCCTGCTGCCGGAAAAATTCGGCAAGGCCGACTATGTGTTCGCCGCCAACCCGACGCGCAATGTCGAGGAAGGCGAACTGGACAACTCCTACAGCTACATCCGCCCGCTGATGACCATCAGCCCCGCCGCGATCAAGCTCGGCCTGCCGGTGAACATCGAATTCTCGGCCAATGACACCAGCGATCTGGCCCGGGAGCTGATCGAAGACAAGTACCACAACTCGACCATCTACACCGCGTGGTCCCACGGCTATTTGCCGGAGCTGATCAACAAGGTCGCGGGCAAGGCTGTCGGCGAGAAGCAGAAGATCACCGAAGATTGGGAATCCAGCGACTACGACTCGCTGTACGTGCTGACCCTGACCTGGCACAACGGCAAGGCCAGCCTGCAGAGCCACAGCTACAAACAGGGGCTGGATAACGGCCAGGAAAGCTGTCCGACCTGAGTTTGCCCGGGGCCCGCTCGGGCCCCGTCAGGCCTTGGGTTTATCGCGTTGACGCAAGTACTCGATAACGGCCTGCCGCTCCCCGGCAAACTCGATCCGCCCGCCCTTCTTCTCGCGCTGGAACACATACATCGGGTCGTAATACTCGCGCAGCAAACCTTCGATCCACGCGCGGTGCAAATCCACCGCCCCGCTGCGGCCCTGCTCCGCCAGCGCCTCTTCCATCAACACCCGCATCCGTCGATGCCGTTCGCCGCCCAGGCGCTTGTGCACGTTGTCGAGGCTATCCAGCAACCGCTCGGAAAATCGCCCGAAACCCTCGTCCCCATGCACTGCCTGAAATTCGGCGGACAAATCCACCACGTAATCGCCCAGGATCCGCTCGACGCGCTGCTCGAAACGATCTTCCAGCCAGACCATCGGGTATTGCTGCATGCCCTGATACAGCGACAGCGGCAGCGCGCAGCTGCCCACCACCCGGCTCTCATCCTCCAGCACAAACTGCTCGATGCCGGCCGCACGTTTTTTCAGGAAGTCGATGGCCAGCCGGTTCTCGAAATCGATGTTCGACGGCTGACCGGTGGCGCGCTTGCCGAAGCTGGAACCTCGGTGATTGGCATGACCTTCCAGATCCACGCTGTTGCGCAGTTGCACCAGCACTTCGGTCTTGCCGGTGCCGGTCATGCCGCCCAGCAACACGAAATCACACTCGGCCTGGGCCGATTCGAGGGTGTCGATCAGAACCCCCCGCAGCGCCTTGTAGCCACCGCCGATACGCGGATAGTCGATGCCGGCTTCCGACTTCAGCCACTGCTGGACGATCTGCGAACGCAGGCCGCCACGAAAGCAATACAGAAACCCTTCTGGATGCGCCCGGGCAAATGCCGCCCAAGCCTGGAGCCGTTCGGCCTTCACCGCGCCGGACACCAGCTGATGACCCAGTTCGATAGCCGCCTGCTGACCATGATGCTTGTAGCAAGTGCCGACTCGCTGCCGCTCGATGTCGTTCATCAGCGGCAGATTGAGCGCCCCGGGAAACGCGCCCTTGTGAAATTCGACCGGCGCACGGGCGTCCATCAACGGCCGGTCGTTGAGGAAGATGTCGCGATAGTCCGTGAAGTCGACGGCCATCAATTCACCTCGACGGCGGTACTCTTTCGCTCCAGCAGTTCGCCGATGGGTTCCAGTGTCAGGCCCAGTTCGGCAGCGACGGCGAGGAATTCGGCATTGCCTTCGGGTGTGACGGCCACCAGCAGCCCGCCGCTGGTTTGCGGGTCGCACAGCACTCGCTTGTGCAATTCCTGCACCCGCCCGACGCGGCTCGAATAACTGTCGAAATTGCGCAGGGTGCCGCCCGGCACGCAGCCCTGTTCGAGGTAATACTCGACGCTCGCCAGACGCGGCACCCGGTCGTAAAAAATGCGTGCCGTCAGGTGACTGCCGTCGGCCATTTCCACCAGATGCCCGAGCAGCCCGAACCCGGTGACGTCTGTCATGGCGGTGACCCCGGCCAGTTTGCCGAAGCGGCTGCCGGGCTTGTTCAGCGTACACATCCAGTCCCGGGCCACGCCGATGTCGTCGGGGCGCAGCTTGCCCTTCTTCTCGGCGGTGGTGAGGATGCCGATGCCCAACGGTTTGGTCAGGTACAGCAGGCAACCGGCGGTGGCGGTGTCGTTGCGTTTCATGAAGCGTTTTTCCACCAGCCCCGTGACGGCCAGACCGAAGATCGGCTCCGGCGCATCGATCGAATGCCCGCCGGCCAGTGGAATCCCCGCCGCATCGCACACCGCACGTCCGCCGCGAATCACCTCTCGCGCCACTTCCGGCGCCAGCACGTTGACCGGCCAGCCGAGGATCGCAATCGCCATCAACGGATCGCCGCCCATGGCGTAGATATCGCTGATCGCATTGGTGGCGGCGATGCGGCCGAAGTCGAACGGATCGTCGACGATCGGCATGAAGAAGTCCGTGGTCGAGACCACCCCGCGCTCGGCATCGATTTCATACACCGCCGCATCATCGCGCGACGCGTTGCCGACCCACAGTTTCGGATCAAGGTTCTGCGCCCCGCTGCCGGCCAGAATCACCTCCAGCACCTTGGGCGAAATCTTGCAGCCACAACCGGCGCCGTGGCTGTATTGGGTCAGACGGATGGGCTCGGTCATGAGGGCAGTCTCTCGGCAAGGAATGAAGCAAAGACTAGCAGAGAGCCAAACGGGGCTGCCGTGTCAATCCCTCCTAAGATAACTGAAGGCATATTGACATCACTCTTCAACCAGGGAGAATCCCCGAACGTCTAAAAAGTCAGGGATTACTTATGAAACTTCGCGCCTTCAGCCCCATGGAAGAATCGTTTATCGACAGTTGGGTACGCGAACCCGCCATCCCGCGAGCGGAAAACTTTCACGCGACTGACATTTTTTCTTCGATCACCAGCGCTGTGGGCCGGGCATTTGACGCGACGCGTGAGACGGTGGCAGAAGCCGCGGACATTGTCGGAGATAAAGTCGGCGATCTGTATGACGCCACTGTAGAAACGATTGCCGATGCTGCGGACGTTGTGACTGAAGCGGCTGAAAAGGTCGGTGATGCTGTATCCGATGCCTACAACTCCACTGTCGAAACCGCCTCCAGCGCTGCCGATGTTGTAGCTGACGCCTACACCTCGGCGGTTGAGTCCGTGGTGGAAGCGGCAGACAAAGTGGGTGATGTACTTGGCGATGCCTACGACTTCACACGCGAAACCATAGCCAGCGGTTACGACAGCTCCCGTGACTATGTGGCCGAATTCGGCACGTCAATGGCAACCTACTGGAATGCCAAAAAAGAGCTGGAAGAGCGTAAGGAAAAAAACGCGGAGGCTCGCGGTGAAATGCGCCAGAAAGCCAAGAGTGAAGTTCGGGAAAAGCGCTTCACCGAGGCACTGGCCAAAGCCAAGGCCTGCATCGATAGCCACGAAGCCTACTTCAAGATGCTGATTGCCATGCAAGCTGTCGCCCAGGCAAGCGCCGCCTGCGCCGGGGTAGCCAGCAATGAGGACAAACAGCAGATCGACGAATTCCTGATGGGTATGGGGGGCGGGTTCCTGCCAGCCAAAGTACAAACTGCAATAAACCTGCTGTCCCTCAACCCTCCCACGCTCAAAGAAGCTTTCATTCGCGCACGAAAAGTCGGACCCGAGGCGCAGCCATTGTTTGAAGAGATCATTGATTTCGTCACAACACTGAACGGCGAAATGAGTGTGACGCAAAAGGCGTTTCGCTCGGGATGGGCACAGTTGTCTGCCGCTGCTTGAAAGGAGAAACACCATGACGGATCGAATTGAACGTTTCAAAGCCCGGCAACGCCAGCAAGCAGCAATCGCCAAAGGCCCCCGACTGATTGAATTGCCTGAGGCTGATCTCGCTCGACAATTGAGTGACATCTCTATCAACCCCATACTATTGGAGCAAAGTTTCACTGAAGCTGACTTTACGGTGGATCTGCACGTGTCTGACGATGAATCCGATGCGGTGCTCAAAGCGTACTCCGACGCTTTCAGCCAGCAACGATTCGACCAACTGGTCGGCGACAGCAGACGGGAAGTATTACAAGCCATCGCAGTGCCTTTCGGACTCGGTCGAGTGCTGGCGGTTTACGACAAGAAAGGAGGTAATGTCGACACAATCAATAACGCCAGAAACGAAGTATATGCGACCGATGCTGCAGCAAAAAAAAATGCGGATCTGCCCGCGTACGATTCGACCAAGTTCCATGGGGACAAGGCTTACATCGCAAAAAACGCTAAAGATACCCTCGACCAGAATTCAGGCGTACTGAAGGACGCTTATACCAACGAAACCTTCAGCCAGAACAAGAACCAGGATCCGCGCAACCTTGATCACACCATTTCGGCGAATGTGATTCATACCGATCGTGGGCGCGTACTGGCGGACGCGGATGCGCCGACACTGGCGAATGCAGATTCGAATCTGAACCCAACCAAAAAAGCACTGAACCAGTCAAAAGGCAAAAAAAGCGCTACTCAATTCGTCGAAGAGCTGCAAAAGAACACTCAGAGCCGTCAGGAAGAAATGCAGCGCTTGTCCAACAAACAAGAGCTGACGCCCAAAGACGAAAATCGTCTGCGACTACTCAAGCAACAAGAGGCAATCGCACAAAACCCCGACCTGCTCCTGGCCAAGGACAAAGCAGCACGTGAGGCGTATGAAAAGAAGCTCAGTGATGCCTATTACAAGAGCGACAAATTCAAGGCTGATCTCGCCAAAACCAGCCTGAAGGAAGGTGGCAAGATGGCCTTTCAGCAAGCCTTCGGCGTCATGCTCATCGAATTCTTCAGCGCGACCTTCGACGAACTTACAGATCTGTACCGCAATGGCCGTTCTCACGAGTCGTTGGTGCCAGAGTTGCGGACCCGCCTGGAACGCATTGCGAAGCGAGTCGCAAATCAATGGCAAGCAGCCTTGGCGGCAGGCGGTGGAGGCTTCGTGGCCGGCGTTCTGGCCAACCTGGTGACAACGCTGATCAACGTCTTCGTCACCACCGGCAAACGCGCGGTTCGCATGTTTCGTGAAGGATTCATGTCACTGCTCAAGGCACTCAAAACGCTGCTACTGCCCCCGAAAGGGCTCACATTACGTGAGGCCGCCCACGAGGCGATCAAGATTACCTGCGCAGGCGGTGTGATCATCGCCGGGGTCGCACTGGAAGAAATCATCGAAAAACAGATGCTCATGATTCCCGGGCTAGGAGCCTTGGGCGCGGTTTTGTCAGCTGTAATCGTCGGAGCTCTGACAGGCCTGGCCAGTACCTTTGTTGTTTATCTTGTAGACAAGCTGGATCCGCTGGGCGTGAAC
Organism: Pseudomonas sp. RIT778; assembly: GCF_019718735.1. Classification (NCBI taxonomy): domain Bacteria; kingdom Pseudomonadati; phylum Pseudomonadota; class Gammaproteobacteria; order Pseudomonadales; family Pseudomonadaceae; genus Pseudomonas; species Pseudomonas sp. RIT778. The sequence goes on along the minus strand of NZ_JAIHBA010000043.1, from coordinate 25,747 downwards.
CGGGATCGCGAGTTGATCGCGCTTAACGAACGGTCAGATCAAAACCTGAGGCAGGCGATGGCAGAAAACGACAGATTGCTTTTGGTGCTGGAAAACAGTCTCACCACCTGACACCCATCTATGCCAAGTCAGTTTTACCTGACCGTCAAAAGATGGCTTGTCGTTTCTCTTGCTTGATCAATTAAGAAAAACAAACCCTGCATGCATCGCGTGCAGGGCCTTCCTCGGGAAAACTCGTGTCTGAATTACTTGAAAACCTTCAAAAACTTGCATCCTTTGCAGCCAAATCAACAGTTGCACTTGGCATTCTTATAACGTGGGGTTACTGCGCGTTCCTGATAAATTTCTTCCCGACCGGACTCAACCTGGCAGACAGCCTGGTTTTTATCTTCATCGCGCTAGGGTTTGGTTTTTTGTACTCGTATTGGTTGGGCAGCAGTTTTATAGCGTTCAACTTTGCTTTCGCCGCATTCAAAGAAAAAAGCATCATTGACAAAGTATTTTCTATTTTATTCAGCTTGTTTTTCTTCAGCGCTCTCGCCTTGGTGGCTTATTTCATGGAGGACTGGGCTGCCTTCTTTGCGCCCATCGCCAGCGGACTCATCTTGTACATTGCAGCAAACCACTGGAAATCCGACGTATCCGATACCGCTGAAAAACAAAAGCGAGCACTGCAACGAATCGTCTTGCTGGTCATTGCCATCGTTATTCCAGCAGCCATGGTGCCACCCGTTTTCGGCAAGTTCATTGACGGAACCTTTGGCTTTATTGGAGTCCAGCAAAAAGACGTTTCACTGGTGTTAAGCGAAGAAAATCAAAGAATCATCAGCGACACCGCAAAGGAACTGAACCTCTCCATTTATGGCTGTACGAAAGAGGGAAACCAAACCAACATTGCTCATCACTTCAATGTCCTCTGGCATGGATTGGGCGAACGCAGTCTCGTACAACTGCTCGCCTACGATACTGAAAGCAAAAAATGGAACAAAAAAATCGCAAAAATCGAACTGGATCGCAGCGGCGTTAAAGTCCTGACTCCGGAGAACAAGCGAAATAGTTTCAAGACTTGCTTAACCGTCAACACCGACACGCTTTTCGATATCTACGACGACAAAATCAGCGCTAACGGAAAGAAACAACTCGCTCAATTTACTCAGGAAACCGAACTCAGGCTGGCAGCGGATCATCTGAAAATACTTTCCGCCAACATCATCGGCCACACTGACAGAATCCCCGTGCTCAAGACGGGAGATTCTAACGCCGCCCTGTCCATGCGGCGCGCCGACAGCGTGTATGCAGAGATCAAGGAACTGTTTTCCGATTTGCCTGAGGCACAAGTAAAACGCCTCGGACAGGGCTCACTACAACCCAAGTCGACATGCACCAGAGATCTGCCGCTACCTGAACAAAAGGAATGCCTAGCGGTAGACCGACGCGTTGAGATCGAACTTAAAGTACAACTGAAAGAACAATGAGCACTCGTTCAAACGGATAACAAAACGAAAGCGGTGATCAAAAAAAAGCCGCCCTTTCGGGCGGCTGAAGTGCTTCGCTCCTGAATCAGAACCCGAGGCTGAAGCTGATGGTCATCGCATGGTCGTTGCTCTCGTTCGACAGCTGCCCCGAATAACCGATACCGAGTTTGCCGGTCGGGCTGATCTGGAAGTCCACGCCTGCTTCGACCACCGCGCTGTCCTTGGCAATCGGCACGCCCTGGGTGTTGAACGAGGCGCCGCCGTCGATGAAGGTCAGGTCGGCGTCAGGTTTGGTGTCGCCGAAGGCATGCCGCCAGCCGAGCGCCGCGCGCGGAGTGAATTGCCCGCCGTTGGTCAGGGTGATGACCTTGCCGGCGCGCACGCCCAGGGTCGAGAAGGTGATGTCCTGATCGGACTCGGCGCGCAGGCGCCCCACTCCGCCTTTCTCCTTGGCCTTGTCGCTGTCGTAGTTGACGTACGCCAGACCGGCGAACGGTTCCAGGGCAATCCCGGCCGCTTCGATGGCATAGCCGACTTCACCGAACACCTGAGCACTGCGCGCGTCGTAATTAGCCTTCAACCGATCGTTGTAGGCACCGACGCTGACGTCGCGCTTGGTTTCGATGTCGTGCCAGCTGTAGGCCGCGCCAAGGCGCACCGCCAGGGCATCGAATTGCGAGTTGAGGTACGCCGCCAGGTGGTAGCTCTCGACCGTGGCATCCGAGCGACGATCGTGAGCATCCAGATCGCTGCGGGTGTAGCCGGCGGCCATGCCGACGCGCCACTGGTCGTCGATCTGCTTGTCGGTGCCGAGCATGAAGCCGCTCAGGTTGCGATCCAGCTTCGCGCTGTTGCTGTTGCCGTCCGACTCGCCCCAGGCCCCGAGTGCGCGGGCCCAGCCGACCATTTCGCCGTGGCAGCCGTTGCTGCTCAACTGATTGTCGCTCGGGGCCAGGGCGCGGCGTGGATCGTCCGGTGCGCTGCACGAAGGCTGGCGCATACGGTCGTTGACCGCGTCCCGCACGTAGCGCGAATCCTCAAGGATTGCGCTGGCGGTGCTGGCATGGATTTCACCCGACAGACTGTCGAAGGCGTTACGTGCGCCCGCCACACTGAGATTGATGATTTCGTTCTGCAACGCAGCGCCCGCCGCGCCGTTACGCATCAACGCCGAAGCGGTGTTGCGCTGGTTGCGGGTAGCAGCGACGTCGACGAACGAGTTGCCGTTGCGGCTGACCACCAGGGTCACCGCGTTCGGGTCATACACCAGCGCCGTGTCGAGGAACGCATATTGCGGCAGATCGGCAGCGCTGAAGGTGCCGTTCACCCCGCCACCGGCGGTGATCAGCGAGTACACGGTGTTGCCGGTGAACGGCGCCAGGCTGTTGACCTGCAGACCACCGCTCAAAGTCGCGGTACCACCGACGGCCAGCGGAGTAGCAGTCGGCGAGCTGACCGTCAGGGCCAGCACACCGTCAGCAGCGTTGGTCAGGTTGCCGGCGACACTCAAGGTGCCGTCCTCGCCACCGGAAGCCACCACGCCATGGTTGACCACCGACCCGACGCTGCCATTACCGCTCAGGCCCGCGCCATTGGCCACGGTGACCTGCCCGGCCAGGGAGGCCCGCGCCGCGCGGCTGCCGACTTGCAGCACGCCCTGATCCACCGCCACGGTGCCGCTGAAGGGTTGATCACCGGTCAGCAGCAAGCGCGCGGCACCGCGTTTGGCCAAGGCGCCGACACCACTGAGGCGACCGTTGAACTGGCCGTTGGCGTTCTGCTGGAACACCAGCGATGCGTTGTTGAGGATGTTGCCTTGCAGGCTGGTGGTATTACCGATCAGCGTACCGCCGCTGACCGTGGTCCCGCCGCTGTAGGTGTTGGCGCCGCTGAGGACCAGAGTGCCGGAATCCAGCTTCTCGATGCCGCCACTGCCCACCAGCGGTACGGAGATTTCCGCGCTGCCACCGGCATTCACACGCACCGGCGCGAGGCTGCCGCCCGGGCCGTTGACCGGTGTCAGCGTACCGCCAGCGCCTGGAACCAGGCTGTAACCGCTGGAGAGGAACTGCAACCCGGTGAAGTTCTGATTGCCTTGCACGGTGACCGTCCCGCTCTGCCCGCCGAACACGGCGAACTGACCGTTCGACGCCAGCGCCTGGGTACCGCTCGGATCGGTCCAGTTGGTATTCGGCCCCCACACGCCGCTGCCACCACCGATGCTGCCGTCCGGATTGGTTTTGCCACCGTTCCAGAACTGCACTTCACCCGGTGTGTTCTGTACCAGCAGGTTGACCTGATTGGCCAGCGCGGTCTGCAGGGTCAGGTTGGCCGCCGACACCGGCAGGCTGCCGTAGACCAGACCGTTGTTGGTCAGGCTGCCTCCGTAGCTGAACAGTTGATAGACCCCGGTGCCAAAGCCGCCGGCATTGCTGATGTTCAGCGTGCCGTCGAGGGTCAGGTTGCCGGCGACGTTGACCACGGTTGTGGAACTGGTGGCCGAGCCGAGGGTGAAGTCCAGGTTAGTGCCCGAAGACAACGCCAGCGAACCGACCGACAACGGCGTTGCAGTGCCGCCGCCCGTCAGCGTCGCACCGTTGGCCAGTTGCACGGCGCCTGCGAACACGCCGCTGCCGCCAATTTTCGCCCCGCTGGCGACGTTGACGTTGGCACTGTTGAGCGCACCGTTGACGTTCAGCGAACCGGCCTGCACCGCGGTGTTGCCGGTGAAGGTGTTGTTGCCGGTCAGCAGCAAGGCGCCGGTGCCGGTTTTGTTCAGAGTGCCGACGCCCGTCAGATTGCCGGTGTAGCTGCCGTCACTGTTCTGCTCGAAGGTCAGCGTCGCGTTGTTGACGATTGCACCTTGCAGGCTGCTGGTGTCGCCACGGGTGCTGCCGCCGTTCAGCGTCGTGCCGCCGCTGTAGGTGTTGGCGCCGCTGAGGACGAGGTCGCCACTGCCGTTTTTCACCAGGCTGCCGCTGCCGGTGATCGCACCGATCAGCGTGGTGTTCTGGTTGCCGGCCAGGGTCAGTTGCGCACCCAGGTTGATGGCGTTGGCCAGTTGCAGCGCAGAAGTGCTGTCGAGGGTGCCATTGCCCAGCACGCTGAGGGCGCCGCTGCTGATCGCGCTGTTGTTGCCCAGGATCAGCGAGCCACCCGAGAGCTGGGTACCGCCGCTGTAAGTGTTGCTGCCGTTGAGGGTCAGGCTCGATGCGCCGGTCTTGATCAGACTGCCGCTGCCGCTGACCACACCGCCGAGGGTCAATGCGTTGGAGCCGGCGACGGTGAGTCCGCCGTTGAGCACCACGGCGTTGGCCAGACTGACCGGTGCGTTGCTGTCCAGCGCCGTGCCGTTGGCGGCGGTCAACACGCCGGTGCCGAGGGCGGCGTTATTGCCGACCACGATCTTGCCGCCATTGAGCGCGGTGCCGCCGGTGTAGCCGTTGGCGGCGTTGAGCACCAGGGTGCCGGTGTCGTATTTGCCCAGTGTGCCGGCGCCGTTGAGCGCCACGCCCACGGTGGCGGTGACGTTCGGGTCGACCCGCACGGTGGCATTGCCCAGCGATCCGTTGACCAGATTCAGCGAACCGGCCGTGCCGTTCTGCAGGTTGTAGCCATCGGTGACGAATTGCATGCCGGTGATGGTTTGCGCGCCGTTGACGGTCACAGTGCCCGCCGTGCCCTGGAACACCGCAAAGCTGTTGGTCCAGGCCTGATTGGTGGTGCCGTTGACGTCGGTCCAGTTGGTGGTGCCGGTGCCCCAGGTACCGCTGCCGCCATCCACCGAACCATTGGCGACGAGCTGGTTGCCGTCCCAGAACTGCACGGTGACGCCCGGTGCGGTGACCAGCAGGTTGATCTGATTGGCCAGTGCGGTTTGCAGGGTCAGGTCGCCCGGGGTGACGCTGCCCGGCACGGTGCCGATCAGCATGCCGTTGTCAGTCAAGCCACCGGTGTAGTTGATCAACCGGTACACGCCGCTGCCGAAACCGCCGATGTCACTGACGTTGAGGGTGCCGTCGAGGGTCAGGTTGCCGCCGACATTGACCAGCGGGTTGCCGCCACCGGAGACCGGTGTACCGAGGCCGACATCGAAGTTGGAGTTGGCGTTGAAAACCAGCGAATTCACCGACAGGGTGCTGCCGGTGGCGCCGGCCAGATGACCGCCATCCGCCACGGTCACGGCCCCGCCGAGCGAGCCGCCGCCAGTCAGGGTGCCGCCGCTGTTGACCAGCACACTGGCGCTGTCCAGCGAGCCGCTGACGTTCAAGGTACCGGCGTTGACCGTGGTGTTGCCGGTCAGGCTGTTGAGGCCGGTCAGGGTCAGCGTGCCGGTGCCGAGTTTGCTCAGTTCGCCGGTACCGGTGAGCACGCCGTCGAAAATGCTGCTGGCGTTGTTGCCGCCGATGCTCAGCGTGTTGCCGCCGCCGATCAGTGCAGTGCCGCCGCCGGTCAGGCTGGCGAGGCTGCCGGAGCCGCCGAGATTGAGGGTCGCCGCAGCGCCGAGATTGACCCCGGCATTGCTGCCCAGTGCCGAGTTGCCCAGGGTGGTCAGGCTGCCGGATTGCACATCGAAGGTGCCGCTGAAGGTGTTGTTGCCGGACAGCGTCAGGTCGGCCAGACCGTTCTTGGTCAGGGTGCCCGCCCCGGCGATCACGCCACCGAGCGTCAGGTTGTTGTTGCCGGCCACGCTCAGGTTGGCATTGACGTTGAGGTTGTTGGCCAGCACCAGCGGCGCCGTGGTGTCGAGAGTCGAAGCGCCCGCCACGGTCACCGCGCCGGAACCCAGACCCGCCGAGGTGCCGAGGGTCACGGTGCCGGCGTTCAGTGTGGTGCCGCCGCTGTAGGTGTTGATGCCGTTGAGGGTCAGGTTGGAGGCGCCGTTCTTGATCAGACCGCCAGTGCCGCTGACCACGCCGCTGAGCGACACGTCGCTGTTGCCGGTGTTGGTCAGGTTGGCATTGAGCACCACGTTGTTGCCCAGCGACACCGAGGTGTTGCTGTCCAGCGCCGAGGCGCCGGCCACGGTCAGGTTGCCCAGACCGAGAGCGCCGTTGCTGCCGGCGGTCAGGGTGCCGGCATTGAGGGTGATGCCACCGAGGAAGTTGTTGGCCCCGCTGAGGATCAGGTTGGCCGCGCCATTCTTGGTCAGGCTGCCGGCGCCGTTGATCGCGCCGCTCAGCGTCAGATCGTTGCTGCCGACGATGCCGAGGTTGCCCGCCAGGTTGATCGCGTTACCCGCCGTGAAAGCGCCGCTGGCATCCAGGGTGGTGCCGTTCGCCGCGTTCAGGGTGGCCGAGCCCAGCGCGCTGTTCGACGCCAAAATCAACCCGCCCGCGTTCAGTGCCACCGGCCCGAGGAAGGCGTTGTTGCCGCCAAGGGTCAGATTGGCCGAGCCGTTCTTGATCAGCCCGCCGGTGCCGTTTATCACACCGTTGAGGGCCAGCGCATTGCTGCCAACGATCGTGAGGTTACCGTTGAGCGTGGCCGCGTTGGCCAGGGTCACGGCGGTGTTGCTGTCCAGTTGCGTGCCGGCATTGGCGATCAACGCACCGCTGCCCAGCGCGGTGTTGCTGCCGACCACGATTTTGCCGCCATCGAGTTGCGTGCCGCCGGTGTAGCTGTTGGCGCCATTGAGCACCAGGGTGCCGCTGTCGAGTTTATTGAGAATGCCGCTGCCGTTGATGTTCACGCCAACCGTGGCAGTCACGCCCGGATCAACGCGCATCGCCGTGGTGCCGCCGGCACCGTTGACGGCGGTCAGCAGTCCCGAGGTGCCGTTGACCACGTTGTAGCCATCGGTGAGGAACTGCATGCCGGTGAACAGTTGCGTGCCGTTGACCGACACCGTCCCGGCCGTGCCCTGGAACACCGCGAAGTCGCCGGCCCAGGTCTGATTGACCAGACCATTGGCGTCGGTCCAGTTGGTGCCGGCACCGTTCCAGGTGCCACTGCCGCCATCGACAGTGCCGTTGGCGATGGTCTGGCTGCCATCCCAGTAACGAATGTCCGAATTCGGCGCCGAGACCTGAATGTTGATCTGATTGGCGACCCCGATCTGCACCACCAGATCGCCCAGCCCATAACCGACCGGCACGCTGGCAACATCCAGGCCCAGATTGGTCAGGGCACCGGTGTAGTTGAACAGACGATACACACCGACGCCGAAACCACCGGCATCGGTGACGTTGAGATTACCGTCGAGGGTGAGGTTGCCGCCGACGTTCATCAGCGACGTGGTCGATGGCGTCCCCAGCGCCGCATCGACATTGCTGCCGGCTGCGAGCGTCAATGATCCGGCCGAGAGTGTATTACCCGACGACAGGGCCAGGTGACCGCCGCTGTTGATGGTCATCGCACCGAGTGCCGAACCGTTACCGGTGAGGGTGCCGCCGGTATTGACGTTGACCTGGGCACTGGCCAGCGAACCGCTGAGGTTCAGGGTGCCGCCGTTGACGGCGGTGTTGCCGACGATGCCGTTAATCCCGGTCAGGTTCAGGGTGCCGGTACCGACCTTGGTCAGACCGCCGTTGCCGCTCAGGTCGCCGTCGAAGGTGCTGGTGCTGCTCACCCCGCCCACGGTGAGGGTATTGCCACCACCGATCTGCACGCTGCCGCTGCCACTCAGGCCGTCGAGGCTGGCGCTGCTGCCGAGGTTGAGGCTGGCGCCGGCGCTGATGTTGGCGCCGGAGGTGTTGCCCAGCGCCCCGCTGCTCAGGGTGGTGACACTGCCGGCGGCAATGTTCAGCGCGCCGGTGAAGGTGTTGGTGCCGCTGAGGGCCAGGTCGTCCAGACCGGTTTTGGTCAGGCTGCCGGCGCCGTCGATCACGCCGCTGAGGGTCAGGCCGTTGTTGCCGGCCACCGTCAACCCGGCATCCAGGGTGATGTTGTTGCCGAGGGTGAAAGCGCTGCTGTTGTCCAGCGTCGCGGCGCCACCGACGGTGAGCGTGCCGCTGCCCAATGCGCCGGGCGCGCCTAGGGTCAGGGTGCCGGCGTTGAGGGTGGTTCCGCCGCTGAAAGTGTTGGTGCCGTTGACGGTCAGGTTGGCGCTGCCGTTCTTGACCAGTTGGCCGGTGCCGCTGAGCACACCGCCGAGGGTCAGGTTCTGGGTGCCGCCGACGCTCAGCGCCGCATTCAGCACAACTGCGTTAGCCAGGCTGACCAGCGGTGAACTGCTGTCGAGCGTTGCTGCACCGCCGACGGTCAAGGCGCCGGTGCCGAGCGCCGAGCTGTTGCCGACAGTCACCGTACCGGCGTTCAAGGTGGTGCCGCCGGCGTAGGTGTTGGTGCCATTGAGGTTCAGATTGGCCGCACCGTTTTTCACCAGGCTGCCGGCGCCAGCGACGGTGCCGGTGAGGGTCAGATCGGCGCTGCCACCGATGTTCATCGCACCGGCGAGGTTGACCTGATTGCCCAGAGTGACGGCGGTGTTGGTGTCCAGCGTGGTGCCGGCCGCTGCGTTCAGTGCACCGCTGCCCAGTGCGGTGTTGCTGCCGACAATCAGTTTGCCGACGTTTAGCGCGGTGTTGCCGAAGTAGGTGTTGGCGCCGTTGAGGATCAGATCGGCCGGGCCGCTTTTGGTCAGACCGCCGACCCCGGAGACCACGCCCGCGAGGGTCAGCGCGTTACTGCCGCCAATGGTCACGTTGCCGCCAAGGTTGACGTTGTTGGCCAGGCTCGCCGCCGTGCTGGCATCCAGTGTGGTGCCGTTGGCGGCGTTGAGTACGCCAGTGCCGAGGGCGGTGTTGGAGCCGACGACCAGGGTCCCGGCGTTCAGCGAAGTAGCGCCGGTGTAGGTGTTGTTGCCGGTCAGGGTCAGGGTCGAAGCACCGGTCTTGATCAGGTTGCTGCCGCCGCTGATCACACCGCCCAGAGTCAGCGGGTTGGCGCCGCCGGTGGTGAGGTTGGCGTTCAGCGCAATGGCGTTGTTCAGCGTCACGTTGTTGCTGCTGTTGAGCGTGCCGCCCGACCCGCCCACGGTCAGCGTGCCGGTACCGAGTGCCGCGCCGTTGCCGACGGTCAGGCTGCCGGCGTTGAGCGCGGTACCGCCGGTGAAGGTGTTGGCGCCGTTGAGGGTCAGGTTGGCCGTGCCGTTCTTGATCAACTGGCTGGCGCCGCTGATCACGCCGCCGAGGGTCAGTGCACTGCTGCCGCCGATCGCCAGATTATTGTTGAGAATGACGTTGTTGTTCAGCGTCACCGCGGTATTGCTGTCGAGGGTTGCCGCGCCGCCGACGGTGATATTGCCACTGCCCAGCGCAGCGTTGGCACCCGCTGTGATGGTGCCCGCGTTCAATGCAATAGCACCGAGGAACGTGTTGGTGCCGTTGAGAATCAGGTTCGCCGCGCCGTTCTTGGTCAGCCCGCCGCTGCCGCTGACCACGCCGCCGAGGGTCAGGTTGGCGCTGCCGCCAATGTTCAGGTTGCCGCCGAGGGCGACGGCGTTGCTCAGCGCCACGGCGGTGCTGGCATCGAGGGTGGTGCCCGCCGCCGTGGTCAGCGCGCCAGTGCCCAGCGCGGTGTTGGAGCCGACGATCAGCGTCCCGGCATTCAGTGCCGTGCCGCCGGAGAAGGTGTTGTTGCCGCTGAGGGTCAGGTTCGCGGTGCCGCCCTTGATCAGGTTGCCGGCGCCGCTGATGACACCGCTCAGGCCCAGCGCCTGGGTGCCGCCGATGGTCAGCCCGCCTGCCAGCGCCACTGCGTTGGCCAGGGTCACGGCGGTGGTCGCATCCAGCGTGGTGCCGGCCGCCGCGTTCAAGGCGCCCGTGCCGAGGGCGGTGTTGCTGCCGACGAGCAAACTGCCGCCGTTGAGCGCGGTGGTGCCGCTGTTGGTGTTGTTGCCGGTCAGGGTCAGGCTGGCGCTGCCGCTTTTGGTGATCGCGCCGGTGCCGGAGACGATGCCGGCCAGGGTCAGGGCATTGCTGCCGAGCACGTTCAGCGCACCGGTGATGCCGACGTTGTTGGCCAGGGTCACGTTGCCGGTGCTGTCGAGGCTGGTACCGTTGCTGGTGTTGAGGACACCGGTGCCCAGGGCGTTGTTGTTGCCGACGCGCAAGGTGCCGGCGCTGAGGCTGGTGATCCCGGTGTAGGTGTTGATGCCGTTGAGGATCAGGCTGCCGCTGCCGGTTTTGGTCAGGTTGGCGGCGCCGCTGATCACTCCGCCCAGGGTCAGCGCACCCGTGCCGGTCGCGGTCAGGGTGCTGTTGAGCGTGATCGCGTTAGCCAGCGAAATCGGCGCCGTCGCCGAGATGCTCGAAGAGCCGCCCACGGTGATGCCGCCGGTGCTGAACGCCTGGTTGTTGCCCACCAGCACTACGCCGCCGTTGAGCACGGTGTTGCCGGTGTAAGTGTTGATGCCGTTGAGGTTGATCTGGCCGCTGCCGATCTTGGTCAGGCCGCCGGTGCCGGAAATCACCCCGTTCAGGGTCATGCCGTTGATGCCCTGCAGAGTCAGGCCAGTCCCGCCCAGGTTGATCTGGTTGGACAGCGTCAAACCGGCATTGCTGGCCTGCAGAATCCCGCCGTTGGACGTCAGCACACCGCTGCCGAACGCCGCGTTGTCGTTGAACTGCGCGACACCGCCATTGAGGGTGGTCGCACCGCTGACCAATGGCCCCTGCAAGGTCCAGGTGCCGCTGTTGAGGGTCAGGTTGTTGAAGTTGACGTAGGTTGCGCTGGACGCCGTGCCGGTCCCGGTGGTACCGCCGCCGAGGCCGATCGGGTTTTGCAGGATCAGCGTGTTGGTACCGGCCGCACCGCCATCGATCGTCCCGGTCGGGGCGAAGGTCAGGTTGATGCCGATCAGGCCACCGAGGCCGACGGAGACTTGCACACCGTCGCCGACGTTAACGCTGGAACCGGTGATCGCGTAGAAGGTGTTGGTGCTGCCCGCCCCCATCGACACGCCGCCGGTGATGTTACCGGCGTTGGTGAAGGTGTTGCCCGCCACCGACGTCTCGAACGCGACCCGGCCGTTGATCGTACCGGTGGCGCTGTTGGTCATGTTGACTTGTGAACCGCCGTACACACCGACCACTGGCGTATCGGCCAGGGTGATGCCGCCAACCGACAGCCCCGTGGAGGTAATCGTGCCGTCGTTGGTAATGGTCGTGGTGCCCGACACCGAGTTGTTCACGGCAATCCCCAGCCCGTCGATGCTGGTCAGGTTGAGGCCGAGCAACATGCCGGTGCCGCGAATGAGCCCGGTGGTGTTATTGACGATGCTCACGGTGCTGGTTGCGCCGGTGCCGATGAACGCGCCGCCACTGAGGATCGACACCAGGCCGAGCAAGGCCGGGTCGAGGGTGCCGGAGTTGTTGAGGTTGATGTTGGCGCCGGTCAGGTTGATGACCTTGCCACCCAGGGTCGCGTTCATCTGCGCGCCGTTGGTGACGTTGACCGTCAGGCCGCTGGTGGCACTGCTGTAGTCATTGAGAAACAGCGGCAGGGTCGGAACGCCCGAACAGGTAATCGTGGAGCCCGCCGCCGAACAGGTGGCAAACGCCTGCTCGCTGACGCCACCGAAAAGCAGCCCGGCGACGCTCAGATGCACAGCAAGGGACAGTGGGGAAAAACGCGAAACGAGGGCGACACCAAACCTTGCTTCCACGGGTTACTCCTTGCGTGGCCAATTTCGTCCTTGAAGGCGTGCAACTGCGGCAAGATTCAGCACGCGTATCAAGCGTATGACGGTCATCAGATAAACCGTCGCATTCCAGACACACGCTAGTTGATGCCCTGCGATGGGGCACCGGTTAAATAGTGTTAATACTTTTGTGCGATAAGGCCCTGCGTCGATACTTCCGGCCGTTCTGAGCAAGGACTTGAGGGCTATTTCAGACGCTTTTGAGGGGAGTTGACCGAGCCGCCAGCTAAACCCGCGAATCAATCGATTTTTCAGCCACTTGAGAAACTGGTACGGCTTGTGCAAACGTTTGCGAGCTACCGTTGACTGCCTTTTCGTTACAAAACCGTACAGGCCCTATGATTCCGGGCCGTGATCCGCAAAAAGGACTTTGAATGCACGTTTCCTCCTGCCACCGTCGTCGCGGTGTGCGCACTTTTGCTGTTTCCCTGCTACTGGCCGGCGTTACCGGAGTTCTCAGTCAGACCACGCTGGCGCAGCCTGCCCTGCCAGATGAATCTGCTCAGGGTGAAGCCCTCAGCCCCGAAGCCAGCCCGCCGAAAAAAGGCGCGTACCTGTCGGACTGGTACAACCAGGACCTGATGCTGATCGGCAGCAAGGACATCAGTTTCGGCCCGCAACCGGCGGACGACATCTACCTGGAATACGAGTACTTCGGGCGCAAGGGGCCGTTCGAGCTTTACGGCTACATCGACATCCCGAAGATTTTCAACATCGGCAACAGCCACGACAAAGGCGTGTGGGATCACGGCTCGCCGGTGTTCATGGAGCACGAGCCGCGCATCTCCATCGACTACCTCGCCGGCCGCAGCCTGGCCATCGGGCCGTTCAAGGAATGGTACGTGGCGTTCGACTGGATCTACGATCACGGCAGCCGTAAAGAGAACCGCGCCAACACGCTGTACAGCGGTTTCGGCACCGACATCGACACCCATTCGCGGGTCAATCTGTCGGCCAACCTGTACGGGCGCTACCAGTGGGAAAACTACGGCGCCAGCAACGAATACTCGTGGGACGGCTACCGCGCGCAGCTCAAGTACATCGTGCCGATCGACAAATTCAGCAACGGCGCCTCGCTGACCTACATCGGCTTCACCAACTTCGATTTCGGCTCGGACATCCACAAGGACAACCCGGCGCGGACTGCCAATGCCACGGTGGCAACCAACGTGTTGCTGTACTCGTTCACCCACTTGCGCTTCACCCTGGTCGGCCGTTATTTCCACAACGGCGGCAACTGGGAGGATGGCAGCGAGCTGAATTTTGGCGACGGTAATTTCCGGGCACGTTCCAACGGCTGGGGTTACTACGCCGGCGTCGGTTATCAGTTCTGAATCCAGGAGCAATCATGAAAGCAATGACGCGTGTATCACTGGCCGCTGCCGCCCTGCTCTCTTCCACCGCATGGGCGGCCGAGGCACCGATACAGCCGAAAGTCGTGCTGATCACCATGTTCGCTCCGGAGGCACAGCACTGGATCGATCGCCTCGAACTCAAACAGGAAGTCCGCGTGCCGGGCCTGTCGGCCGAATACCCGACCATCCGCTGCAACACACAGCAGGTCTGCCTGATGACCACCGGCATGGGCCAGACCAACGCCGCGGCTTCGACACTGGCACTGGCGCTGTCGCCGAAATTCGACCTGCGCAAAAGCTACTTCCTGATTGCCGGGATTGCCGGCATCAGCCCCAAGCACGGGACCATCGGCACGGCCGCCTGGGCGCATTATCTGGTCGAGTTCGGCACCCAGTGGGAGCTGGATTCACGCGATGCGCCATCGAGCTGGCCGACCGGTTACCTCGGCATCAACACTCAAGGCCCGAACGAAAAACCGCCGCTGGACTACAAGACCGAAGTCTTCGAACTCAACCCGAAGCTACAAGCAAAAGCCTTCGCCTTGAGCCACAAGGTCGAACTGAGCGAAAGCAAGGAATCGGCCGCGTGGCGCCTGAAATACCCGGCAGCACCGGCCAATCAACCGCCGGTGGTCACCCGTTGCGACACGCTGGCGGGCAACACCTGGTTCTCCGGCACACGCCTGAGCGAACGCGCCGAGGTCTGGACCAAATTGCTGACCGACAACCAGGGCGAATACTGCACCACCCAACAGGAAGACAACTCCACCTACGAAGCCTTGCTGCGCGCAAGTCGCGAGGGTCTGGTGGACGTGCAGCGCCTCGCCGTGGTGCGCGCCGGCTCGGATTTCGACCGTCCGGCGCCGGGCGGCAGCGAAGTGGACAACCTGCTCAAGTACGCCGATCAGGGCGGATTTGTGCCGGCACTGGAAAACCTCTACCGCGCGGGCAATCCGTTGGTGCAGGACATCCTGAAAAACTGGTCGGCGTGGGAGAACGGCGTCCCGCAATCCTGAGACCCACAAAGCCCTGTGGGTGCGAAACTCGCTCCCGCAGGGCTTTGTTATGACATGCAGAACAGCGGCGGTCAGGGGATAAGAATGACCTTGTCACCGCTGCCCTGATTGACATCGGCATAGCGCGCCAGCCCTTCGGCCAGCGGCGCTTCGACCAGCCCTTGCGGCAGTGGCAGCCGGTCTTCGTCGAAGAACCGGCCGAACTGCTCGAGCATCGCCGCACAGGCCTCAACGCCATACAGCAACGAGTTGATGCCGACCACCGAACCGCCCTTGCGATACAGGGCCAGCGCCGGCAACTGCACATGCCCATCGACTGGCGCAGCGATGATCGCGATCCGCCCGAAAGTTGCCAGCGCCGCGACCGAGGCCGGCAGCCAGAAACCGGTGGTGTCGAAGATCACGTCGGCACCGCCGCGATACACGGCGTTGACCTGCGCACCCAGCTCCTCGGGTTTATCCAGCTGAATCGTCTGATAACCCTGCGCCTGCAAGTCCCTGACCTGCTCCGGCCGCCGCGCCGCCGCCAGCAACTGCGCGCCGCGCACCTTGGCCAGCGCCAGCGCCGCCGTCGCCACTGCCCCGCCACCAATCACCAGCAAACGGGTTTCGGCACTCACCAGACTGCGCTCGAGCGCATCCCACGCCGTGGTGTAAGGCACGCCGAGGCTGGCGGCCTGGGTGAAACTCAGATGCGAAGGTTTGTGCGCCACGCCATTGGCCGGCAATTTGACGAACTGCGCATGGGAGCCATCGGCGAAAAACCCCAGCTCACGCCCGGTGCCCCAAACCTCCTGACCAATCAACGCCTGCGGACCTTCGACCACCACACCGGCAAAGTCCCGACCGGGAATGCGCGGCAGCGTGGTGTACGGGAAACGCCCGAGCACGTTCTTCACGTCGCTGGGATTGAGGCCCGCGGCCTTGATCTGCACCAGCACCTCGTCAGCGCCCGGCACCGGCGTCGGCACCTCGACGAAGCGCAGGGACGACAGGTCGCCGGTTTTATCGAATTGCAGTGCTTTCATGGAAATCTCCACCGAAGGAAAAAGACAGGATTCAGGACAGCCAGCCACTGACCAGTTGCCGGCCCATCGGCCACAACTGCTCGCCCGCCAGCATGCCCAGCAGGCCCACCAGCGCGATGGTCGGCGGCGCCGGAGAACGGACATCCAGCGCGCCATACAGCAGGCCGACACCCAGACCGACGCCCAGTGAAATCAGGTAATTCATGGGATCACTCCGCCACACAAAGGGAATGGGCAAAGTCTAGGGAAAGGCTGCGACCGGCATCGGCCAAGGACTTCTGAATTTCGGCCAAATCAGCCGGCAAGCGGCCCGCCATCGAACTGCGAAGGGGCAACACCCAGCTCACGGCGGAACATGTCGCTGAAACTGCTCGGCGAATACCCCAGCTCCCGGGCAATCGCGCTGACCGGCACGCCCTGGATCAACTCCGCCACCGCCGTCGCCAACTGCACCTGCCGCCGCCACTCGGCGAAGCCCATGCCCAGCCCTTCCTTGAACAACCGCGCCAACGTTCGCACGCTGGCCCCGGCGTTTTCGGCGTGTTGTTCGAAAGGAATATCCAGCGACGGCGCGGCCATCACTGCCTGACACAGACTCATCAACCGCCGGTCGGCATCGTCCGGCAACGGGATCTTCAGCTGCGAACGCCTTGCACGTTTCAGCTCCAGCAGCGCCAGTCCGACCAGCGCCTCGTAATACTCGGCATCCCCGCTGTCGCCCTGCGCCACCAGCCCGACAATCAACTCGCGCAGCAGACCCCCGACCTCGATCACCTGCACCGTCTCATCCAGCGTCGCCGCCAGCGCCGGGCGCAGGTAGATATTGCGCATCTGCAAATCCGACACCACCCGAATCCCGTGCGGCACCCCCGGCGGCAACCACACCGCCCGCTGCGGCGGCACTACCAGCGCCTCGTGCGGGGTCTCGACCCACATCACCCCGCTCATCGCATACAGCAACTGCCCCCAGACATGCTCATGCGGCTCGATGAACAACCCACGCGGATACGTCCGCGCCAGCGGTTGCACCGGCACATCGGTATCACTCAGATCAGGGGGCGCAGCGAGGGCCATGGCGAACATTCATCGGGGTTGACGGAAACGCCATGGTAACCAGTCCGCACCTTCGCTCGCCATTGATAGATACCGTCGGACAATCCGAGTGAATTTTCCCGGAGCGCAGCGATCCTTCTATTACCACAGGGAGGAAGATGGGCTTTATGAACAACGCAAAACTGTACGTCATCGATTACACCCTTCACGGCGCGCCTAAGTCGTTCATTATCCGCTCGGACAAAATGGACAACACCGAGGCGTGGCACTGGGCAAGCTGCGACGCAGGAGTCGGCCGCATCCCGCGTTTCGGCCGGGAGAAAGTGCAGAAAACCAGCAAGCCGATGGCAGAAAAATTCGGCGTGGAAAACGTCACATGGCGACCGGCAAGCTAAGCTTGCGCGCAGGCGGGGACTATTTCGGGGGGAACAACATGACAACCATCAACAGCCCGGCGCACCTGGACTACGGCCTGGACACCCTGTTCGGCCGCATCACCAAAAGCGTCGACTGCCCGGTTGGCCTGGAACCCGTCGAAAACGACCCCTACCGCTTCGCCCTGCGCGTCCCGGCCCCCTTGCCGGAAGACCTTGAAAAGGCCAAAACCATCGTCGTCAACGTCGGAGGCCGCCGCCTGCACGGCAACGTCCGCCACACCGAACGCCTGGACGACGACAGCCTGAAACTGGAAGTGGAGCCCGACTAGGCTCCACTTTTTCAATACCCACGATTACTTGGGATGCGCACACTGACACCCCTTGCCAGAACACTCCTCACCACTCTTGTGATGATGCGCACACGCCTCACAGCAATAATGCTTACCGTGCGCCACATAAGAATGCTCACCCTCCTTGATCGTGCAACGACATCCCGGACAATCGCATTTTCTATCTGCCATGAAACAGACTCCTCTGGTGGTGGTTGTCTGAGGCCGAAAGAACAAGCCGTGCTACCAGTGTAGAAGGTGAAAACAACCCAACAACCAAACCACTCACTACTCACCACTCACCCTTCAACCCTCCCCCCACCACTCACCACAATGAGCGTTAGCTCGAGTACCGCTTTTGATCTCAAGGCCCGTCGGCAGGCTGAGTGGAGGGATTGATCCGGGGGTGGGAGCGAAGCGACCGTGCGGCGCAGCCGCATGCATCGAGAGGAGGTGCAGCGAAGCAAACCGTAGGCGATGCCCCCGGATCAATCCCGGAGCGAAGGAACCCGAGCCACAGCGAGGGCCGAACGTCAGGGCCCAAGACCTTTGGTTACTTTGGGGCGTTTGCCAAAGTGACTCGCTGTAAGAGCGAAACCGCCAGCGGCAGCACCCGAAGAAACGGATATTCACCCAAAACCCCAAGAGCATGGCCGGCCCAAAGGCCGCCAAGTTCAAACAGCCTGACGCACGCTACTGCGATACATAAACACCAACGCCAACCCCAAACACCCCATCGCCAAAACCCGACTAGAAGACAACTCGATAGCGGGATTCCCCAACCACCCAAAATTATCAATCAACATCCCCATCCCCAACTGCCCGACAATCACCGCCACCGTCGCCACAGCCGTCCCCACCCGAGGCACCGCACCAACCATGACCATCATATAAACCACCCCAAACAGCGCCCCACTCAACTGCCACTTCGGCACATCCAGCAAACTCACCGCCTGAGCAGGCTCAAAAAACAAAATCAACAACCCCGTAGAAACCGCCCCCACCACAAACGTCAACAAACTGCTGCGCAACACACCAACGGTTTCCCCAAGACGCCCATTGATCGCCGCCTGCACACTCAACACCGCACCCGCCAACACCACCACCGCCAACAAAATAACCAGACTCATCACTCACCCCCGCGCAATCAAAACCAAAGCCACCACAATCAACCCCAACGCCAGCCACCGCTCAACATTGACCTTCTTGCGCGTAGCCCCAAACCACCCGAAATGGTCAATCAACACACTCTTGCCAACCTGCCCCGACAAAATCGCAATCATCGTCATCGCAATCCCGATATGCGGCGTCGCCAGCGTCAACACCACCACATACATCGGCCCCAGAAACCCGCCGATCAACTGCCAGCGCGGCAGATCCGTCAGCGCCGGCCCCTTCTGCGGCCCCGCAAACAGCAACAACAAAAACAGAATCGCCGACCCAACCCCGAAGATGCTCAAGGTCGCCCACAAATGCCCGACCTGCTCACCCAACGGCCCCAGCAACCCCGCCTCCACCGACAAACCCATGCCGGCCAGAATCACCAGCGGCAACAGCAACAAACGCAAACCAGGCCGCGCTACCGGCGCCGGCGCGGCACTCACTTCATCAAACGACTGCATCTGAAAAACCTCTGAAAGAAACGATGGCGCGGATTATCGGCTGGCGCAGCTGTGCGATAAATGGGAGCATCCGGACAACACTTTTGCGTAACTCGCACAGCAGGACAGACGATGCACGGGCTCAACGAACTGGGATTCAAGGCGCTAAGGCTGTTTGTGGCGGTGCTCGACCACGGCAGTTTTTCCGAAGTCGCCCGCCGCGAGGGCGTGGCGCCCTCCTCGATTTCCCGGCAGATCCAGTTGATGGAACAGGCGCTGAACCAGCAATTGCTCTACCGCCACACCCGCGCGGTCACGCCGACCGAAGCCGGGCGCATGCTCGGCCACCACGCGCGGCTGGTGCTGGTGCAGCTGGAAGAAGCCGAACAGGCGTTGCAGGAACAGCAAAGCGAACCGACCGGCCTGGTGCGGATCAATGCTCCGGTGGTGTTCGGCCAACGCCATCTGACGCCATGGCTGGGCCGTTTGTGCGAGCGCTATCCGAAGCTGCAACTGGACATCCAGCAGACCGACCACTACATCGACCCGCTGCAGGAAGGCGCCGACCTGCTGTTCCGCATCGGTCCGCTGCACGATTCGAGCATGCAGGCGCGGATCCTCGCGCCACACCGCTTTCAGGTCGCGGCCAGTCCGGCGTATCTCAAGCGTTTCGGCACACCCCGGCATCCCGACGACCTCGCCCGCCACCAGTGCCTGGCCTACAAGGGCGCGACCGGCCAGCAGCGCTGGTTCTTCCGTCAGGATCAGGGTGAATGGACACCCTATGCAGTCAAGGGCCCGATTACCGGCAATCACGCGGACACGTTGACTCAGGCCGCTGTGCAAGGGCTGGGGCTGGTGATGTTTCCGTCATGGCTGATCGGCGAGGCGGTGCGCGAGGGCACGCTGGTGCCGGTGTTGGGGGATTATCAGGTGTCGAACAGTGTGGAGCCGCAGCAGATTTCGGTGCTGTGGCCGGGGAGCCGGCGGTTGTCGGTGAAGGTGCGGACGGTGATTGATTTCTTTATGGAGTGTTTTGGCGAGGTGCCGTATTGGGACAGACCGTGATGGTCTGTCCCGACAGCGCCATCAGATACGGAACTGGCCAACCAGCTTGCCCAACCGCTGCCCCAGATCAGCCAGACTACGCGAAGTCTGCGCCCCCAACTGGGTCTCATCCGCCACGTTATCCACCGCCACCGCAATCTGATGCACGCTGCGGTTGATCTCTTCGGCCACCGCCGTCTGCTCTTCAGCGGCACTGGCAATCTGCGCGTTCATCGAGTTGATGGTCGCAATTAGATCCGCCATCGCATCCAGCGACGCCCCCGCCTGATTGGCCTGAGCCGAAGTACCATCACCCGCCTCGCTGGAACGGCGCATCGCTTCAACCGCCGACTGCGTCCCCGCCTGCAAGCGATCGATCATCCCCTGAATTTCCTGAGTGCTGATCTGCGTGCGCGACGCCAGTGCCCGCACCTCGTCCGCCACCACCGCAAACCCGCGCCCGGCCTCACCGGCCCGAGCCGCTTCGATCGCGGCGTTGAGCGCCAGCAGGTTGGTCTGTTCGGCAATCGAACGGATCACTCCCAGCACGCCGACAATCGACGACACGTCCTGCTGCAGGCTGTCGAGGGACACGCCGCTGCTGCGGATGTCGTCCACCAGCGCATGAATCTGCTTGATACTGCCGGCCACCACGCGTTTGGCGGTCTGGCCTTCTTCGTCGGTCTGCTGCGCAGCGACGGCGGCGTTCTGTGCACTCTTGGCGACTTCCTGCGCGGCGGCGGACATCTCGTTGATCGCCGTGGCGACCTGATCGGTTTCGTGGCGCTGACGTTCCATGGCCTGATCGGAGCGCTGGGCCTGATCGGACACCTGCGTCACCAGACCGGTCAGTTGCGACGTCATCTCGGTGATCTGCCGCACCAGGCCGTGGATCTTGTCGACGAACCGGTTGAACGAGCCGGCCAGTTCGCCGAGTTCGTCCTGGCTGGTGATGGTCAGGCGTCGGGTCAGGTCACCCTCGCCCGCCGCGATGTCATCGAGGTTGGCTTTCATCAGGTTCAGCGGTCGCAGGATGGTGTTGGCCAGCAGCATCCCCGCCGCCGCGATCACCAGCAGCACCACCACCGCCACGCCGACGATGCTCAGCACCACGCCCTGCATGCGCTCCTGCACCTTGGCCTCGACCACCGCCACTTGCGCTTCGATGCCATCGAGGTTGACCGACGTACCGACCGCCATGTCCCACTTCGCCAGGTATTCGGTGTAGCCGAGTTTCGGCACCAGCACCTGCGCGTTGCCCGGCAACGGCGAGCTGTATTGCAGGTAGTGGGTGCCGTCCTTGGCGACCTTCACCAGATCGCGGTTGACGTAAACGCCGTTCGGGTCGCGGTTGTCCTTGAAGCTTTTACCCACGCCTTCGGGGTCGTTGGCCTTGAACAGGCGCACGGTCTCGGAGTCGTAACCGAAGAAGTAGCCGTCCTTGCCGTACTTGATGCTCGACAACAGCTTGATCACCTGCGCCCGCGCATCGGCGTCACCGGGAGCGGCAGCGTCGTACAACGGTTTGATGGTGGTCATGGCCACGGCGACATAGCTGGCCAGGGTGGCCTTGGCGTCGCCGAGCAGGCGTTCGCGGGTCTGTTCGACTTCCTTGCGCGCCTGTTCCTGAAGGATGAACAGCGTGGTCAGGCTGATCACCAGCGCAAAGAGCAAGACCGGAAGGACGGCAAGGGACAGGACTTTAGCCTTGAGACTCAGGCGCATGGGGGCTCACTCTTTTGGTTTTATTGGCGTGGATAAAGGCTTTAACGGCACGCGAAACCAAAAGTTGAGCTTTACCTCAGATCGTTCCCACACGGACGCTTCGACACCTCGACGCCGATCGTTCCCACGCTCTGCGTGGGAATGCAGCCCGGGACGCTCTGCGTCCAGAAGCGTGACGCAGAGCGTCACAGGAGGCGTTCCCACGCGGAGCGTGGGAACGATCAGGTCAGAGGACCATCGCGGCCACCCAGCCAAACGCCAGCAGCGGCAGGTTGTAGTGCAGGAAGGTCGGAACCACGGTGTCCCAGATGTGATGATGCTGGCCGTCGACGTTCAGGCCGGAGGTCGGGCCGAGGGTCGAGTCCGAGGCTGGCGAACCGGTGTCGCCCAGCGCCCCGGCCGTGCCGACGATGCAGACGATCGCCATCGGGCTGAAGCCCAGTTGCACGCACAGCGGCACGAAAATCGCTGCCAGGATAGGCACCGTGGAGAACGACGAACCGATGCCGATGGTCACCATCAACCCCACCAGCAACATCAGCAGCGCGCCAATCGCCTGGCTGTGATCGATCCACGCCGCCGCGCTTTCAACCAGCGAACGCACTTCACCGGTGGCCTTGAGCACTTCGGCAAAGCCCGAGGCGGAGATCATGATGAAGCCGATCATCGCCATCATCTTCATGCCTTCGGTGAACAGATCGTCGGTCTCACGCCACTTGACGATGCCCGACGCCGAGAAGATCAGAAACCCGGCCAGCGCGCCGATAATCATCGAATCCAACAGCAACTGAATGATGAACGCCGCCGCGATGGCCAGGCCGGCGATGCCGATCGTCATCGGGTTGTAGGCGACGCTGACCTGCTCCACCTGCTCGATCTTTTCCAGGTCGTAGACCCGCTTCTTGCGGTAGCTGAAGAACACCGCCAGTAACAGGCCGAAGACCATGCCCGCCGCCGGAATGGCCATGGCATGCATGACGTTGATCTGGCTGATGTCCACGCCAGCCTTGCTGACGTTGGCCAGCAGGATCTGGTTGAGGAAGATGTTGCCGAAACCGACCGGAAACACCATGTACGGCGTGATCAGGCCGAAGGTCATGACGCAGGCGATCAACCGGCGGTCCAGTTGCAGCTTGGTCAGTACATATAAAAGCGGCGGCACCAGCAGCGGAATGAACGCGATGTGGATCGGCAGGATGTTCTGCGAAGCGATCGCCACCACCCACAGCAGGCCGATCAGCATCCATTTGACGCTGCCGCCACCGGTCGCATGCTGGCGGTCGACCATCGCCAGAGCCTTGTCGGCCAGCGCATGGGCCAGGCCGGACTTGGCAATCGCCACGGCGAAAGCACCGAGCAACGCGTAGGACAACGCCACTGTCGCCCCGCCACCCAGGCCACTGTTGAAAGCCTTGAGCGTGGCGTCGATGCCCAGACCACCGGTCAGGCCACCGACCAGCGCACCGACGATCAACGCGATCACCACATGCACCCGGGACAGGCTGAGGATCAGCATGACGCCGACCGCAGCAATCACTGCATTCATTTCACTACCTCAAAAACACGACGGTAAAGCCATTCACCGCCAGACAGGATGAGTCCGGCCGGCAAGCCACGAGGGTCGCCAGCGGATTTGCATAGAGGGTCTTATTAGAAGGGCGCGCACTGTGCCGCAGCGCGCGCGCAGTGTCAAAGCGACTGGTCGCAACACTGTGTAACTTTCCATGATCAATCCGCTGAACAGGGCATATCCGCCACAACATGCGTCAATTCGCCCTATTGCATTTACGCCATAAAGAAAGCCGAAACGCGGCCGTTACAGTGCAAAGTCTCAGATATTTATCGAATAAGGACGTTTCCATGTCACTCAGACAACTTTCCATCCAATGGAAAATCACCCTGCTTGCCGGGCTCTGCCTGGCCGGTATCGTGACCCTGTTGGTGGGTCTTTCGCTGTATCGCATGGAGCACAGTTCCGAACTGGTGAAAGCTTCGAGCATGGAAATGCTCACCGAGTCGGCCCAGGCCCGCATCGAATCCCAAGGCGAAGTTCAGGCGGCGGGCATTCGCCAGCAGTTCATGGACGCCTATCAATATGGCCACGGTTTCTCGCGTCAGGTGCTGTTCCTGCGCGAACAGGCCGAGAAGCGCTTCCTCGATGCGTTCGACCTGCGCGAGGACATGACCCGTCAGGTCAAATCGGCGCTGCAGGCCAACCCGGAATTGCTCGGCCTGTCGCTGGTGTTCGAAGCCAACGCGCTGGACGGCAAGGACGAGCTGTTTGCCGGCCAGGCGGAACTCGGCAGCAACGACAAGGGCCGCTTCGCCCTGTACTGGTCGCAACCGACGCCGGGCAAAGTCACCTCGATGGCACTGCCGGAAAGCGACATGGCCGACACCAGCACCGGCCCCAGCGGCCAGGCCGCCAACGCCTGGTTCACCTGCCCGCGCACCACGCTCAAGCCGTGCGTGATCGAACCCTACTTCTATGTGATCGACGGGCAAAAGGTGCTGATGACCAGCATCGTGTTCCCGCTGATGGTCAACGGCAAAGTCATCGCCTCGCTGTCGGTGGACATCAACCTCAACAGCCTGCAAGCGATCAGCCAGAGCGCCAGCAAGAAGCTCTATGACGGCCAGACCGCCGTGAGCATCATCAGCCCCGCCGGCCTGCTTGCCGGTTACAGCCCGGACGCCAACAAACTCAGCCAGCGCCTGGATGCCGTGGACACCACCAGCGGCGCCGAACTGCTGCGCCTGCTCGCTTCGAGCCACACCGTCAGCAGCCTGCACAGCAATGCGCAACTGAAAGTGCTGTCGCCGTTCCAGCCGATTCCCGGCGGCCCGTCGTGGGGCGTGCTGCTTGATGTACCGCAGAAAGTGCTGGTCAGCCGCGCCGAAGCGCTCAAGCAGCAACTGGATGCCAGCAACACTTCCGGCACCCTGATCGAGCTGAGCCTGGGCGTACTCGCCGCACTGATCGGCCTGTTGCTGGTGTGGCTGATGGCGCGCAGCGTGACCAAACCGATCCTCGGCGTGGCCCACATGCTGGAAGACATCGCCAGCGGCGAAGGCGACCTGACCCGTCGTCTGGCCTATGACAAGAAAGACGAACTCGGTCAGTTGGCCGGCTGGTTCAACCGCTTCCTCGACAAGCTGCAACCGATCATCGCCGAGGTGAAACGCTCGGTGCAGGACGCGCGCAACACCGCCGACCAGTCTTCCGCGATTGCCACCCAGACCAGCGCCGGTATGGAGCAGCAATACCGTCAGGTCGATCAGGTGGCCACCGCATCCCACGAAATGAGCGCCACAGCCCAGGACGTGGCCCGCAGCGCCGCGCAGGCTGCCGAAGCGGCCAAGGATGCCGACCGCGCCACCCGTCAGGGCCTGACCGTGATCGACCGCACCACCGCCAGCATCGACACCCTAGCCGCCGACATGAGCGCAGCGATGGTGCAAGTCGAAGGCCTGGCTGCCAACAGCGAGAAGATCGGTACCGTGCTGGAAACCATCCGCGCCATCGCCGAACAGACCAACCTGCTGGCCCTGAACGCCGCCATCGAAGCCGCCCGTGCCGGTGAAGCAGGTCGCGGTTTTGCGGTGGTCGCCGACGAAGTGCGCAACCTCGCCCGCCGCACTCAAGAGTCGGTGGAAGAAACCCGCCAGGTGATCGAGCAATTGCAGAACGGCACCCAGGACGTGGTCGGTTCGATGGGCAACAGCCATCGACAGGCACAAGGCAGCGTCGAACAGGTCGGCCAGGCCGTGACCGCACTGCGTCAGATCGGCGATGCGGTGACGGTGATCAGCGACATGAACCTGCAGATCGCCAGCGCTGCCGAAGAGCAGAGCGCGGTGGCCGAAGAAATCAACAACAACGTGGCGACGATTCGTGATGTAACGGAATCGCTGTCGGGGCAGGCGAATGAATCGGCGCGGGTGAGTCAGTCGCTTAATAGCCTGGCGAATCAGCAGCAGAGTTTGATGGATCAGTTTCGCGTCTGACGCTCAAGCCCGCTCACCACAAACCTTGTGGGGGCGGGCTCACCGCCGAGGCAACTGAATCTCCACCTTCAACCCACCCCACTCACTC
>NZ_JAIHBA010000042.1:0-52054 GCF_019718735.1 Pseudomonas sp. RIT778 | reverse complement strand
TGTTCGCCGTCGCCGGTGCGTGGCTCTGGCACAACCACGGCTTGCGCGAGCGGGCGCTGGAGCGGGTCAAACAGCATTGCGTGAATGTCGGCGTCGAGTTGCTCGACGGTAACGTGGCGCTGAAGAAGATCGGCTTGATCAAGGACGCCAGCGGTCGGCGACGTCTGGCCCGGGTCTACAATTTCGAATTCACCGTGACCGGCGAAACCCGGCACAACGGCACCATCACCCAGTTCGGTGCGCACAGCGCGCAGATTGAGCTGGCGCCCTACCCGGCGCCATTTGATGACACGCCGCCCGTGGTGGAAGTGACCAAGCCGCGTGGTGAAGTGATCGAGCTGAGCCAGTGGCGTCAGGAACATACCAAGTGGAAGCCTTGAGTCAGCTCGTCTGAAGCCGACACCGGGCCAGTCCGGCCTGTAATTCACTGACTGCCTGCGGTTCGTCGAAAATCAGCTCGATCCGGGAATCCTTGCGCCATTCACTGGGCAGCCAGCTGAGCTCGGCATTGTCCAGCGCATTGGCTGACTGCCAGCCGTCCGGGCTGTGAATCACCAGTTTGGCCCGGCGCCAGTTCAGGCTTTTCAGCCATTGGGTTATCCCCGATACGTCGAACACTTGGCTCGGATGCCAGCGCCAACCGATGCTCCAGCCACCCTCCTGAGCCTGACTCAGGCAGATCGGCAATGCCGGATCGCTCCAGATGGCCGGCATCTGCGCCAGCCCCTGAGGCACAACCAACTTATCCGCACCTGCTTGCGCCTGCACCGCCAGACCCGGCAACTCGCTGAGCGGCAACATCGCTTGTTGCGTCCAGATCAGCCGGACAGGCGGCAACTGTCGGGTGATTCGCTCACGCGTGGGCTCGTCGAGGTTTTCCGCCTTGTTCAACAGCAGCAGGCCTGAGCTGGACAAAGCTTCCTGCTGCGCGTCCGGCAGCGGTTTGCCCGCGGCGAGGGCCTGGGCGTCCAGCACCAGCACGCAAGGTTGTACGGCGAGTACGCCTTGCCACGGCGCCTCTTTCAGTTGCTTCAGCAGCTGCGCCGGATGCCCAAGCCCCGAGGGCTCGATGAACAGGCGATCCGGCCGCGCCTTGCGCAATAAACGCCCCAGACCAATCTGGAACGGCGCACCGTTCACGCAACACAAACAGCCCCCGGCCACTTCGCCCAGTGCGATACCATCGGCGTCGCAGGTCAACAGCGCAGCGTCGAGCCCGATCTGACCGAACTCGTTGATCAGCACCGCCCAGCGCTCGCCCGCCGGTCGCTGGGCCATGAGCTGGCGGATCAGGCTGGTCTTGCCCGCGCCCAAGGGGCCGGCGATGACGTGGGTGGGAATGTTCTGCAACATGATCAAGGTTTTCTGGAGGTCGAAGATGCGGTGGATGGGATGGTCGTTGCTGCTGACGCTGGTGTCGGGCGAGGCATTGGCACAGGCCTGCGTGGTGCACAGTCAGGCAGAGCGGCTCGACGTGAAGGTCTGCCAGCAGAACCGCAACATCCCGGAAAAACTGTTCAACGACGGCTTCTGCCAGCCGACCCTGGCCGGGCAGAAAGTCGAGGTTCAATACGTCAACCAGTGCCCCGCCGGCGCATTCGGTGTGTGCAGCAACGCGCAAGTCGCCAATATGCCTTATCGCCAGGATATCCACTATTACGGCGTGGCCACCGATGCGGCGTATTTGCAGCCCTACTGCGAGGCCCAGAGCCAGGGGAAATGGCTCAAGCCCTGAGGCGCTATCCGAGCCAGTCGAGGGTCAGCATCAGCCGCCGCTCTCCCGGCGCCGGTTGCGGCGAGCGATGGATCAGCCCGAAACCTTCGTTGCCGTGCCATTTTTCGCCCTTGAGCAATGCCACTTCGCCCCGATTCAATTGCTGAATCCGTGACGCTTCCTGCGGCTCGGCTTGCGGCTTTCCCAGTTGCCGACGATCCATCTGCCCTTCCCTTAACCATTCACTGCCGACACCTGCGTATGTCGTGATCAACCGCACCGGCACATGATCGACGTGAAAACGCGGACACATGGCCTTGTCCAGCACCCGCAGGCGCAAGCCGATCCGTCGCGCCCCCAGCAGGCAGGCGAAGGCACTGACCAGCCATTTCAGGTCGGCGATAAATCCTTCGTAGCCTTCCAGATCGCGAAAGCCGCTGGCCAGTCCCGTGAGATCCGGTTCTGCGTCTTCGTCCGGCAATTCCAGGCACAGCGCCTCGGCGTAAGGCTCGTTCAGAGACAACAATAAGTCCGCGAATTCGGCAATGTGCAGCGGAAGCTGTCGTTGCCAGACCGCAAGGTTGGTCTCGTCGTCAAGAATGTCCGCCAGTGCCTGCGGGGTCTGGCCGAAAGACTGATGGCGCGTGCTGCCTGACAGCGGTTTCAGGGCGAGCATCAGGCCACCTCGTCGTGCCAGGAACCAAAAGGATCGCGCAGCTGTAACCAGCCTTGAGTACCGAGCGCCATTTCGGCATCGGTCAGCAGGCAATCATCGAGTTCCGACGACAGCTGTGCGAAATCGATGTTCTGCCCGATAAACACCAGCTCCTGGCGACAATCGCCTACGCTGGCGATCCAGTTTTCCATGATCGCGGCGGTACTTTCCTGATCCTGTGGCCACTGTTCTTTTGGCACGAAGCGCCACCAGCGCCCGGCGAAACCGTGGCGCATCAGGCCACCTGCCTGAGACCAGCTACCGGCGTCGGTGGGTTTGCTGGCCAGCCAGAAGAAGCCCTTGGAGCGCAGCAATTTGCCGTTAACCCAAGGACGATCGATGAAGTCGAAGAAGCGCTGTGGATGAAAAGGCCGGCGCGCCCGATAGGCCGTGGAAGCGATGCCGTACTCTTCGGTTTCCGGCACATGTTCCCCACGCAGTTCCTGCAGCCAGCCCGGGGCCTGGGCGGCCTTTTCGAAGTCGAAACGACCGGTATTGAGAATTTTCTCCAGCGGCACTTCACCCATGACCATCGGGATGATCTCGGCCTGAGCGTTGAGGCGTCTGAGAATGGCCATCAGCTCTTCCCGCTCGCGGCTGCTGATCAGGTCGATCTTGCTGATCAACAGGACGTCGGCGAACTCGATTTGCTCGATCAGCAGATCGGTGATCGAGCGCTCATCTTCTTCACCGAGGAATTCGCCACGGGACGCGAGGTTTTCAGCGGCCTGGTAGTCCGGCAGGAAGTTCATGCCGTCGACTACAGTGACCATGGTGTCGAGCCGAGCGATGTCGGCGAGGCTTTGCCCCTGCTCATCACGGAAAGTGAATGTCTCGGCCACGGGTAACGGCTCGGAGATTCCCGTGGATTCGATCAGCAGGTAATCGAAGCGGCCTTCACGTGCCAGCTGGCTGACCTCTTCAAGCAGGTCTTCGCGTAACGTACAGCAGATACAGCCGTTGCTCATTTCCACGAGCTTCTCTTCTGCACGGTTCAGGCTGACATCACGCTGGACTTCGCTGCCATCGATGTTGATTTCGCTCATATCGTTAACGATAACGGCGACGCGCAGATCATCTCTGTTACGTAGTACGTAATTCAAAAGTGTACTTTTTCCGGCGCCGAGAAAGCCGGACAAAACGGTCACGGGAAGTCGGGAAGACATTGGATAAACCTCATCAGACGGTCGCTAAACAGCGCTGGAGGCTCTCGGGGCGAGCGTTCTTGGGTTTCGATGGGATCACCAGGGAAACGGACGCTTGAAAAGGAAGCCACGGAAAGCCTTGTCCGATTAATGTTATAGTATAACAACAAAATCAATCCACTCTCTTCTTGCCCAAAGTGACAAAGGGCCGGAAGCTGCAATCAGTTCGTCGCCGAGTTACGTCATGAAAACTGCGCTGAAATACTCGCTTATCTGCCTTGCATTGCTGACGCTGAAGGCCGAAGCACAGGTGCCGGGGCTCGCCAATTGCACGCGCAGCGCGAACCTGTTGGCGTGCATCGATGGCAACGGCAACGCCTATAGCGTCAACACGGTCGGCAGCACGATTTACCTGCGCGGATTCGAGAAAGCAGGCAACCGCTACTGGGCACAAACCAACAGCCGCTACGGCCAACTGACATTCTTCACCGGCATCGCTTCCGATGGGGAAGCCTGGGTTGGCTACAATCGCCGCGTGGGATGGACGACGATCAATCGGTTCTCCAGCTCAGGCGGCAGCAGTGCGAAGTTCACCTGCAGCCGGATCACTGGCTGCTAAACCCGCGATCCTTTCTGCTCTTGTTGCCATGCCATATAGCTGTCGACAGGTGGATTCTTCTGGAAATAGCGCTGCAAGCCCTCAAACAAACCGTCTGCCACGGCCTGCTGATGACGCGCCGTCACCAGGCGCTGACTGTCTCGTGCGTTGGAAATGAACCCGGTTTCCACCAGGATTGACGGCACATCCGGCGATTTCAGAACGGCAAATCCAGCCTGTTCCACGCGCTTTTGGTGCAGCGTGGTGATGCCGGCCAGGCTGCCCAGCACTGTGCTTCCGAGTTGCAAACTGGCGGCGATGGTTGCGTTCATCGACATGTCGAGGATCACGCCAGCGAGCATCGGATCTTTGTCCTTGAGATTGAGCAGGCTGGTGGCGCCAAGCAGATCCACACCGTTCTCACGCTGCGCCATGAACCGCGCGGTCGCGGATGTTGCGCCGCCTTCGGACAGGCAATACACCGACGCGCCAGAGGCGGTCAGACGCGGCGCAGCATCGGCGTGCACCGAGATAAACATGTCGGCCTTGTGCTGACGCGCGATCTCCACACGCTTGCGTAACGGGACGAAGAAATCGTCGTTACGAACCAGCTTCACATCAAAGCCTTTCTCTCGTTTAAGCCGACGCGCGAGCAATTGCGCGATGGACAAAACCACATCCTTTTCGCGCTCGCCTTTGGCGCCAATTGCCCCCGGATCTTTTCCGCCATGACCAGGGTCGACCACCACCATGATGTCGCGCTTGGGGTGAGATTTTTCCTGGGGTGTTTCACGTGGAACGCTCGCCGGGAGCCCTGCTGAAGCAGTCATCAAGTCCAAAACCAGGCGATGCCCTTGCCCATCCTGAGGCGCCAACAAGAATGAATTGAGCTGAACCGGTCTGCTTAGATCCAGCACGATCCGGGTGTTCCCTTGGCCAAAGTACCCTGAGCGGATCGAATGAATAGGGGTGCCGGATAACGCCAACTGGCTGAAATCCCCACTCAGGCTGGCCCCACTCAAATCGATAATCAATCGCTCCGGCGCACTCAAGGTGAAGGTCTTGTAACTCACGGGACCACTCAGATCGAACACCAGCCGAAGCTTGTCATCCGAACGCCAAAGCCGCGCATTGCGTATCTGCGTGGCGGACACCGAAAAAGGCAAAACAAAGGCCGCGCTGGCCAGCATCAGGTTGAGCAAGTGGCGTCTGTACATATGAAAGCCTGTTCATGAAAAAGGCATCGTGGTTTGAATTGTTATAATGTAACATCAAATTCAATCACCATGATGGAACTGCTCATGAACGCGCTGACTTTGCCGGATGTCGCGGCTCAAGCCGCCCGCCAGGCCCTGCCTCTCGAATGGGTGGGGATGTGCGGCATCGCATTACCTGTGTTTATCGAAGGCCAACGACTGGCTGCCAAAGCGGATGCAGGCGTCAGTCTGGATGACGGAGACGCACGCGGCATTCACATGTCGCGGCTCTATCTGGGGCTGGAAGCGCTGGAGCAGCAGAATCTTTCTCCCGCTCTTTTGCGCCGAGTTTTGCAGCGTTTTCTCGACAGCCACGAAGATCTGTCCGAAGCCGCTTACCTGAATATCCACACTGATTTGTTGCTGAGAAGGCCCGCGTTGGTCAGTCCTTTGGCAGGATGGAAAACCTATCCCGTCACTGTTTCAGCCCAGCTAAAAAACAAAGTGTTCCACGTGGAACTGAAAATCGACGTCGCGTATTCCTCGACTTGCCCATGTTCTGCAGCATTAGCGAGGCAGTTGATCCAGCAACAATTCATCGACGACTTTGCCAACAAACCGCTGCAACACGCCGATGTGTTGGCGTGGTTGGGCTCGACCCAAGGCATCGTGGCCACACCTCACAGCCAGCGCAGTACCGCCCAGTTACATTTGCACCTGGATGAATTCGTCGACGAACTACCCCTGACGTCCATCATCAACGACGCCGAAGCTGCCCTCGGCACCGCCGTGCAAACCGCTGTGAAACGCGCCGACGAACAAGCCTTCGCCCTCGCCAATGGCCAGAACCTGATGTTCTGCGAAGACGCTGCCCGACGCCTGAACCTGGCACTGCGTCGCTCACCCGGTGTCAGCGAATTCCACGTACGAGTCATCCACGCCGAAAGCCTTCATGCTCACGACGCCGTCGCCGAGAGTCATTGGCGCCGGGAGCAGCCATGATTCGCTGCCACAACCTGAGCTGGGGGATACCCGGCCAACCACTCACTGCACCGCTCAACCTGAGATTGGAAAGTGGCAGCCTGACGGCAATCATCGGCGTCAACGGCAGCGGCAAAAGCAGCCTGCTCAAAGTCATCGCCGGTTTACAGCGACCGCTGGCCGGCAAGGTCGAGTTGGGTGTTCCACGCCAAAGCGGCTTGTCCTTTCTGCCTCAGCAACAGCATCTGGATCGACAGTTCCCGATCAGCCTTCAGGAATTAGTGGCGGCCGGATTCTGGGGACGCCGACTGTCATCGCAACTGAGAGCCCAACGTCTCGAATCCGCACTGGAAGACTGGCACCTGAGCGGACTGGAACATCGTCCCCTGATGGCCCTCTCCGGCGGAGAACTGCAACGCGCCCTGCTCGCCCGATTGAGTCTGGCCGACACACCGTTGCTGCTGCTCGACGAACCCCATGCCGCGCTCGACGAACTGGGTCAGACATTGTTGTGGCAACACCTGCACGCCTGGCACGAACAAGGACGAACCCTGATCGTGGTTTGCCATGACCTCGCCGCCGTGCGCCAACACATTCCACAGACCTTGCTGATCAAACCCAGCGGCTGTGCATACGGCAGCAGCGTCGATCTCATTCAGCAAACGCCTCACACGCAGGTAGCCTGATGCTGACGCTCAGCCATTTATGGCAACCGTTCCACGAGTTCGTCTTCATGCGCCGGGCCCTGCTCGGCGGTCTGGTATTGGCGTGCAGCACGGCACCACTGGGCGTGTTTCTGATCCTGCGCCGAATGAGTCTGATCGGTGACGCCGTCGCCCACGGCATCCTTCCCGGTGCCGCGTTGGGGTTCTGGTTCGCCGGGCTGAGTCTGCCGGCGCTGACTCTCGGCGGGCTCGGTGCCGGCCTGAGCATGGCCGGACTCGCCGCGTGGATCACCCGACGCACCGGCCTGCGCGAAGACGCCAGCCTCGCCGCGATCTATCCCATCTCGCTGGCCAGCGGCGTGCTGATTCTGGGAATCGCCGGCAAGCGACTGGATTTGCTGCACCTCCTGTTCGGCTCTGCCTTGGCGGTGGACGGCCCGACCCTCAACGGCATGTTGTGGGTATCGGCACTCAGCCTGATGGCCATGGCGCTGATCTACAAACCGTTGCTGCTCGACACGCTCGATCCGTTTTTCCTGCGCACAGTCAGCCGACTCGGCCCCGTCGCCCATGGCGTGTTCCTGACGCTGGTGGTGCTCAATCTGGTGATCGGCTTCCAGGCGATCGGCGCCTTGATGGTAGTCGGCCTGATGATGCTGCCCGCCGCCGCCTCTCGTTTCTGGAGCCGACGCCTGCCGATCCTGATTGCCATCGCCGCGCTCATCGGTTGCGCCTCGGTATGGCTCGGCCTGTTGCTGTCGTTCTACTACTCGCTGCCCAGCGGCCCGGCCATCGTGCTGGTCGCCGGTGGCGGTTACCTGTTGTCCGTGGTGTTCGGACCGGTTCACGGTCTGTTGCGCCGCCCGCCTTTGCTCACATCCCAATGAGGTCTTTCCCGATGCGCGCTCTACTCGTGCTATTCAGCCTGATGCTGTCGATGTCGTTATCGGCGGCGGAAAAACTGCCGGTGGTCACCAGCTTCAGCATCCTTGCCGACATGGTGCATCAGGTCGGCGGCGAGCATATCCAGATCACCAACATGGTCGGCCCTGACGCCGATGCCCACACTTACGAACCGACGCCGGATGACGCCAAAGCCCTGCTCAAGGCGAAGCTGATCATCAAGAACGGGCTGGGTTTCGAACCCTGGCTGGATCGGCTGGTTGCCAGCACCGACACCAGAGCCCCGGTTATCAGCGCCAGCCGCGGCGTGATTCCGCGCTCGCTGGATGAGGACGGCGAAACCGTCCCCGATCCTCACGCCTGGCACAACCTGGCGAACGCCGAGCTCTACGTCGCCAACATCACCAAGGCGCTGATCGCTGCTGACCCGGCAAACAAAGCCGACTACGAGCGCAACAGCCAGGCCTACCTGAAACAGATTTACGCCCTCCTCGCCCAAGCGAAAGCCAAGCTCGGTTCACTGCCGCCGGGTAACCGCAAGATCGTGACCAGCCACGATGCCTTCGGTTATCTCGGTCAGGCCTACGGCATCGACTTCATGGCGCCACAAGGTCTGTCCACCGAACGCGAACCTTCCGCTGCCGAAGTCGCCGCGCTGATCACCCAGATTCGCCAGGCCAAAGTCAAAGCGGTGTTCATGGAAAACATCAAGGACGCGCGCCTGCTGAAACAGATCGCCGACGAAAGCGGCGCACACATCGGCGGCACGCTGTACTCCGACGCCCTCGCCGCCAGCGGCCCGGCCAGCACCTTCACCGGGCTGTTCGAATACAACCTCAACACTCTTTACCAAGCCCTGAGCCAACCATGATCCGTAAAAATCCTTCCGGTGATTTGCCGCAGATTGCCGAGTCTGCCTACGTCGATAAAACCGCGATCATCTGCGGCAAAGTGGTGATCGGCGAAAACGTGTTCGTCGGCCCGTATGCGGTGATCCGCGCCGATGAAGTGGACGCCACGGGCGAGATGGAGCCGATCATCATCGGCGCCAATTCGAACATCCAGGACGGCGTGGTGATCCACTCCAAATCCGGCGCGGCGGTGACCATCGGCGAATTCAGCTCCATCGCCCACCGCTCGATCGTGCATGGCCCGTGCACGGTCGGCGACCGGGTGTTTATCGGTTTCAACAGCGTGTTGTTCAACTGCGTGGTCGGCAACGGTTGCGTGGTGCGGCACAACTCGGTGGTCGACGGTCGGGATCTGCCGGACGCGTTCTACGTGCCCTCCACCACCCGCATCGGCCCGGGTACCGACCTCTCGCAATTCCCGCCGGTGAGCGTCAGCGCTTCGGAGTTTTCCGAAGACGTGGCGCGTACCAACGTCGATCTGGTGCGCGGCTACAAAGCCCTGCAGAACGAGTTCTGAACCATGAGCAGTGTGCTGATTCGCAATGCGCGGCTGGTGAACGAGGGGCGTGAGTTCGACGCCGATCTGTTGGTCAGCAACGGGCGCATCGTCAAGATCGCCGGTAGCATCGAAGGTGAAAACGCAACCCGTGAAATCGACGCCAACGGCCAATGGCTGCTACCGGGAATGATTGACGACCAGGTGCATTTCCGTGAGCCGGGTGCGCCGGCCAAAGGCAGCATCCACACCGAATCCCGTGCAGCCGTGGCCGGGGGTATCACCAGTTTCATGGACATGCCCAACACCAACCCTGCCACTCTGACCCTTGATGCGCTGGCCGACAAAAAACGCCGGGCAGCGATCAATTCGGTGGCCAACTACGGTTTTCACTTTGGCGTCAGTCGCGACAATCTGGACACGGTCGCAGCGCTGAATCCGAGCGAGGTGGCCGGGGTCAAAGTGTTCATGGGCGCGTCCACCGGCAACATGCTGGTGGACGACCCCCACACCCTCGAGCGCCTGTTCGCTGAAGTGCCGACGATTTTGCTGGCCCACTGTGAAGACACGCCGAGCATCGAAGCGAATGCCGCGAACCTGCGCGAACGCTTCGGCAACCAACTGCCACCCGATGCCCATGCGCTGATCCGCAATGCCGACGCCTGCATTCGCTCATCGTCTCTGGCGGTGGATCTGGCCCGACGTCACGGCACTCGTCTGCACGTCCTGCACCTGACCACGGCCCGCGAACTGGCCCTGTTCGAAGACAAGCCACTGTCGCAAAAACGCATCACCGCCGAAGTCTGCCTGCACCATTTACTGTTCGATGACCGTGACTATCCGAACCTCGGCAACCTGATCAAATGCAACCCGGCGATCAAGTCGCAGAGCGATCGTGACGCCCTGCGCCAGGCACTGCTGAGCAATCGACTGGACGTGATCGGCAGCGATCACGCACCGCACACCTGGGCGGAAAAACAGCAAGCGTATGAACAGGCACCGTCCGGGCTGCCACTGGTGCAGCACGCACTGCCGGCGTTGTTGGAACTGGTGGCGGATGGCGTGATGCCGATCACCACGCTGGTGGCGAAAACCAGCCACCGGGTGGCGGATCTGTTTGCCATTCCGGACCGCGGTTATTTGCGTGAGGGGTATTGGGCGGATCTGGTGTTGATTCAACCGGAGCCCAAGGGTGTCGCGGTGTCACGCCAACCCGTTCTATCGCAATGCGGCTGGACGCCGTTCGCTCAGCGCAGCTTTCGGCATCGGGTCAGCACGACGATGGTGTCGGGCCAGATCGCGTGGCATGACCAACGGATCCATGACAATTGCCAGGGATTGCCGCTGCGGTTCATGCGCTGAAAAAAAACCGCCTCCACTCGATGTGGAGGCGGTTTCGATAATGACGTTACGCTCTCGGTTTGACCGTGCCGCAATCCTGACCCAGCCAGACTGCCCGGGTTTCCAGACTGCCCTTCTGGTTGATCCCGATGGCATTGAAAGTACCGTTGGCGACGGTGGTGAACTCGCGGTCACTGAGGAACGTCGCGACGCCGGTGCCTTGGGCTTTCGGGCAACTGAAGCGGAATTTCCACTGGTTGCCGACACGCTCGGTGATCTGCTGTTTACAGCCCGACTGCGGATCCGCCAGTGGAATATCGTTGGTCGCCACCTGTTGCGGCGTCAGGCAGGCGCGGATGCCCTTGCCACCGATGTTGATCCCCTGCTTCTCCAGTTCAGCCCGTTGCTGAGGGGTGATCTGGCCCTGAATCTGGCCGAGGATCGATTGCACATCCATCACTTGATCATCGACCTTCACATTGCTCGACGTCATTTCCCACAACCCCGGCTGCAGCATTTGCGCCTGAGCAACCACCGGCAAGGCCAAACCCAGGCCCAGCGCCAAAC
This sequence comes from Pseudomonas sp. RIT778, assembly GCF_019718735.1. Classification (NCBI taxonomy): domain Bacteria; kingdom Pseudomonadati; phylum Pseudomonadota; class Gammaproteobacteria; order Pseudomonadales; family Pseudomonadaceae; genus Pseudomonas; species Pseudomonas sp. RIT778. The sequence goes on along the minus strand of NZ_JAIHBA010000042.1, from coordinate 40,822 downwards.
CCAGCAGACGAACGTTCATTGAAAAACTCCTGATCAGTAGTGGCCGTTAGACGCCGGCCGCCTGTTTCGGTTCATGGCGGGCGCTGGCGGCTTGAAAACAAATAGCGACAATCGCCATGGAACATGGTCTGTTAAGCATTGAATCTTCAGGAGCAAGGTTGCCCCATGGATTATTTCGGACCGCACATTTTCGGTTATCTGATCGCCCTGATACACACCCTCGGCTCGATCGCCGCGATCCATGCCGTATTGACCGTACGCACCGCCCAAGGCTCGATCGCCTGGGCGCTGTCGCTGATCTTCATTCCCTACCTCACCCTCATCCCTTATCTGGTGTTCGGTCGCAGCACCTTCGATGGCTACATCAAGGCCCGCCGCCAGGCCAACGAACAGATGCGCCAGGCGATTTCCGAACTCAACTGGCGGCCGTGGGTGGAGGAAGCCCTGACCGCCCGCGCCTCGAATGCTTACGACTCGTTGCGCGCAATGCCGAAGCTGGGACGCATGCCATGCCTGGCCAATAATGAAGTGCGATTGCTGATCAACGGTGCCGCTACCTTCGAGGCGATTTTCCACGCAATCGACCAAGCGCGGGAAGCGGTGCTGATCCAGTTTTTCATCATTCACGACGATCGTCTCGGTCAGCGCCTGCGTGACTTGCTGCTGAAGAAAGCGGCCGAAGGCGTGGTGATTCATTTGCTTTACGACCGCATCGGCAGCCACGCCCTGCCCCACAGTTATGTGCAGGCGCTGCGCGACGGCGGCGTCGAGGTCAAGGCGTTCGCCACCCGCAGCGGCTGGCTCAATCGTTTCCAGGTGAATTTCCGCAACCACCGCAAGATCGTGGTGGTCGACGGGCTGATCGGATTTGTCGGCGGGCACAACGTAGGCGACGAATACATGGGTGAAAAACCACCGCTGGCACCGTGGCGCGACACCCACGTCCAGGTGCGCGGCCCGGTGGTGGCGTGCATGCAGGAGTCATTTGCCGAAGACTGGTTCTGGGCCGCACGATCGTTGCCGCCGCTGATCCTGCCGGACGCGTACCCGGAGGATGGCGTGCTTTGCCAATTGCTCGCCAGCGGCCCGGCGGATGCCTACGAAACCTGCTCGCTGTTCTTCGTCGAAGCCATCCACGCCGCCACCGAGCGTGTGTGGATCACCAGCCCCTACTTCATTCCCGATGAAGCCGTGTTCGCGGCATTACGTCTCGCGGTGTTGCGCGGAGTCGACGTGCGCCTGTTGCTGCCTTCGCGTCCCGACCACCGCATTGTCTACGCCGCCTCCAGCCTTTACGCGTTCGAAGCGGTGCGCGCCGGGGTGCGGGTGTTCCGCTACGAGCCGGGTTTCCTGCATCAGAAAGTGGTGTTGATCGACAGCGAAATCAGCGCCATCGGCAGCGCCAATCTGGACAACCGTTCGTTCCGGCTGAATTTCGAAGTGATGCTGTTGACCGTCGACAGAGAATTCGCCGCCAGCGTGGAACACATGCTCAACGATGACTTCGACCAGGCCTACGAAGTCGCCAAAGAAGAAAGCCGGGAGATCCACCGCCTGCAACAGGTCGGCATGCGGATCGCCCGGCTTATTTCACCGATTCTCTAGGTTCAAGGGTTGTAGATGTCGTCCCTCGTCCACGGCAGTTCATGGCTGCCGTCGGCATGGGCCTTCACGGCGAGGATCTGGTGCAGATTGATCCAGCCGCGAGCGAACGCATAAGCGCAGCCCGCCAGGTACAGACGCCAGATGCGCAGCGCCTGATCCGGCACCAGTTTCGCAGCGGCTTCGAGGTTGTCCTCCAGCCGTTCGCTCCAGTGGTCCAGGGTGCGCGCGTAATGCAGGCGCAGACTCTCGACGTCGACGATCTCCAGACCCGCTTCGCTGATCTCGGCCGAGATCATCGCCAAATGCGGCAACTCGCCGTTGGGGAACACGTACTTCTCGATGAAATCCCCGGCACCGCGTCCCACGGGACGGCCATCGGTGTGCTTGGCGGTGATGCCGTGATTCATCACCAGACCGCCCTCTTTCACCGCGCCGAACAGGGTTTTGCAGTATTCGGCGAGATTGGCATGACCAACGTGTTCGAACATGCCGACGCTGACCACTTTGTCGAAACGCCCGTCCTGTGGCAGATCGCGGTAGTCGAGCAGTTGCAGTTCGATCTGATCTTCCAGCCCCTCGGCTTTGACTCGCTCGCGGGCCAGGGCCAGTTGCTCTTTGCTCAGGGTGATACCGAAGACCTTGGCGCCGAACTCGCGGGCGGCATAACGCGCCAATCCGCCCCAACCGCAACCGACGTCCAACAGATAATCGCCTGGCTGCAGACGCAGCTTGCGACACAGGTGCCGGAACTTGGCTTGCTGGGCTTGCTCCAGGGATTCACTGCCGGTTTCGAAATACGCGCAGGAATATGCCATGTCGCTGTCGAGCCACAGCTGGTAGAACGCGTTGGACAGGTCGTAATGGTAGGAGATGGCTTTGGCGTCGGTTTCCTTGTCGTGCACGCTGCGCACCGGCTGACTTTCTTCGTCTTCATTGAGCAGCGCCGTGCTCAACTCATCGCACACCCGGATGACTTCGCTGATCGAGCCCTCCAGTTCGAGCTTGCCCTCGACGAAGGCCGCACCCAATGCGTCCAGACTTGGATGGGTGAACTGGGTGACCATCTGCGGGTCCTTGACCACGATGGTGACGCTGGGCGTCGGGCCCAGATTGAATTCATGGCCGTCCCAGAGTCGCAGGCGAAGCGGAAGCTGCAGATTCTGTAAGGCCGGTGGAAGTTGCGCGAGCATGGAATATCCCCCTGGTTTCAGACGTCTGATCTGAGGGTAGACCATCCTTGAAAATTAGCAGGCTATCGATTTGATAGTCGCCGACTATCAGCCGCAGAGGCTGTAATGGCGCTGTCATCCTTGCTTCAGTGCGCCTTCTCAAATGACTGCGAGAGCGGCGCACAGTTCGAAAAATGATCAGTCCGACGCTTTCAGCTTCAGCAGCGGTTCCTGAAAACGCAGCAGGCGACCGGCATTGCCCAGCACCAGCAACGTGCTCAGGTTGTGCAGCAATGCAGCGATCATCGCGCCCGCTGCACCGAGCCAGCCGAAGGCCGCGAACACTACGATGGCCAGCGTCCAGCCCAGACCGATGATCACGTTCACTTGCAAGGTCCGTCGGCACTGACGGCTGAGGCGCACGCAGGTGCCGAGTCGACGCAGGTCACTGCCGATCAGCACGATATCGGCGGACGCCAGCGCGATATCCGCGCCGCCCGCTCCCATCGCCACCCCGACGACGCCCGCCTTGAGCGCCAGCGAATCGTTGATCCCGTCGCCGACCACCATCGGCCGGAAGCCGTTGTCGATTTCCTTGAGCACTCGATTGAGCTTGTCTTCGGGCAACGCCTGGGCCTCGACTTCGTGCAGGCCGACATCCTTGGCCAGTGTCTGCGCGACGCTTTGCCGGTCGCCGGTCAACAGCAGTTGCCGCCCCAGCCCGAGGTCACGCAGTTCACTCAGTGCAAATCGCGCTTCCGGTTTGACGGTGTCGGCCAGCAACAGCCAGGCGAGGAATTCGCCGTTCAACGCCAGCCCGGCAATCGGGCCGTCGTGTTCGGGGATCGCCGTGGTCGAGATGCCCAACTGCGCAAACAGCTCCGGACGCCCGAGCGCGGCCTCGCCTTGCGCGGTCTTGGCCACTACGCCCAACCCCTGTCGCTCGTGAATATCGGTCAGCACCAGCACCTCCTCCGCGCTGACCAGTCCGGCCAGCGCGCGGCTCACCGGATGGCTGCTCGCCGCACCCAGGCTTGCAGCCAGCGCCATCACCGACCCGTGATCCGCTCGCGGGCTGTTGATCGACTGCAAGCGCAGCGTGCCGTAAGTCAGGGTGCCGGTCTTGTCGACCACCAGCGAAGTGAGATCGGCCAATTCCTCAAGGAACGCCGAACTGCGGATCAGAATCCCGTGCCGCGCCGCCACCGCTACCCCGGCAATCGCCGTGGCCGGCGCCGACAGCACCAATGCGCAAGGGCATGCCGCCACCAGCACCGCGAGCATCGCCTGCGCATCGTTGGTGATGAACCAGGTGACGGCCGCGAGCAACAACACCAGCACCATGTAACTGCCGGCATAACGTTCGAGCAAACGAGTGATCGGCGGTTTGGAGCGTTCGGCGTTCTGCATCAGCGCGATGACTTTGCCGAGGGTCGATTCATCCCCGGTACGGGTCACTTCAATTCGCAGCAACCCGTCGAGGTTGATCGCGCCGCCGAACACCGCCATGCCGACGCCCGCCTCGACCGGCACCGACTCACCGGTGATCGACGCCGTATCGAGGCTGGCCTGGCCGGATAAAACCCGACCGTCCGCCGGCACCCGGTCGCCGGCGCGCACTTCGACTTTGTCGCCGGCCTTGAGCGTGCCGTTGTCGACTTCGATGATCGAGCCGTCTGCCTGCACCTTGCGCGCATGACTGCGCGTCAGTTGGCCGAGGGCATGAATCGCTTCCTGGGAACCGATCACGCTGCGCTCCTCCAGCACATGGCCGAAGATCATGATGATCGGCAGCAGCGCGGCGGTGAGCAGATCGCCCGTGGCCCACGCCCCGATCATCGCCAAGGCGATCAACTGATCGGTGATGCCGTGCAGGCTCGGATAACGCAGGCTGAACCACGCCGAACGCATTACCGGCACCGCGACTAATAAAGAAGCGAATCCGAGCAACAACTGACTGACGCCGGTTTGCTCCGGCATCAACCAGCGCCAGATCAGCCCCAGACCAAGCAAGCCGAGGGCGAGCATCGCCAGGGTCAACTGGCGCGCGGCGCGGCGTTGTTCGGCCGAGGACAACAGGCTCGGAGATGAGGTGGTGGCAGTCATTTGCTGGCTCCCTGAATGATCAGGCGTGAATCGTCTTTCGGATCGACCGTGGTGACAGAACCGGCCTGACCGAGAATCTTCGGCATCCGCTCACGGTACAAACGCAACAGCATTTGCGGGTCGGTGCCCTGCTGTTGCGCCTTGGCCAGGCTAAGCACCGTCGCCGTGTCGGCGGAGGCTTTGGCCAGGCGCTCACCGGCCTGGGCGTGGGCGACTTGCAGCGTGCGGTCGGCCTGTTCGTTGGCGGACTGGGTGAGTTTCTCGGCCTCGGTGCGGGCATTGGCGACCGCCTTGTCAGCTTGCTGGCTGGCGGTGAGGACAGCGTTAAACGCGCTCACTGCCGGCTCCGGCAGACTCGATTGCACATCGACCCGCGCCACTTCGATGCCGATGCCCTGCCCGCTCGCCTTCAACTCGGCGAGACGGCGGTTGATGCCTTGCACCAGATCACCGCGCAGCCGTTCGCGACGTTCGGCTGCCTGATTGTCAGCGCCGATCAGTTCCGGCCGAGCCACCAGAATCGTGTCCAGATCTCGCGCCGCCGTCAGTGCGACGGCGCTTCGCGTCACCACTCGATCCAGCGCAGGCAACACATGCTCGCCTTGCAGTACAAAGTCATAAGGATCGGTGACCTTGTAGAACACCCGCACATCCAGTTGCACCACTCCGGCATCACCGGTGAGCAGATAACCGGAGCCGGCCAACGCGTCACTCAGCGGCGTGGCGAAGGTGGCGACACGATCCGCTTGCATGGCCTGATCACTGCGCAGCAGATTTTCCACCCGGCGTTCAATCACCCGATCCGCCGCCGGCAACAAAACCACCTGTTCGAACGGCTGCGGCCAGGCCAATAACAACCCGGCATTCTGAATGCGATCCAGTGCTCCAAAGTGCAAAACCACCGCCCGGTTCTGCGGATCGATCTGCCGAACATTGGAAAACGCCCAGGCTAATGCCGCAAGCACGGTTACCGCATACAGCGCGAAAAACGCCAGACGTCCCGCCTGAATCCACGGACTGTTCAGCGAATGTGTTCCACGTGGAACTTCATTCATGGCTGCGATCCGCTTTTGCTGTCGAGATTCGGCGGTCCGTCGACCAACACCCGGAATGGCGCGGCGTCGGTGCGCAGGATCAGTTTGGTATCCGGCGAAACGATGGTGCCGAGGGTGTCCAGCGAGCGTAGCAAGTTGTACAGCTGCGGTGAGCCTGCGTAAGCGCGCCCGTAAATCTGCGCCGCTTCCACCCGCGATTGGGCTTCTATATCGGCGGCTTTCACCGTGGCATCGGCTTGCACGATGCGCGCATCGCGTTCGGCGGCGGAGCGGATTTGTGCCGCTTCACGCTTGCCGATGGCGGTGCGTTCGGTGGCGATGGTTTCACGCTCGGCGCGCATCCGGTCGACCGTTGCAGTGAGGGTCACCGATGGCAAGGTCAGCCGTTCGATGCCCACCTGCACCACGCGCACGCCGTAGGTGGCGAGCAGCTGCTGATCGATTTGCTGGCGCAACTGCGCTTCGAAATCGGCGATGCGAACCTGGCTGGCATCGGTGTTCACCAGATTGGCCAGATCGAAACTGCTGGCCGTGGTTTCCAGTGCCGAGCCGACAAACGTCCGAATCTGCCGCGCCGCTTCGTCCGGCTGGTTCTGTACGGCGCGCATGAAGCGCTGCACGTTGTCGGGATCGCCCTGCACCTGCCAGGCCACGTACGCCTGAACGATGATGCGCAAACCGTCGCGAGTGCCGACATCCTGCAAGCCGCTGGAGGTCGTGCGCAAACGCAGGTCCACCGGAATCGCCGCTTCGAACGGCGCCGGCCAGCGCCAGCTCAGGCCAGGTTCCAGCAATACGCGGGACGGATTGCCGAAACGGGTGATGACCGTGGCCTCACCGGAGCGCACTTGCACCAGGCTCGCCGCCGCGATGGCGAACGCCACCAGTAACGCTGCCCAGCCCATGCGTTTCCACGTAAAAGGCCCCGCCTCTTCCGGCGCACCGTGGTGATGGTGATGATGCCCGTGATGGTGATGACCGCCGCCATGAGCATGATCGTGGCCGCTGTGGTCATGGTGATCGTGAGTGTGCGACTGGCTCAATGGGTAGCTCCTGGCTGAGCGGTGGTGCGCGCCGGATCTGCCGGCAGCGTAAACGTACGCAGGTCGATGGTCGGTGCGTTACTGCTGCCGCCCAGGCGATGGTCGAGTACCAGCAGTTTGGCTTTGCTCAAACCCTGGCTGAGTTGGCTGAGGTATTGCTCCAGCACGAAGGCCTGGCCGGCGCTGGCGTAAGCCTTTTGTTCGGCGCTGAATTTCAGGTCCGCCGCCCGGGCCGTGGCGTTGATTTCGTGGGCATTGGCACTGGCCTGATCCCGAGCGAGGCTGGCCTGCAACTGCGCCTGGTTACTCGCTTCGGCAGCGGCGCCGCGCTCGCGGGAGATCAACGCCTGAGCACCGATCTGCGCCGCTTGCACGCTGTGATAGGCATTGGCCGCCCCTGCCGGCGGGTGAATCGCTTCGACCACCGTAGCGAGAATTTCCACGCCGCTGTCGAGTTTCTGCAGATCGCTTTGCACGGCGCGGCCGATTTCTTCGGCGAGCCCGGTCCTGTCCTCGCCGAGCAATCCGTCGAGGGTGCGCGAGGCAAAGTCATGCACCAGAATCCGGCTGGCGGTGCTGCGGATCAGCGTGGGCACATCGGCGCTGTTGTAGGTGGCGGCCAGCGCGGCTTGATCGCTCAGGCCGATGCGGTAGACGAAGCGCACGTCCATGTTGACGATCTGAAAGCTCTGCTGATCGCCACGGCTACTGGCGATAACCTGGGACTTGTCATTGACGTGGCTGGCATCCCACAAACGGTTGGCGGTGAATGGCGCCGGGCCTTCTGCCGGATCCAATTGCACGGGTGCCGGATTTTCACCGACGCTGGTTGCCAGTTCATGCACCACACCATTTTCAACGTTCAGTACACGCCCCAGCGGCCAAGGCAAACCGGCGTGTAAACCCGGCCCGAACACCTGCACCGGTTTGCCGAAGCGCTCGTAAATGCCACGGCTTTGCATCGGTATTTCGTGAAGGCCGGTGAGCAACCAGCCTACCGTTGCCACCAGCACCAACACCGGCAAGAACGCGCGGCGCATGTAACTGAAGGCCCAGATCTGGCGCAGATCGATGCCGAAGCGGTTGTGCAATTCGTGCTGCAACGCGAGCAGAGGTTGTGGCGGCCAGCGCAGCAGATCGGCAACGAAACTACGCGCCAGCAACGCCGGTTCGAGTTGTTCGCGGCGCGGGCTGAACAGCGACAGCAATGCACGCAACAGCAATTCCAGGGCAACCAGCCCCGGCAGAATGCCGATCAACACTGCCAGCCGCACCGGCCAGATTGCACTGTCACTGGCGAACAACAGGCACAACGCACCCAGCACCAGACTGATGATTGCCACCCGCGTCAGTTGCGCCAGCGCTCCGGCCTCGGGCCATTGTGCCGGGTTTTCCTGCGCCAGTTGCCGCTCCAGTACCAGCAGAGCGAACGCCAGCAGCAACGCGATGGCCGCGCCGACCGTAGCGGACAACCCTAAACCCGCCGCCGGCAGCGTCAGATTCCACATTTGCTCGATGCTTAACAGCACCAGCACCGACCACCCGCCCAGCCACAATGTAGGCACGCCGATCTGCCCAAGCAGGTGCAGACTGCGCTGGCTCATCCGATCCAGCAGCCGTTCGTACCAGCCCTCTGGCGCAGGTTCCTCAGCAGCCGTAACCGGCACGACGGGATTGATCACCCGCGCCCGCCATTGCGTCACCCACCACGCCGATTGCAGTCCGGCCACCAGCACCAGCAACGCCGCGCTCTGATTGACCAGCAACGCGGGCCACAGCGATTGCGGCGCAAACAGCCCGACAAAAAACGCCAGTACCCACCCTGCCCCGGCCAACGCGCCCAGACCGATCGCCAGGCGACGCAAACGCCGGCCCTGCGTCGCCGCTTGCTGAAAGCGCGGCAATCCGTTCACCGGCGTGCCTTCATCCAGATCGACTTGCATATCCCCCCAAAACCCTCGGCTCACTGCACATATCGTTACGATATAACGAAAGTCGTGAAATATTTGTACTCATTTGCGCCATTCAAAGATGTGCAACCTGTCGCTTGCCTGAAGCCTTGACCGAAATGTCCGGAAACGCACATATTACGTTCGTAATTTTCAGTGCGAACTACTTTTACCGATCCGCATCCTTCAGCCAGGAGTAAGAGCATGAGCAACTATGACGTGGTGATTCTGGGCGGTGGCCCCGGCGGTTATAACGCAGCGATCCGCGCCGGCCAGCTGGGCCTCAAGGCCGCGTGCGTCGAGGGCCGCGCCACGCTGGGTGGCACCTGCCTGAACGTCGGCTGCATGCCGTCCAAGGCGCTTTTGCATGCGTCCGAGCTTTACGAAGCGGCGCTGGGCGCGGAGTTCGCCAACCTCGGCATCGAGGTCAAACCCACGCTCAACCTTGCGCAAATGATGAAGCAAAAAGACGAAAGCGTGAGCGGGCTGACCAAAGGCATCGAATTCCTGTTTCGCAAAAACAAGGTCGACTGGATCAAGGGCTGGGGCCACATCGACGGCCCCGGAAAAGTCAGCGTGACCGGCGATCAGGGCAGCAGGATCGAGCTAACCGCGAAGGACATCGTCATCGCCACCGGCTCCGAGCCCACTCCCCTGCCCGGCGTGGAGATCGACAATAAGCGCATCCTCGACTCGACCGGTGCGCTGTCCTTGAGCGAAGTGCCCAAGCATCTGGTGGTGATCGGCGCAGGCGTAATTGGCCTCGAGCTCGGTTCGGTCTGGCGCCGGCTCGGCGCGCAAGTAACCGTGGTGGAGTACCTCGACCGCATCTGCCCCGGTGTCGACGGCGAAGCCGGCAAGACTTTGCAGCGCTCACTGAGCAAACAAGGCATCAGCTTCAAGCTGAGCTCGAAAGTGACCAGCGCCACCTCCTCCGATACTGGCGTACAGCTCAGCGTCGAACCTGCCGCTGGCGGCAGCGCGGAAATCCTTGAAGCCGATTACGTGCTGGTGGCCATCGGACGTCGTCCGTACACCCAGGGCCTGGGCCTGGAAAACGTCGGCCTGAGCACCGACAAACGCGGCATGCTCGCCAACAAACAGCATCGCACCGAAGCACCCGGCGTGTGGGTGATCGGTGACGTAACATCCGGGCCGATGCTCGCACACAAGGCCGAAGACGAAGCCATGGCCTGCATCGAACAGATTGTCGGCAAGGCCGGCGAGGTCAATTACGACCTGATTCCCAACGTGATCTACACCCGCCCGGAGCTGGCCAGCGTCGGCAAGACTGAAGAGCAGCTAAAAGCTGAAGGCCGGGCATACAAGGTCGGCAAATTCCCGTTCACCGCCAACAGCCGGGCGAAGATCAATCACGAGACCGAAGGCTTTGCCAAAGTCATCGCCGATGAGCGCACCGACGAAGTCCTCGGCGTGCACCTGGTCGGCCCGAGCGTCAGTGAAATGATCGGCGAGTTTTGCGTGGCCATGGAGTTCAGCGCCTCTGCCGAAGACATCGCGCTGACCTGCCACCCGCATCCAACCCGCTCCGAAGCGTTGCGTCAGGCGGCGATGAATGTCGAGGGGATGGCGACGCAGATGTAAGCACTGTGCGAATACTTCCCGCGCAATGCGGGAAGTATCAGGACGGCAGATGCCCCAGCGGCAACGCGCCGGGCGTTTTCACCGTGTGGATCGCAAAATTGCTGCGGATATCGCTTACTCCCGGCAGCTTCAACAGGCAACCGGTGAGAAAGCGGTCGTAGGCGCGCAGATCCGGCACCACCACCTGCAGCAGAAAGTCCGATTCCCCTGACACCAGAAACGCTGAAATCACCTCCGGCAATGCCGTCACCGCCCGGTGGAATGCCTCGGCCTGTTCGTCGTTGTGGCGCTCGACCTTGACCCCGACAAACACCGTCAGCCCCAACCCTACTTCATCGCGATCCAGATTGGCCTGGTATCCGCGAATCACCCCGGCCTCTTCGAGCATCCGCACCCGGCGCAGACACGGCGACGCCGACAGACCGATTTCGTCAGCCAGCTGCACATTGCTCAGGCGCCCGTCCCGTTGCAGCGCGGCGAGAATCTTGCGGTCGAAGGCATCCAGTTTCATGGTTGGCAGATCCTGATGGTTTACGCGGTGAAAGAGCGCAGATTATGCCAATTCAGCGCCCTTTAGAAGCTGACTACGCAACCACCTGCCCTGCCCTTCAGCCCTAGACTGAGGCGACCGAATCGACAACGAAAGGGGTGCGACATGGCGAGTCTCTGGCTGTTTTTCCTGGCTTTGGCGGTGGTCTATCTGCTGCCCGGTCCGGACATGATCCTGCTGTTGCAAACTGGCGCCCGCCAGGGTCGCGGCGCGGCGCTGGCCACGGCGGTGGGTCTTGCGATTGCCCGAGCTTGCCACGTCGCGCTCGCAGCATTGGGGCTGGCGGCGCTGTTCAAGGCGGCGCCGTGGACGTTCGATGCCGTGCGGATTGCCGGCGCGGCGTACTTGCTGTGGATCGGCATTCAATGCCTGCGCACCACGCTGCTGCCGGATCTGGACGCCGGCACCGTAACGGACAGTCATGCACAGTGGTACGCAGCCATCCGTCGTGGCCTGCTGACCAACCTGCTCAACCCGAAAGCACTGCTGTTCTGTTCGGTGCTGCTGCCGCAGTTCATCGTGGCAAATGGCGCACCGGTGCTGACCCAATTCGCCGTGCTCGGCGCGATGCTAGTGGGCGCAGGCCTGCTGTTCGACAGCGCCTACGCCCTGACCGGCGCCGCGCTGGGCCGCTGGCTGAAACACAGCCCGACGGCCCAGCGAGTGCAGCAGTGGTTGTTCGGCAGCCTGTTGATCGGCTTTGCCGTGCGCCTGACGTTCGTCCAGCAGGCTTAGGTTTTGCGGGCCTTGCGCTGGCGGCGGGTAATGATTACGAGCGCAATGACGGTCAACCCGACAATGGTGCCGATCTGCACTGCACGCTTGTAGGGCCGCAACACTCCGCGTACAGCATCGACAACCTGGGTGACGTAGCGTTTGTCTGCGTTGGCGAAATCCGGATAAGGGCATTGCTGGCCGAAATAGCCGCCCCAGCCCATGTACGGACCTTCTTTCACATATCGCTGGTACAGCGCGCTTTGCTCTTGCAGGCTGCTATTGAAACCGGCTGCCGAGCACAACACCGCAGCGAACGCCTGACTGGTGTGCGGCAGATTATCCGCCGCACGACTGGCCAGCGCCGTGGCAACAAACCGATAGTGATAGCGCTCATCCGGCTGCGCTTCACTGGCCTTCTGGCGCTGCACTTCAGCCTCGCTCACCAAAGGCCCAACTTTCAGTTCGGTGGTTTCCAGGCTGTAGTTGCCGCCGAAGGTCGCGTAATCCGGGGCCATTTCGTAGCCCAGGATGTCCATGCCCCACTCACGGGCAGTCCACGCAGCATTGAACAGTGCGCTGGCACGTTTGGTCGGCCACCATGCCGAATCGGCTTTGAGGCGTTGCTCACCATAGAGCCGCGCCTTGTTCTGCAGATCCGCGCTGTCGAAATAGCCAACCGCTTCTTCGTAGTGCCCCTCACGCAACAAACGCCGCCCCAGCAGATTACGCAGACTGGCGGCCACCGGCAGCGGCACGTAATTGTCGCGATCCTGCTGGCTCAGCGCGGGCGGTGCCGGGACGTTGTTATCAACATAGTTTTTCAGTTCCTCGACCGTCAGCACTCGCTCGGCCACGGTCGCAGCGTCGAACCAGTAAATGCTTTGGCTGCGATACAACTGATCGAAAGCCTGCAGATACTCGCCACGTTGCAGCGCCAGAATCGCGCTTTCACCCTCGACCCGGCATTTGGGCTGCACGCTTTCGAGATTCCAGTCGGCGGTGCGCCGCTCGCCCCAGGACTCGTCCTGCGGGAACGCTTGCGCGGCTTTCGCATAAGCCGCAGCCGCCGCGTTCCTGTCGCCATCGCGCACCGCCAGTTTCGCCCGCAGCCACCACGCCAGACCGCTGTCGCCAGCGTGTTCGAGGAACGCCTTGGCGCTGGCGTAATCGCCCTGTTGGTAATTCATCGCCGCCAGACGATCAGCGTTATCGAGGCTGCCGCGCGTACTCGCTTGCAGCGCCTTGACCAGCTTCTTCTCGTTCGGCGGCTCATCGCCGAACGACCAGCCGATCCGGCTGATCAACGAGGCGGTCACCAGTTGCTGCACGGCTTTGCCACGCAGCAACTTCTCCAGTCGATCCTCGGGCTCTTCGGCCAGATCGTTCATCAACAGCTTCAGCGAGGTGTAGCCGACGTTCGAGCCATGCAGGTTTTGCGTGGCGTAGAGTTCGATGGCCTTGTCCCAACTACCCGCCGTGCGCAGCGCGCGCGCTTCTTCGCCAAGGCTGGCCACGCCCAGTTCCAACGGATCGCTGAAACCGTCGATGCTCAGTTGCCGCGTCTGGTGGAAGGCTTCGATGGCGTTTTCCAAGGCTTCGAGTGCATCGCCCGCTTCGCTGCTCATGGCAAAGAAAGCCCGGCCCAGCGAATAAGCGGCCCAGGTGCTGCGCAACGCACGTTGATCGGCCGGCAGCGCCAGCAACTGACGGAAATACTCGACAGCCAGTTGATGGTCACCGGCACCGAACGCTACGGCACCCGCCACATACAGACGCAGTTCCGCCGGCAGGCTCGCGCCCTGCGCGTCGACCTGATGCGCGTCGGTCAGGCTGCGCAGTTGTTTGACCAGCGCTTGCTGTTCAGGCGTCAGGCCGATCTGCTCGGCCTTGTCACGCACCTCGGCGGGTTCTGGCGCCTCGGCGTAGATGTCATCCGGATTGTGGGTGGCGGCGGTGACGTTCTTCAGCCCGGCAATGGTTTTGCCGAGGCGACTGATCTCGAACCTGAAGTTGCCCTCCGGCATTTCCGCCAGCGATTGCCCGCGATCGTCGAGCAGACGCATCGGGAAATCCGGGCCGCAGGCCAGCGCCGAGCCCAGCGGCAGGCTGAGGCTCAGGCAAAGCAGATGGCGGGGCCAGTTACGGGTCAACATGCGAACCTCCTTGATCAATATTTGCGCAGCGTGCCCAACCAATCGCACGCTGCCCGCCTGCCGGCAATCGGCCGTCGCGCAGGCGGGTGAAGGTAAGCAGATCCGCCGTCTGTTGCAACGCATAACCGGCGAGCGCATCGGCGCCTTCGCAGCCCCGGGCTTTGAGGGTGATGCGGGCAGGCCAGGCGCTGTCGAGGTTGCCGACGTTACGCAGGGCGATGTCTTGCAGGCCGTTCTGTTCGGTAAACGTCAGGCCAAGCTGGCTGCTCAATACATCGCCTCGGGCGACCGCACGCAGTGTGCTCAGGCTCCAGGCTCTGCGGTCGTTGGCCAACGGCAGCCGAAACCAGATCAGACCGGCCAGGTGCGCCGGGCGATCCTCGCGTAACTCATTGGCCAACCGGCCCAGTTGTTGTGGATCGGCGAGCAATTCGCGTCGCTGGCCACCCCGTTCGAGTGGCACTTCGCTTTCCACCACCGGAGCGCCATCGGCATCCGCCAACAACGCCACGCCATAGGCCGGCAGCGCCAGATAAAACGGTTTATCGGTCACCCGCCCCCAGGCCTTGGCCCAGCGCTGCGCCTGCTCGGGATCGAACAGACCGCGACGCGGATCACTGACGGCGTGCACCTGCAATACACTGCTATCGACGGTCGCCAGCAGCGCCGGCAATTGCGGGCTGTCGAGCCAGGCAGGCAGCGCGGTGATGCTCAGGGGCAGATTGGCCGGCAATGCGCCGCGCAAATGAGCGAGGAATTCGGTATAGCCCGACAGTCGGGCACTGCCGGCGTCATGGTCGATCTCGACCCCGGCCAGGGTGAGTCCCTGCCCTTGCCAGTCATCGAGCACTTGAAGGATTTGCGCCGTGACCGCTTGCGGGTCGAGCGCCTTGAGCTGGCCGTCGAGGCGAATTACCGCGATCAGCGGCCGGGCATCGCGTTTCAACAACGCAGAATCGACGCGTGCCCGACTCCATCCGGCATTCGGGAAAGCCTGCAACGCCAAGACCCGCAACGTCGAAAAGTCGTTGCGACTGTCGTTCAGGGCCTGTACATGGGCTGGCGTCCATTGCCGTTGCCAGACATATAGCTGCTGATCGAGCGGCACTGCGTCCTGTCGTTCACAAGCACACAGCAACAACACAGCCACCAGGGCTGACCACCCGATGATAAAGCGCATACCTTGCAGATCCCTGAGACATCAGGCTGCAAGGTTACACAAAAGCGCTCAGGGCTTGCGGGCAATGATGACCTGACTTTTCGCCACCACCGCATCCAGCGCCTGCTTGATCTGCGCGCCGCGCGGCGAGTCGAGCACCGCTTGCCAGGTATCGGCCCAATGGTTGAGCAGCGGATGATCCGGGTTGCTGAATTCGACCTTGGCTTCCCAGAACAACATCATCCACATCGACCAGTAAAAGCCGTACTGGCTATGGCTGATGATCTCGAGTCCCGCCTCGCTGACCATCGCCTTGAACTGCTCTTCGCTGATGATGCGAATGTGGTTGGGCTTCTGGAAATACTCCGGCGCGGCGATGTCCTTTTGCAGGTCTTCGGAGCTGGGGTGCGGCACACTTAGCAAATACAGCGCGCCCGACTGGCCGACACGCACCAGTTCGGCAAGGAACTGCGCCGGATCGTCGACGTGCTCGATGACTTCAGTGGACACCACGCGAGTGGCGGTGCCATCGGCGATCGGCAGCGGATTGCAGTCGGTCACATGGCATTCGACGCCACGCGCCGGCGTATCGCTCAAGCGCTGGCGAGTCGCTTCGACCTTGGCGCCGTCGATGTCGGCAATGATGATCTTCGCCCCGCGCATGCCGCAGAAATGCACGTTGCCACCGTCGCCGCAGCCAACGTCGAGCAAGGTGTCATCAGCGGTCACCGGGAAGCCTTTGAACAGCTCACCGGTTTCCTGGTTGAACCAGCCGCTGAGCATCGCGTCGTGCAGGCCGAGCATGTAAGGGTCCACCTTGTCGGCGACCGATGCGACAGCTTGTGCGGGGGCCGGAGCCGCCGTGAGTTTTTTCAGAAGGCTCAGCATGAGGTGGCTCCAGAGGACGAGACGACGGTTCGCGAGGTGGCGAGGCGTTTCACCAGCGTGGCGCCTCGATTGCGCATGGGCATTTCGATCAAGCGGTAATTGAGTTCGCTGAGCAGCACGATCAGGCCACCGGCTATCAGCAGCGTCACGATCGGATGCCCGGCCGGGCTCGGCAGACCGGCGCCCTGCAAACGGAAGGTCAGTTCCCGCACCAGTTGATAGGCCGGGATGTGGATCAGGTAAATGCCGTAGGAGCGGCTGCCGATCCATGCCATCAGTCGTTGCAGGCCCCCGGCCGGCAGCAGGTAATTGCGGTCGTACGAAGCAATCCACACCAGTACGGCGCTGAGCACGGCGATAGACCCGATGCGGTAACCGGCAAAAGTGAAACGGTCGGTGGCCATGAAACTCAGCAGCGCTCCGAGGCCGACCAGCGCGAACACTCCGGCCCATGGCCGCCGCAGAAATACCGGCTCCCAGCGGCGATAACCGGGCTGCACGCTCCACATCGCCAACAGCACGCCCAGCGCCAGCGCATCGGTACGAATCACCATCAGCAGCGGCGTGCGCACGGTGAACAATTGCACCGCCACCAGCGCCAGCAATGCCCACACCAGATGCTTGCGGCACAGCATGATCAATAGCGGGAACAACAGGTAGAACTGCTCCTCCAGCGCCAGGCTCCAGTAGACGAAGCTACTGCCGTATTCGTAATGAAAGAACGCATCGGCAAAGCGGAAATTGGCGTACTGCAGCACCCCGGCCAGGGTGGCCTGGACGTTGGCGGACCACGTGCCGAACGCGCCTGATCGATTCAGAAACACGCACGCCAGCAGCATCAGCGCCAGCCACAGCCAGGCCGACGGCAGAAGACGAAACGCCCGGCGCAGCCAGAAATTGCGCGTCTGCTCCCAGTACTCCTGGCGATTGCTGCAGCCGCGCAGCGCCGGGATCAGGCTGCGGGCGATGACAAACCCGGAAATCGCAAAAAACAGGTCGACGCCCCACCACGGCTGCGCCCAGGCATGAACCCTTTTAAGCAGCGGCACCGGGTCGGTGAACAGGCTGCCCTGCAAGTGATGAAACAGCACGCCGAGTACCGCGACAGCGCGCAGGACTTCGATGTCCATGATCCGCTTGCCGCTCATGACACACGTCCTGCATCGAGCGGTTTGCGGGCGATGATCACCTGACTCTTGGGCATGAAACGGTCGAGCATCTGTTTGATCGCCAAGCCATCGGGCTGCGCCAGCAAGTCCTGCCAGGTTCTGGCCCAACTCTCCATCAATGGTGGATACGGCGCCTGGATCCGGTCGCGCACGGCCCCGCCGAGGTCACGTCCGCCAGCCCGTTCGCTGGCCCAGAAAAAGATCATGCCCATGACCCAGAAAAAGCCCGTGGCCTGACGATGCTCGATCACTAGGCCGGCATCCTCCACCAGTGCCGCGAAGCGTTCCGGGGTGAAGATCTGCACATGGTTGGGTGACTGGTAATAACCCGCCGGGGCAATGCCCTGCTGCAAATGCTCGCCCACCGGCGCCGGCACACTGAGCAGGTACAGCGCACCGGGACGGCCCATGCGCACCAGCTCGGCCATGAACGGCTCGGGCTGATCGATGTGCTCCAGCACTTCCATGCACACGACCTTGCTCGCACAGCCGTCGCTCAGCGGCAGTGGCAGACTGTTGCTGACCAGACCGAGGCTGGCCTTGCGGCTCTGCGCTTCGACTTGCCGGGCAAGATCGCGCACCTTGTCGTGTTCGCTGTCGGTGAAGATCACCGAGGCGCCCTGGCGCACGGCAAACAATGTCGCTACGCCCTCACCGCAACCCACGTCGAGCAGGGTGTCGTCCGCGTCAATGGCAAAGCCCTTGAGCAACTCGCCACTGTCGCCGTGAAACCAGCCGTCGAGCATGGCGTCGTGCAGGCCGACGTCCCGCGGCGACACGCCGGCAGCCAGCGGTTCAGGCGCAGCAACCGGCAAAGAGACCGGCACCGATCGCGCCACCGGACGCAAGCGCCTCAGCAATGCGCGGATCATGTGCCCGTGGCTTCCGTTGCAGCGACAGCACGACATTCCTGCACTTGAGCGAGGAAATCACGCAAACGTTGCTCGGCCACCGCCTGACTGCAGAACGCCTGGAGACTGGCAACGGCTTGCGCCGACATTTGCGCATAACGCCCGGGATCGTTCTTCGCCACTGCATAGCTGTCGCGATAGGCCACACAGACCGACGCCCAATTAGTCATGTAGCGCAATGTGCGGAACGCCTTGCGCGGGTCGTGAGGCCAGGCGGTAAGTTCATCGGTGGACTCGACCTGGAACGCGTTGTCGGTGTTCAGGTAATCGATCATCGCCGTGGTGCGCGGCGCCACGGCCGGTTTGCCGCAGGACATGAACTCCATCAGCGGCAGGCACTGACCCTCACCGTAGGAAGTGTTCACCACGTAACGGGTGGCCTGCACCAGACGCTCGTAGTCCGCGTCCGCGAGGTAGCCATAAATCAGCACGATGCGGCAGCGGTAGGACTGGTTTTTGTACAGGTGATGAAGAATGTCGCCGAGCGCTTCTTCGGCATCGTGGTGCGTGAGCTTGAGCACCAGCGTCGCGTCTTCGACGTCGCGGAATGTCACGCAGAAAGCGCTGAGCATGTCTTCCCAGTTCTTGCGCCCGTCACCGGGATTGAACACCGATGTGTAGACGACACCGTCCAGCAGCAGCTCCTGCTCGCGCACCGGTGCCTGGAAATCGATGCCCTCGCCACGGCGCAGGTGTTTCGGACCGAACGCTTCGAGATCGAGCTGACGACTGTCAGCGACCAGCCCCTTGATCGTCAGGCGCACCGGACCTGTCGAGGGCTGCCCCTGAAGCTGCACGCCCCGGGCCGCGAAGCGATCCCACACCGGCGCGGGCACCGCGACAATCGGGTAATCGGCGCCCATGGCTTCGCGCACGGCGTTGACCGTGTAGGTGGAATGGGTGATCGCCGCGCCGCAGGCCCGGAGCACTGTGCGCCAGTCATTGCGCGGCTCGTTGTCGAAGGGTTCGTTGGGGATGGTGCTGAATTCCCAGGCGAACACCGGCAACGTCGGGCATGCCAGGTGGATCGGCGTGCGGTGCGGCGGCGAGAACGACAGGAACACGCAGGGCTCGCCACGGGACAGGCATTCCAGATACAACGCATCGACTTCGCGCGCCGGATCGACGACTTCCACCACACGCCCAAGACGTTCGAGCACCGGCCGGTACTCCTTGAGCACGAAGTAATAGCTGTACTCCGAACGCCCCAGGTTCTGCGCGATGGTGTGCTGGTTGGTTTCCGAATGAATGATGATCAGCATGAGGCGTTGTCCGTCACGGGGGCGGCATCGGCAGCCAGCGGCACGAGGCCGAAAAAGTCCGCCATGCGCCGCTGCACCGGAGCGAACGCGCAGTAGTCGTGCATGCGTTCGACAGCGGCGGCAGACATGCGCGCGTATTCCTGCGGCTGTGCCTTGGCCATCCGGTAGCTGTGCTCATAGGCGCTTTTGAGCGAAGCCCAGTCCGGCCGATAGCGCAGGGTGCGGTAGAGGATGCGGATGTCCTGGGGCCAGATCGTCAGCTCTTCGCTGGATTGCACGACGAAAGCCACCGTGTCGTCGATGTAATCTTCCATGGCCGTGTGGTCCGGGGCGATCACCGGTTTGCCGCTGGACATGAACTCCATCAATGGCAGGCACAGGCCTTCGCAGCGTGAGGCGTTTACGTAGAAACTCGCAGCCTGGTAGAGCCGCGCGTATTGCGCATCGTCCAGATAACCGTGCATCACCAGCACCCGGCAGGCGAACGGTGTCAGTTGCGCGAGCAGGGTCATCAGTTCGCTGTAGTAGGACGCCAGATCGTTCTGGGTAATCTTCAGCACCAGCGTCGCGTCAGGCGTTTCGCGAAAGGCCCAGCAGAACGCGGTGATCAGGTGGTGCCAGTTCTTGCGCCCGTCTTTGGGGTTGAACACGGTGACGTAGATCACGCCTTCCACCGCGGTCTCGACCACAGAAGAGGTGTCCGGCAGATCCAGCGGGGGTGGCTCGACCACCGCCACCGCATGCGGAGCGGCGATGGCCGGGAAACGTTTTTCAAGCCAGGCGTGTGCGCTGTCCGACAGCAGATCCTGCACACCTTCCCAGTACCAGTGGTGCAGGAATTTCACCCGTTCTTCACCCGCGCCCAGCAACCACAGACGCAGATAATGGCGGGCAATGACCAGGCGTCGTTTGACCGTCAGCGGTGGCGGGCGCAGTGCCTCGATTTCAGCCAGTTGTTCGGCGGTCAGCGGTTTGGGCAGCAAATCGTCGGCAGACAGTCCCAGCGTTCGGCTGTCGAAAATGCAGCCCTTGATCGCCAGGGTCGCGCCTGGATTGATCGGCGCACTGACGTGCTGATCACGAATGGCGGCGAAGTTTTCCCACAAGGGCGTCGGCAGCACGAGTAGCGGAAAGTCCTCGCCCATGGCGCGGTGAATCGCGCGGGCGGTGTGGCTCGAGAGCGTGATGACCCGTCCCTGTCGTGCGAGCATCTGCGTCCAGTCGTGGCGCGGATCATCGTCCCACGACTCGTCGGGGATCGAATCGAACTCCCATGCGATCACGCAGATCGTCGGGCATTCAAGGTCGGTCGGCGTATTTTGCGGCGGCGTGAATGACAGGAAAACGCTGCTTTCACCAGCACCGAGCAGGGCTCGATAGAGTGGATCGACTTCGGCGCGGCTGGATACCACATGCACCCGACCCAGGCTTTCCAGCACCGGGCGATAGGCCTTGAGCACGAAGTAGTAGCTGTATTCGGGACGCCCGAGACTCTGGCTGATGGAGCGGTCGTTGACGTCCGAGTAGAGAATGAAATTCATGGCATCCCACGGTGAAACCGCCATCCCGGCAACTTCACGCTATGACGGCCGGGCGTCGGATCGAACCGGTACCAGCGGTGTTCGTCCTGCGTCATCGGGCACGTCTCTGTTCTTGTTTTAATGTTCGGTTTGACCCTGTCGCACGATCCTTGCGAAATGCCGCCGGGGATCGCGACGAGGGGCATTCTAAACACATCCGCCGAGGATTCGGGAACCGCCCGGCGAGAAAAACCCGACTACTCTGACGAGAACTGACCAGTCACGGTTTGGCCGGTTGAAATTGCTGCGCAATTGGCACAGATTGGCAACCAAACAACTACAACAACGGCTTCACCCGTCGTTCTGCCGGATTTTTCTCTCGGTCTGACAGACATTCCCTTAAAGCCTGTGGGAAGTGGTGAAAGTTAAAGACCAAGGGGTCGCTGTTTGAAAAAAAGTCTGTTCATCACGGGTCTCAGTGGATTCGTGGGACAACACATCCAGTCACGTCTGCAAGGGGAAGACGCGTCGTGGGAGCTGCTGCCTGCCGCCTCACCCTACGACCTGACAAAACCGGACAGCCTCATCGACCTGTGGCCTCAGCTGCCCGATGCGGTCATTCACCTGGCTGGCCAGACCTTCGTTCCCGAAGCCTTTCGCGATCCGGCACGCACCTTCGATATCAATCTGCATGGCACCTTGAACCTGTTGCAGGCACTCAAGGCCCGGGGCTTCAAGGGTACGTTCCTGTATGTCAGCTCGGGCGACGTCTACGGCCAGGTTGAAGAACCCGCACTGCCGATCACCGAACAACAACCACCCTGCCCGCGCAATCCTTATGCAGTGAGCAAACTGTCGGCCGAATTTCTCAGCCTGCAATGGGGGTTGAGCGAAGGCTGGCCGGTGCTGGTGGCGCGCCCGTTCAACCACATCGGCACCGGGCAGAAAGAAAGCTTCGTCATCGCCAGCGCCGCGCGACAGATCAACCGCATCAAACAAGGCCTGCAAGCGCCGCAACTGGAAGTCGGTGACATCGATGTCACCCGCGATTTCCTAGATGTCGGCGACGTGGTTTCGGCCTACTTCGCGTTGCTGGAAAAAGGCACGCCAGGACAGGTCTACAACATTTGCTCAGGTCGTGAGCAAAGCATCCGCAGCCTCATCGAACAGATGGGCGACCTGGCCGAGGTCGAGCTGCAACTGGTTCAGGACCCGGCGCGCATGCGCCGCGCAGATCAGCGTCGCGTTTGTGGCAGCCATCAACGGCTGGCCCGAACCACAGGATGGACGCCGAAAATCACTACACAACAATCCCTGCGGGCGATCCTGTCCGACTGGGAGACGCGAGTACGACAAGAATGACAAAAAGTGCATTGATCACAGGGATCACCGGCCAGGACGGCGCCTATCTGGCCAGACTGTTGCTCGACAAGGGTTACAAGGTTCACGGCCTGGTGGCACGACGCAGCAGCGACTCGCGATGGCGTCTGCGCGAGATGGGCGTTGAAGCCGACATCGTTTACCTGGACGGCGACATGGCCGACGCCTGCTCGGTGCAGCGCGCGGTGATCAAGTCGGCACCGGACGAGGTGTATAACCTGGCGGCCCAAAGCTTCGTCGCGGCCTCCTGGGACCAACCGGTGACCACCGGCATCGTCGATGGCCTGGGCGTGACTCACCTGCTCGAAGCGATCCGTCAGTTCAGCCCGCACACACGCTTCTATCAGGCATCCACCAGCGAAATGTTCGGCCTGATCCAGGCCGAGCAGCAGGACGAGAACACCCCGTTCTACCCGCGCAGCCCTTACGGCGTGGCCAAGCTCTATGGCCACTGGATCACCGTCAACTACCGCGAAAGCTTCAACCTGCACGCCAGCAGCGGCATTCTGTTCAACCATGAATCGCCACTGCGCGGCATCGAATTCGTGACCCGCAAGGTCACCGATGCGGCAGCCCGGATCAAGCAGGGCAAACAGCAGGAGCTGGCCCTGGGCAACATCGACGCCAAGCGCGACTGGGGCTTCGCTGGCGATTACGTCGAGGCCATGTGGCTGATGCTGCAACAGGACAAGCCTGACGATTTCGTGGTCGCCACCGGCGTCACCACCACCGTGCGCGAGATGTGCCGCATCGCCTTCGATCATGTCGGTCTCAACTACCGCGACTACGTGAAGATCGATCCGGCGTTCTTCCGCCCGGCTGAAGTCGAAGTGCTGCTCGGCAACCCGGCCAAGGCCCAGCGCGTGCTCGGCTGGAAACCCAAGACCGACCTCGACACCCTGATCCGCATGATGATGGATGCGGACATGAAACGCGTCGCCAAGGAGTAGGCCATGCTGATCCCCGTGATTCTGTCCGGCGGTGCCGGCACCCGTTTGTGGCCGGTGTCCCGCGAGGGCCATCCCAAGCCGTTCATGACCCTGCCCGACGGCCAGTCGCTGCTGGGCAAGACCTACCGCCGCGCCGCCGCGCTGCTGGACGGCTGGGGCGACATCGTCACGGTGACCAATCGCGAGTACTACTTCCAGAGCAAGGATCACTATCAGGCCGCGCGCCTGTCCCGGCATCGCGGGCACTTCCTGCTCGAGCCCACCGGACGCAACACCGCGCCGGCCATCGCGGCGGCAGCACTGTCGCTGCAAGCCCTGCACGGTGATGCGGCAATCATGGTGGTGATGCCCGCCGACCATTTGATCGTCAATGAAGACGCGCTCAAGAGTGCAGTCGAGCACGCGGTCAACCTGGCGAAGGACGGTTATCTGGTGACCTTCGGCGTAGTGCCGACTACCCCGGAAACCGGCTTCGGCTACATAGAAACAGGAGCGCCGCTGGATGCCAGAGGCGCGGCCAAAGTGCAGCGTTTTGTGGAAAAACCCGATCTCCAAACCGCCACCCATTACCTGGAAAGCGGCAACTTCCTGTGGAACTCGGGGATGTTCTGCTTCACCACCGCGACCCTGATCGCCGAGCTGGAGCTGCACGCCTCCGAGCTGCTGGAGCAGACCCGCGCCTGCATGGCCGCCAGCGAACCGCTGGAAACCACGGGTTATCTGCAACAGGAACTGTCGCCGCAGCTATTCGCCGAGATCACCGACATTTCCATCGACTACGCCTTGATGGAGCGTTCGGAGAAAGTCGTGGTGGTGCCCGCCGGTTTCGACTGGAGCGACATCGGTTCGTGGGGCGCGGTCGCCGCGCTGGTGCCGGCCGACGCGGATAACAACCGTGCGAGCGGCGAAGCGATCTTCATCGACAGCCGCAATAACTTCGTTCAAAGCGAAGGCCGGCTGGTGGCCGCTGTGGGTGTGGAAGACCTGATCGTCATCGACACCGCCGACGCTGTGCTGGTGGCCCATGCCGACCGTGCGCAGGATGTGCGGCGGGTGGCCAAGCAGCTCAAGGACAAATCCCACGAGGCCTATCGCCTGCATCGTACGGTCAGCCGTCCGTGGGGCACCTACACCGTGCTCGAGGAAGGCCCGCGCTTCAAGATCAAACGCATCGTGGTCAAACCCGGCGGCAAGCTGTCGTTGCAGATGCACCATCACCGCAATGAGCACTGGGTGGTGGTCGAAGGCATGGCCAAGGTCACCAACAACGGCAGCGGCACGACCCTGGTGGCGAAAAACGAATCAACGTTCATCGCCGCCGGTCACAAGCATCGTCTGGAGAACCCCGGCGTGATCGACCTGGTGATCATCGAAGTGCAAAGTGGCGAATACCTGGGAGAGGACGACATCGTCCGCTTCGAAGACCAATATGGCAGGACGGTGTGAATGCTGCTTTCCCTGTACCGCTCGCTGCACGACTACCGGGGTTTCATCCTCGGTAGCGTCAAGCGGGAGTTTCAAGCGCGGTATCGCAATTCGCTGTTCGGCGCGCTGTGGACGGTACTCAACCCGCTGTCGATGATCATCGTGTATACGGTGATCTTTTCCCACATCATGCGCGCCCGTCTGCCCGGCGTGGACGACGGCATGGCCTACAGCGTCTACCTGTGTGCCGGGCTGCTGACCTGGGGCCTGTTCTCGGAAATCACCCTGCGCAGCCAGAACATGTTTCTGGAAAACGCCAACCTGCTGAAGAAAATCAGCTTCCCGCGCCTGTGTCTGCCGGTGATCGTGCTGCTCAATGCCGGCATCAACTTCGCGATCATCATCGGCCTGTTCCTCGGTTTTCTGTTGATCACCGGACGCTGGCCGGGCATGGCTCTGTTGGCACTGGCGCCACTGCTGGCGCTGCAAGTGCTGTTCTGCGCCGGGCTGGGAATGATCCTCGGCGTGCTTAACGTGTTCTTTCGCGATGTCGGGCAATTGTTCGCCATCTGCCTGCAATTCTGGTTCTGGCTGACGCCGATCGTGTACCCGCTGAGCATCCTGCCCGAGTGGGTGCAGCGCCTGCTGCAGCTCAATCCGCTGACCAACCTGATCGGCAGTTACCAGAACCTGTTTCTCTACGGTCAGTGGCCGGTGTGGAGTTCGCTGGTGCCGATCTTCGTGATCGGCCTGCTGTTGTGCGCGGTCGGCCTGCGCCTGTTCCGCCGCCGGGTCGGCGAAATGGTGGATGAACTCTGATGGGGCACATACGCGTCACCGGCCTGGGCAAGGCCTACAAGCAGTACCCCACTCGCTGGAGCCGTCTGGCCGAATGGCTGATTCCGTTTTCGCCCATGCGTCATCGCCAGCACTGGGTGCTGCAGGACGTGAATTTCGAAATCGCCCCCGGTGAAGCGGTGGGCATTGTCGGGGTCAACGGCGCCGGCAAAAGCACCCTGCTGAAAATGATCACCGGCACCACTCAACCCACCTGCGGCCAGATCCAGCTCGAGGGCCGGGTCGCGGCGCTGCTGGAACTGGGCATGGGTTTTCACCCGGACTTCACCGGTCGACAGAATGCGGTGATGGCCGGGCAACTGCTGGGCATGCAGGTCGAAGACATCGAAGCACTGATGCCCGACATCGAACGCTTTGCGGAAATCGGCGAGGCCATCGATCACCCGGTGCGCACCTATTCCAGCGGCATGCAGATGCGCCTGGCCTTCAGCGTTGCCACCGCGCGCCGCCCCGACATCCTGATCGTCGACGAAGCGCTGTCGGTGGGCGACGCCTACTTTCAGCACAAGAGCTTCGACCGCATCCGCAGCTTCCGCAAGGCCGGCACCACACTGTTGATCGTGTCCCACGACCGTTCGGCGATCCAGTCGATCTGCGACTCGGCGATCCTGCTCGAAGGCGGCCACATGGTCATGCACGACAAGCCCGAAGCGGTCATGGATTACTACAACGCGCTGCTCGCCGAACGCGAAGGCCAGACCGTGCGCCAGGAACTGCTCGATGGCGGCCAGGTGCGCACCGTGTCCGGCACCGGCGAGGCCGGGATCCTCAGCGTGCGCCTGCTCGATGAACGCGAACGTTCGATCGAAGCCGCCGAAGTCGGTCAGCCGGTCACACTCGAAGTTGAAGTGGAGATTCGCCAGGACATCGAACGGCTGGTGCTCGGCTTCATGATCAAGGATCGCCTGGGCCAGGCCATGTACGGCATCAACACCCACCGCCAGAATCAGGCGCTGGAAGACCTGCGTGCGGGCGAGCGCATCACCTATCGCTTCGTGTTCGTCATGGGCCTGGGCAAGGGCAACTATTCAATCGCCCTGAGCCTGTCGCGGCTGGATTCGCACCTGGACCGCAACTTCGAATGGCGTGACTACGGCCTGGTGTTCCACGTGATCAATAACCGTCGGGAAGATTTCGTCGGCTGTTCCTGGCTGGGCGCCAGCACCTCGATCACCCGCCATGCGGACAGCCTCGCGGAGCGTGCGCCATGACCCGCCTGTTGGTCGAATGCACCCACGTGTTCAAACACCCGAAGGTCAATTCGGGGATCCAGCGGGTGGTGCGCAATGTCATCAAACAGTTGCCGCCGAGCGCCGAAGGCGTCGAATGCGTACCGGTGGTTCTGCTCAAGGGCCAGCTATACCGTGTGAAGCGTCTGGCGCCGCTGGATTCGCCGCTGTTCAATGCCATCGTCACGTTTGGCGAACGCCTGGAACGGCTGGCCCATCGCTTCTGGCAACTGCATCAGCGGCTCGACTCCCGTTGCCGCACAAAACTGGCAAGACGCCTGTTGTACGTCGGCTATCGGCTGACCTCGTTCGGTGCATTCGGAGTACCGTTGCGGCTGGTCGGGCAGGTCAATCGCTATCAATTGCCTCAACGCTGCGAACCGCTGCAACACCAGCCGGGCGATCAACTGGTGCTGCTGGATTCGTCCTGGCATTCGGACTTTTTCCTGCGTGCCGAGCGCCTCAAACAGGAAGGTGTGGGCATCGTTGCGGTGATCTACGACCTGATTCCCCTGTCCCACCCGCAGTTCTACGACACGCGGCTGTTCGAGGTGTACAGCGAGTGGTTCGACTGGATCGCCCGTAATGCCGACGGTTTCATGGCGATTTCCGCCACGGTGCGCGATCAGGTGCGTGCAGAACTGCAACGTCGTCTAGGATCGGCCCAGGCTGACAAACGCTGGTTCGACTACTTTCACCTCGGTTCGGAGCTGGATCTGCAGAGCCTCGAAGCCGCCGTCGAACCGCGTCTGGAGCGGCTGTTCGCCACGCCGGAGCCGGTGTTCCTGATGGTCAGTACCATCGAGCCGCGCAAGAACCACGACTACTTGCTGGATGCCTTCGACCTTGCCTGGGCCAACGGCTCGACAGCCCGGTTGTGCATTGCCGGCCGCATCGGCTGGAAGTGCGACGCGCTGCTGGCCCGGATCCGCCATCATCCCGAGCTGAACCGACGCCTGTTCATGTTCAACGACTTGAGCGACACCAGCCTCGAACACGCCTACGCCCATGCCAGCGCACTGGTGTTTCCGTCGTTCGTCGAAGGTTTCGGCCTGCCGCTGGTGGAAGCCATGCAGCGCGGGTTGCCGGCGATGGGCAGCGACATCCCGGTGTTCCGCGAGATTGGCGGTGAATTCATGGCGTATTTCGATCTGCAATCGCCGCAAAGTCTCGCCGAGCTGGTGCAGACCTTTGAGCGCAACGGTCGATTCCCCGCCGCCCGCGATGTCAGCGACTGGCAATGGATCGGCTGGCGTGAAGCCAGCGCGCAACTGGCCGAGCGTACCGCGCGCCATGTGCTGGAGGCGCCTCAAGTGCCAGCGAGGCAACATGCGCATAGCCCTTAACGCCCGAATCCTCCAGGCGCCGCGCACCGGCATTGGCCATTACGTGGCCGAACTGGTGAATGCCTTGCACGCTGAAACCGATATCGAGATGGCGCTGTTCCATGGCTGGGGCTGGAGCTCGCAACTGCCGGAAGCGGCGATGCCCGGTTATTCGCGCCTGACGCCATTGCTGCGGCAGATCCCCGGCGCCTATCAGGCGCGCCGCTGGCTGGAGCAGAAACGCTTCGATCAGGGCCCTGCGCAACCGGTCGATCTGTATCACGAACCGAGCCTGTGGCCGCTGGCCTTCGATGGCCCGACCGTGATCACCCTGCACGATCTCACGCACCTGCATTTCCCCGAGACCCAGCCACCGGCACGGCTGCGGGAAATCGAGCGGCGGCTCGCCGACGGCGTACGCCAGGCGCGGATCATTCTGACCGACTCGCAAGCCATCGCTGACGAGGCCCGGGAGTATTTCGGACTGCCTGCCGAGCGCTTCGTGGTCGCGCCGCTGGGTGTCGCCGAGCGTTTCCATCCGCGCGAGCCGCAGGACATCGATGCGGTGCTCAAGGCCCATGCGGTCGAGTTCCGGGAGTATTTCCTCTGCGTCGGCACTCTGGAGCCGCGCAAGAACCTGAACCTGGCCCTGCGCGCCCACGCGCTGTTGCCAGACCTGGTGCGCCAGCGTTTCCCGCTGTTGATCGTCGGCATGGCCGGCTGGCAGCGCGACCAGTTCAGTGAAGAATTGCAGCAAGCGCTGGCTTGCGGGCACGTGTGCCTGCTCGGCTACTTGCCCGATGAGCAAGTCGCGCAATTGCTGGCCGGCGCCAGGGCGCTGATTTTTCCGTCGCTGTATGAAGGTTTCGGCCTGCCGGTGCTGGAAGCGATGGCCAGCGGCACACCGGTGGTACTCACCCGCTCTTCGGCCATGCCGGAAGTGGCGGGGGACGCCGGCAACTATATTGAAGCTGACGATGCAGACGGCTTGCGTGATGCGATGAGCCGACTGATCGATGATCGAGCGCACTGGCAGGCATGCCGGGAAGCCGGATTGCAGCAGGCACGGCTTTTTTCCTGGAAGCGTTGCGCGCAGGCCACGGCCGGCGCCTACCACCAGGCCATGGGAGGTTGAATGCGAGTTCTGCATTTTTTCAAAACGTACCTGCCTGACTCGGTCGGCGGTATCGAGCAAGTCATCTTTCAACTCTGCGAGAGTGGCGCCCAGCACGGCATCGACGGCCAGGTGCTGACTCTCAGCGCCAATCCCGAACCAGCCGTGGTACGCCTCGGCCAGCACGAAGTGCATCGGGCCAGACTGGATATCCAGTTCGCCTCCACGGGTTTTTCCTGGAGCGTGTTCAAGCAGTTTCGCGAACTGGCCGCCGAAGCCGACGTGATCAACTATCACTTCCCTTGGCCATTCATGGATCTGGTGCACTTCGCCAGCGGCGTGAACAAACCGACGGTGGTGACGTACCACTCGGACATCATTCGCCAGAAGCACCTGCTCAAACTCTATCGCCCGCTGATGAACCGCTTCCTCGCCAGTGCCGACCGGATTGTCGCGGCTTCGCCGAACTACCTGCACACCAGCGATGTATTGCAGCAATTCCAGGACAAGACCCGCGTCATCCCGTATGGCTTGAACAAGGCCGGTTATCCACAGCCCGACGTCGAGCGCATGAACCGCTGGCGCCAGCAGCTTGGGGATAAGTTTTTCCTGTTTGTCGGGGTGATGCGCTATTACAAAGGCCTGCACATCCTGCTCGATGCATTGAAGGATGTGGACTACCCGGTGGTGATCGTCGGTGCCGGCCCATTGGAACAGGAACTGCACGCCCAGGCCGCCGCGCTGGGCCTGCGCAACATTCACTTCCTCGGCCGTTTGAGCGATGAAGACAAGGTCGCCCTGCTGCAACTGAGCTACGCGATCGTCTTCCCGTCGCACCTGCGCTCGGAAGCGTTCGGCATTTCGCTGCTGGAAGGCGCGATGTACGGCAAACCGATGATCTCCAGCGAGATCGGCACCGGCACCAGCTACATCAATATCCACAACGAGACGGGGCTGGTGGTGCCACCGAGTCATCCACAGGCGTTTCGTGAAGCCATGCGGACCCTGTGGGAAAATCCGGCCCGCGCCGCCGAAATGGGCCTCAAGGCTGAAGCCCGCTATCGGCAGTTATTCACAGCCGATGAAATGGGTCGCAAGTGGACCGAGTTGTATCAGGATCTGCTGGAGGAAAAGGCGTTGTCCTACGCCTGATCCCTTACAGATCCAGCACCAGCGGCTGGGCACTCTGCGCCGGCACCGCGCAGCAGATCAGCACTTGCCCTTCCTCCGGCACTTCCGCCGGAGGCTGTGGATAATTCACCGCGCCGCTAATCAGCCGCGTCTTGCAGGTGCCGCACGAACCACCGCGGCAACTGAATTCCGGGCGCAGGCCGCGACTTTCCGCCAGCTCCAGCAAACTGCCGCCATCGGGCTGCCAGCGCGCTTCCTTGGCCGAACGCTCGAACAGCACCGGCACCGACGTGGTCGCGGCGGGCAATTGCTCGATCACGATCGCATCCGGATCGGGCTGGCGCTTGAGGGTCGAAGGGCCGAAGGTTTCCGCGTGTATTTGCCCGTCCCGCACATCCAGTTCACGCAAAGTGTCGTAGATGCCCTGGGTAAAACCGCCGGGACCACAGAGCACGAAGTCGACCTGATCAAAGTCCTCGTCGGTCAGCAGATTGCGCAATAGATCGCCATCAATACGGCCGCGAATGTCGTAATCCTCGCCTTGCACCAGATCGTCCTCTGGCTGGCTGAGCACTCGCAACACCTTCACGGCGTCACCGGCATCCTCCAGCAACCGATCCAGCTCCGCGCGAAACGGCTGGTCGGCAAGGCTGCGGGAACTCTGAACAAACAATGTCGGACGAATCCGCCGAGTCCGCAGACCTTGGTACACCACCTCACGCAACATCGACAGCAACGGCGTGATGCCGACCCCGGCGGCGAGCAGCACCAATGGCTTGCGCTCCAGCGCAGCCACGGTGAAATGCCCCTGTGGAGAACGAGCCTCCAGCACATCGCCGACGCGAATCTGTTCATGAAGGTGCGTCGACACCCGCCCTTCGCGTTTCACGCTGATCCGGAAGAAATCATCCGAAGGCGCGCCCGACAGGCTGTAAGTGCGGATGTGCATCTCGCCATCGAGGTTGAACCGCAGCGGCAGGTGCTGCCCGGCCAGAAACACCGGCAGCCCCGCGCCATCGTCCGGCTCCAGATAAATCGAGCGGATGTGGCGGCTTTCTTTTTCAATCCGTGTCACGCGCATCGGACGCCAGGCATCGCCCAGCGCTTGCGCCTGCAACCGCGCATCGGCCTGGGCCCAGGTGCCGGTCAGCAGGCTGGTGGGCGACATACCGTCGAAGCGCCAACGCAGAGCCAGCGCCGCCGGACGTCGAACCAGTTTCTCCACTTCAAATGTCCACAACCGCTCGGCGCCCTGAAAGGCTTCGATCTGCGGCGCTTCGAGAATGACCTCGGTACGGCCGCTGAGCTGCAACACGTCGCCTGTGGAAAAGTCGATGAACAGCAACCCGGCCAAGGGATTGAGCAGCAGGTTGCCTAGGGTATTGAAGTGCAGATTGCCGGCAAAATCAGGGATTGTCAGGCGATTGCCTTCGATCCGCACAAAACCTGGCTGACCGCCGCGGTGGGAAACATCGACTGAACGCTCACCTTCGACATCAACGTAACTGGCGACGAAGAAAGTGTCGGCGCTCTCGATCATCGCTATGGCGGCGTCATCGAGGCTGTCACGGTGTTCGGCCTTGCGGGTCTGCGGATCCGTCAGTGGCACCCGCTGAAACTGGCGCAGCTGAATGTACTGTGGGCAGTTACCGAACGACTGATCCACCGTCAGCGCAAAACCGTCCGCATCAAGGCTGACAATATGGCCATTGAGCCGATTGCGCCGGCGAGTATGCAGCTCGATGCCAAGCAATCCGATCGCGGCACCGGCCTGCAACTGCGCCGGATCATCGGCAGCCGGAAGGCTTGCGAACTGCAATTGCGTCGGCTCGGGAGAGTGGGCGAACCCCGGTTCGCCCTCCAGCAGGCTGGCCCAGGGACGGCCCTCGGCATCCACCGCGCCGTACAGCATGAAGGGCAGTTGCTGATAGAACTGACGGTGCTGATCCGGCATCCAGGTGCGAATCACCTTACGACCGAATTCCGCCATGCGTTCGGCAACGCCGACATGGGCCTGCAACTGTTGCTCGCCAGCGTGCCACGGTGAACGTTCCATCTCGGCCTCTCCCCTGCACCGTCGGCGCAGTGTGGATGATCAAAGTCAGGCGGTGGTTTGCAGACCGGCGACGGTGCGCGGCATGCCGACAAAACCGGGCAACGCTTCGATACGCGCCAGCCAGGCGCGAACGTTAGCGTAGTCGTCCAGCGACACATTGCCTTCCGGCGCATGGGCGATGTAACTGTAGGCCGAGACATCGGCGATGGTGGGCTCAGTGCCGGTCAGGTACGGGGTTTTGCCCAGTTCCACATCCATCACCTTGAGAAAGTTGTGCGCACGGGTGATGACTTCTTCGGCGTTGAACTTCGCCCCGAACACCGTGATCAAGCGTGCGGCGGCGGGCCCGAAAGCAATCGGCCCGGCAGCCGCCGACAACCAGCGCTGCACGTGCGCTGCGCCAACCGGATCGGTCGGCAACCAGCGACCGTTGCCGTATTTCTGAGCCAGGTAGACGAGAATTGCATTGGAGTCGGCCAGCACCACGCCGTTGTCATCGATGGCCGGCACTTGCCCGAAGCTGTTGATGGCCAGGTAACCGGGCTGTTTGTGCTCGCCTTTGGCGAGATCGACAAACACCAGCTCGGTCGGCAATTGCAGCAGGGACAGCATCAGTTCGACGCGATGGGCGTGGCCGGAACGCGGGAAGTTGTAGAGTTTGATCGCTTGCATGGTCGACTCCGCTGAACGAATGCGCCGTTCAGGATGGACGGCGGCCGTGGCAGCCATCTTCCACCTATCGCGAAAACAACAGAATCACCAGCAAACGCAATCCATTATTTCATTGGATGAAATAAAGCCGCATTTTTCAACGCTGGGTGTTCACGCAATGCGTTCACCATGAAGTCGACAAAACTGCGGACCCGAGCCGGTGCCTTGCGCCCGCCCTGATACACCACGTGGATCGGCAGCGCAGGCAGTTCGAATTCGGCAAGGACGATTTCCAGCTCGCCGCAAGCCACCTTGCTGGCCACCTGATAAGACAGCACCCGGGTCAGCCCCAGGCCCAGCGACGCCGCCGTGATCGCAGCCTGATTGGCCGTGACCACCAGACGCGGCTCCGGTTTTACGCCAATCAGTTCACCGTGTTCCATGAATGGCCAACTGCGCTGCTGGCCGATGGCCGATGTCGCCACCACCGGCGCCCCGGCCAAGGCCTGTGGGTGAGTTGGCCGGCCATGGACCGCAAAGAATTCCGGCGAGCCGCAAATCACCCGTCGTACCTCACCGACCCGGATCGCATGCTGATTGCTGTCCGGCAACTCGCCGATACGCACCGCGACGTCGATGCCCTCCTCGACCATGTTCACCACCCGGTCGAGCAACAGGGCATTGATGGAAACGTCCGGGTATTGCGTCAGATAACGCGCCATCACCGGCGTGACGAATTGTTCACCGAATAAAACCGGCGCCGTCACCGTCAACTGCCCACGGGGCTGGGTATGACTGCCGGCAGCGGAATCCTCCGCTTCCTGCACCTCGGCGAGAATTCTCCGACAATCTTCCAGATAACGCAGACCCGCTTCGCTCAAATGCACACTGCGGGTGGTACGGATCAACAACTGCGTGCCGATCCGCTGCTCCAGCGCCGCCACCGCCCTGGTCACGCTCGCCGCCGACAGACCCAGACGCCGCGCAGCAGCGGAAAAGCCCTGTTCCTGGGCGACGATGGCGAAAACCTGCATTTCCTGAAAGCGATCCATGGTGCCCTCGATCCGGATAACAAAATCGCAGCCGAAGCTGCGATTTTATTGGGGGTGGATTTTGAGAATTAAAGCTGTCGCGGGCATGCCCGTATTTAGGCGCCCTCATCCAGTTACGAAGGAAACGCAAAACTGTCGCAACCTCCCAAAATACCGGTCAGGACTTACATTTTAGAGAATTAAAACTGTCGCAGCCAGAAACGACGCGGCTTTGACATATATTCTCAGAATAATTCTGACACTGAGATGAAAATGCCGAGCGCACCGACGAGCTTGCCATTCAACCGTTATAGCGTGGAATCTGGTATCGGATAGCCGATAGCGTCCTAGTTTTGAGGTTGGTTCTGAGATTGCGGATCAAGACGAAATTAGCGATAAGCGCTCAGCCTTGCCTCGAATCGCGTGTAAGCTCCGCATCGGCGCCAATATCCTGAGGGTTTGCCGATCGATAACGTTGCGAATAATCATATGAAATTGAGGGAGATTTCATGTTCCAGACAGATCGCCGAGCTAGCCCTGAGATCCAACTATCATGGGAGGAAATAGCCCAACTCCCTACGAAAGTACGAGAAATTTGCTTACGGCACGGTGTAGGAATCAGAAATCAAACGGATCTTGCAGCATATTTGGAAATCTGCGAAAAAGTCACAGCTGAAAAAAATTCGGCAGAACCTTTCGACCCCAAACTTTGCCAAGCTCAGCGGGTTCTTTCCGCCATCGTCGCCTGTGGGGATGAGAGTGAGCTCAAGGAACCACTCAGCCGAATGGCATCCAATA
The DNA here is from genome assembly GCF_019718735.1 of Pseudomonas sp. RIT778. Taxonomy (NCBI): domain Bacteria; kingdom Pseudomonadati; phylum Pseudomonadota; class Gammaproteobacteria; order Pseudomonadales; family Pseudomonadaceae; genus Pseudomonas; species Pseudomonas sp. RIT778. The sequence goes on along the minus strand of NZ_JAIHBA010000042.1, from coordinate 6,013 downwards.
CCTTGGATCCGACGTCAAAGACACCATCGCCGGGGAAGGATGCGCTGTTCGAATTGGAAACTCTTCAGTACGCGCGTCATCGGAGACTCGGAGCACGTCTGGGTGAGCCTGACGTCGTCATTGAAGCTCCATTTGGTGACTACTTTGTAGCATGTAAAACAATCAACTCTCCTGAAAATTTTGAAAAACAATTGAGCCGCGGCTGCCGGCAATTAGACCGACTGGGCTCTGGGTGCGTGGCTTTTAATTTTGAACCCCAGATATCAGCGAAAGAGCCTATCGTTGTCGATACAAGTCGAAAACTGCAGCTTCATCTTGATGCGCAGTTAATTGATTTGTATGAAAAACATCGTCGACACATTGATAAACGCCTTGAGGATGACCGCTTGGATGGCGTCATGCTCCAGATTTCCTGTTACGCAAACATTCGTGAAAGTACTTCCGCATTAGACGTATTCACCCACACAGTGTTCTATTCTCGTACGAATCTTCAGCAAACCGAGGCCCATGAGCGCTTTGAAGGGTTCAAGCAATCCATGCAGGGTCCCTTATGCTCCTTCAGGTCATAGGGTGTCGCATCACGCCGCAGAATGATCTGCATTGCGCTATCAGGTTTGAAACCACGTCCGACATTCCAACAGAGTCGGCCGAGTTCAGTCTTTCCCGCCTGTATTAACGCTTAGCTTGAAGCGCAGTTGCTTGCTCCGGCGGGCTGCGGTGGCAGTTTTTTGCCATCACCGTAGTGGTGCTTTCAAAAACGGCGCCGGCTAGCATCCGCCGGACCGTATAACATATCGACAAGGGGATGAAGCAAGAATCCCACCTGCGCTGAGCCTAGAATGGTTCATCAATCTGAGTGCTGTATTGGCGACCAAGGGTAAGTACCAGTTACCCGGGCGAGATGATCTCCCACAGCGAACTCAGTATGGAAAGCGATACTGATAACGTGCATCAAATAGTTGAATCCATCCCCCTTGCCCACAGGCTTACCATGCCGTAAGCGATGGGCGATATCGCCGCGCATAGTAATGAACTTATCCAGCTTCTCGGCTGCTTTTTTGGGGGAGACGCCTTTCCAATGCCAGTTATTGCTGAGGGTCGGGATACCTAACAGCTGATCAAAAAGATTATTCACTGGCTCGGTTTTGGGGGTATTGAAATTGCCGACCCATTTCTCCAGCACTGACGCTTTATGCGAAGCTAAGACTTGTTTCCACCCCAAGTCTGCTACCTCCCACACTCGGTTTGGATCTTTCTGATTCAAAACCGCCGCTGCAATATGATTTTTGATTTTTTGGGGGATATGGCTGGAGTCAGACGCATGGGTAATCAGGTAGTCAAACGCTTCCTGAGCCAAATCTTCTATGAAGCTTTCCCAGATAGCCGTCACGAACACGATAACGGAACGGTTCAGTACCTCAACACCATGCTTACGCCCTCTACCCTCACCAGCATAATCCTCGTGAATAACCCATAGCTGCTCGATATCTTCCTGATTCTCTACAAACAGCTTTAACGCTTGCGACATCTTCGTCTCGCTCCCCTCAAAATCTGAGCATACCGCATGCCCTAGGCTTTGAAGCCACCTTGCAGGTTACCTTGTGGGTTTTTTCAAAATTTAGCTGATGTCGTCACTTACGGTGGGTTCTATCCCGCTCCCGGAGTACTCCGCCATGCGTTTGGCTTCTGCCCTTTCCTCGAGGTGTTTGCGCTCCTCACAATCCATCTCCTCGCGACGACTAGCTCATACGACCCGCTCTACTGGCACATGCCGGCCATTGCCGATAATCGTCAGAGACTTGGATCCGCGAGTCATCGCAACATACAGATGCTTGGCATCGAGAGAATCCGCATCCAGGATCACCGCATGATCGAATTCAAGACCTTTAACCAACAAGGTGGTGCCGATGAGTTTGCGGTGAGAGATGGGGCGTCCCGTATGCCTCATATCGCGTTGGTAGATCTTGCCCACCTCTATCAGGGTCAACCCTTCACTCTCGCTATGCATTTTGAGTACGTGGAGCAGGCGAAACAACAAGTCACGGCGATAAGCACCCGTCTCCGGGTTTGCTTTAAGCTCTAGGAAGAATGCTATCAGGTGACTGCTTGTAGGATCTGCGAGGTAATCATTTGCGGCCAAAAGCAGGCCTGGATATTTGGTAGTTTTCCGGAGGATCGCAGACTCTCCGCGACTGGTACCGGCCGTCACTACGCTGCCAACACCAGTGAAACACTTTTTCGCAAACGTCAGCGCAAGTAGCAACCCCTTCTGGGCGGTCTTCGCCGCGGCCAATTGCTTGAGGAATGCATGAAGCACTTTTCCCTCAATTTCCTCAATAGACGAGAACCGGCCCGCCATTCCTTGGGCCAAATTGTGCGTCATATTCTTGGATCGTGGGTCTCCACCGTGGAGCGCGATGACGCTTTCATTGTGACCTAACGAGCTCCAAAGTGCAGAGCGCTGCTTTTTTTCAAGATCTTCAGGTTCGGTGCGGTACCGAATCACGCAGGGCGGTTTCCTCCCTAAAAGATCGATCTGCCGACCTGCCTGAATACTGGTACGGACGTCCTTCAGCCAAGCGCCCAACGCTGGATTATCAGCCCAGCGCCATGGTGTCTCTAGCTGGCCTAGACACTCAAATTTGGGATAGACGCTGCGCTCCCAATCCACCGGCTTGGCGTCGTCGAAATCATAAATAGCCTGCATTGGATCGCCCAAGAGCCGACAGGGCAAGATATCTGCCAAAGCACATATCAACGAGTGCTGCAAATCAGAGCAATCCTGATACTCGTCGACATAAATACCCGCGTATGAAGCTGATATGGCATGCCGGATGAACGCCTTCGCGAGCAGGGCGGAGCAGCGCTCATAAAGCTGGTTCCACTGTTCATCTGTCGGGTTGTCTACATTCCATCCTGAAGTCTTCGGATAAGCCAAGCACAGACGCAGAGACCAGCTCGCAATGGTATCGACCTGGTATTTTGAAGTCGGTACGCCGAGCGAAGTCATCTTCGCTCTGATCGAATTTACGCCGGCGAAGGTGTGAGTCAAAACCAGCTGCTTACCGTTAGAAACCCGCGCTGCCAAAGCAATAAGATGCGTCTTTCCGTAGCCTGCTGGGGCGATTACATACCCTTTGGTCTTGCAGTCGTTGAGCTTGACGGCTAATTCTTCAGACATGCTCGACCCACTTCCAAAGCTTTGTTAGCTGAATGGATAGGTCCGTTTTAGCGAATTCAGCGTCCTCAAACGCAGGTTTAATCGTTTTAAACCATAAGTCACCACGTGTGATGTCTTTGAACCAGTTCGATTTTTTGGCCGCAATACCAATGGCCTTTCGCAGCTCAGGACTGTCTTCCCAGTGGCCAAGCTCCTTTTCCAAGTTACCTTCGAACTTATTGAGTACTTGATCCCTCACTGAGTAATTCAGCGTATCCCGTGCTAGATAGAGGCTACTCAAGACGAATTCCCACGGCACATCTTGAAAAGCACGCTCCTCCAATGACAGCTTGTCACTCCACATGAAGACTGGAATCTCCAACTCCCTAAGCTCACGCGCATCAGCCTCGGAAAATTGGTCGTCCGCATCTCCATCGGCGAGTGCAGACACATTGTAGTGAAGTGCCTTAAACGCCTTGGCGATCGGTTTCACCTTTGACCCACCGATGACGTCCAGCAGTGCCACTCCATGGTATGACAGTGGATCTTTCTTATTCTCGACCTGGTAATCATCGAATCCCCGGAGGAAGCCAACCTCTGTTGCGCCTTCACACACGATGACCTTCTTGGCGAGGAATGCGTCGGAGCTTGAACGTACTTTTCCCTGTAGTTCATGCTGTTCAAGCCCTTTTTTTGCTGCTGGGATAACCTGAGTTAAGCCGCCTTCACGGTGCACGACGTAGAGCTCATTGATGGTCAGCTCACGCAATACTGTCGGCGAGTGGGTCGTGAGGAAATATTGGCCCCGTTTGTCTTCCCTGATGTGCTTGATCAGCCGTGTAATCCGGTGAGGCTCCAGGCCGAGCTCCACCTCGTCGAACAGGGTGATATGGCCTTCATCCAGTCCCATCTTCTGAATACCGCACAGAAGCATGCGCCTGGATCCTAGCCCCAACTGGCGCAGCGGAATTTCACCGTCATGCAGGACTAATCCACCAGCTTTCAAATTTATGGAGGCAAGATCGAGGTGCGCCTTGTAGGCATCGACTACGGGAACCCCAAGGAGCTTGGCGACTTCCTGAGATTTCAACGCCGCAGCATCGAAATTTTTTAGCGTCTCCTCCCGCTTCGCATCTAATGACGATCGCGCAGTTCTTGAGGCATCTGCCAGCAGTTCATTCAGGCTCTGTGCCGCGGTCAGCTTTGACAAGGCAGTACCCGTAGCCCATGAAAGCTGCCTTTCACTGAATGTGCCGATCAAGCCGACGCTGACTTTGTTCCGGTCGGCTTGCTTGAAGGGAACTCCCTCCGGTTGTCGGTCGCATACGACAACCCATTGGGGTTCGAGATCTTTGCCAACAGTGAAACGCACGGTGAGCACGTTTTCGAGATGGTCATCTGGCTCATCGTTGATCTGAAACGCGTCGATGTCCCAGCCTCGGAGGTAATGCCCATACTTAGCGAGAGAACAAAAATCGTCTACAAGCTCGCCGATCGTTGCTTCGATTGTGATGGAGTTTTCAATGTTGCCGTTATGGAAGTCGGCGTCGCTGAGCGTGAGATTCCACTGGGGATAGAACGTATACCGAATGGCATCCAATATGGTCGATTTAGACGAGTCTCCCTTTCCAATAAGACAGAAGATGTGAGCCTTCGGGAGGTTCCACTCCAGCTTGCTGACGCCACGGAAGTTCCTGATTTCCAGCTTTCTAATTTTCACCAGACTGTGACTCCTTCACATTCGCGCAATTGGAAGAGCAGCTTCAAAGCGTGGGTGCGACGCAGCCTCGCTGATGCTCCTAGGCATTTCCAGAACCTGTGCCATCGTCGCTCGCGGCAATGACGGCACGGAGGCATAATGCTGGCCACCTAAGATAAGCACGAAACTGTTGAAGGAACTACATGGGCAGCATTAAGGATGGATTTGATGATGCAGGCTTTCTGGGAAAGCTAGCCAAAAAGATTACGCTCGTGGCCTCGAAACGCGCACTGACTAGGGTGCTGCTCATGGCCACCGTGGGAATTGTCATCTTAGGTAGCTACCTTGGATACCTTACCTACCTGCTAGGTGAGTACCGGAAAAGCTCCAACGAACATAACGCTAAGTACGGTTTCATGCTTGCCGAAAACCAAGACAAGCGAACGATTGATTACCTTGAGCTTTGCATCGATGCATCAAAAAATAATGATGCGAGCCGCAATTACTATTGCGGCACGGCAGTGGAGCTTTATAAGACAACGTTCAAGATGATGCCCAGCGACACAGATGTGAACATAGAGAAAGAGGCGTTCGGCGGAATGAAGGCCGACATCGCAGCCAGAATTCGTTTCATGGCTCTACAGCGCACGATGGGGCAAAGCGCAGACATAGATGGCGTGTTAGGTTTTCTGCTGAGCATTACAGGAATCACGATTGCCATGATCGTAGCTGTCATCTGCATGCTCACCACGATTGTCTGGACTTGGCGAATTTCTCGAGCACAGCTCATCGACCAGCAAAACACCAACCCGCCCCCTACGCCAACGTAGGACCCCTTGCGCTCTGCCTATAGGTCGATATCGGCGAATCGAGCTTTGACGCCGGGGCGAGAAGTATCACTCAGAGATTCGTATGGCTCCGGCAGAATATCGTTGCTTCAGCATTCGATCGATTTCGGCTACGTATTTCTCAGGAGACATGCCGCAAGGCTTATTTCGAAGCTGGTGCACGGCGAGCACCGTTTCCGCGCGAATTTTTTGATTGCTGGTCAACTGGATAACCATTTCCAGGTTGGCGGGATTAAGGAATTCGTCGATCAGCTTCGTCTGGGACTGTATATCTCTCTCGATGACTGTGAGCTCATTCAGTCGGTT